>CAZBXO010000018.1:31896-35385 GCA_964495645.1 uncultured Phenylobacterium sp. | reverse complement strand
TCGCTCGGCCCCAAGACGCTGAACCTGCAGACCGAGGGCAAGCCGCCGCCGCCCAAGCCGCCGTCCGGCTACCGGGTGGAGGACCGGATTGGCATCCAGGCGCCGGCCGAGGTGGTGTGGGACATCGTCTATGACGTCGCCGGCTGGGGCGAGTGGAACCCGACCTATCCCAGGGTCGAGGGCCAGGTGCGGATCGGCGAGGTGCTGACCGTGACGCTCGCGCTGCCGGGGCAGCCTATGTCGGTGATCCGCCCGACGGTGCTGGAATGGGCGCCGCCTTCGCAACTGCACTGGGAGCTGAAGATGCTGGGCGGGACGATTAAGACGATCCGCTACGTCGAGATCGAGAGCCTGACCGACGTGGCCTGCGTGGTCGACAATGGCGAGATCTTCGGCGGCCTGATGGGCCCGTCGTTCGGCCGGCGGATGGCCGGCCCGGTTCGCCGCGGCTTCCATGCCATGAACGAGGCCCTGAAGGCCCGGGCCGAGGCGGCGTGGGCGCAGAGGAAGGGCTGATCCGCCGCGCCTTGCCAAGCTTCCGGCGGCGCGGATTGTGTGCGAGCATGGTTGCCGGGTTGTTGGGCTTGGGGCGGATATGGACTGGCAGCTGACGAGTGCCGACGGGCGTCTGATCGGCGCGCCGAAGGGACGGGTGGATGAAACCACCTGGGAGGCCTTCTCCAGCCACCTGAGCTCGGCGGTGAGCGACGCGCGCGCCAAGGGCGCCAAGCTGGTCGTCGATCTGTCGGGGCTGGAATACATGTCGTCACGCGGCCTGCGCGCCCTGACCATCGCCAAGCGCGAGGCGGGCAGTGACGTGGCCATCCAGCTTGCGGCGCCCAACGAGCGGATGCGCGAGATCCTGGCGATCAGCCGCTACGACAAGCTGTTCGAGGTCGTGGACGCAGTCTGATGCTGGTCCGCTTCTGGGGCACGCGCGGATCCCTGCCGGTGGCGCAGCGCAAGGACGCCATCAAGGCCAAGGTCGTGCGCGCGCTGCTGGCGGCGAGCGGCAAGAGCTTCGCCGACGAGGCCGAGGCGCGCGCCTTCACCGACAGCCAGCTCGACTTCGCCACCCGCGCCACCTACGGCGGCGCCACCAGCTGCGTGGAGATCGAGGGCGGCGACGAAGCCTTCTTCGTCTGCGACATGGGCTCGGGCCTGCGCGAGTTCGGCATCGACGCGTTCCGCCGCTGCGCCGCCGGCCACGCGCGCGTCTACCACTTCTTCCTGTCGCACCTTCACTGGGACCACATCATGGGCTTCCCGTTCTTCGGGCCGGCCTTCGATCCCGGGGCGACGATCATCGTCCACTCCGGCCACCCGGACGCCGAGGAGGCGCTGCGCCGGCAGCAGGAGGAGATCTCCTTCCCGGTGCCGTTCGACTGGCTGAAGGCGAAGTTCGAGTTCATCGTCCACAAGTCGGGCGACGTCTTCGACGTGGACGGCGTGACGGTGCGCCTGATCGACCAGTACCACAGCCATGACAGCTACGGCTGGCGCTTCGAGCGCGACGGCCGCTCGGCGGTCTATTCCACCGACTCCGAGCACAAGCTCGACAACATGGAGGCCGAGGCCGCGTTCGAGGCCTTCTTCAGGGACGCCGACCTGGTGGTCATGGACACCATGTACTCGCTGGGCGACACGGTCAGCCTGAAGCAGGACTGGGGGCATTCCTCCAACGTTGTGGCGGTGGACCTGTGCCTGGGGGCCGGGGCCAAGACCTTGGCGCTGTTCCACCACGAGCCGACCTACTCGGACGAGGACATCCAGCGGATGCACGCCGAGACCGTCCGCTACGAGGAGCTGGTCCGCGAGGATCGCCGGCCGCTGGAGGTGATCTGCTCGTATGACGGACTCGAGGTCGAGGTCTGACGTCCTAGACGAGCTGGACCCGGCCGCCAGGACCCGCGTCCGCGTCCTGGGGCTGGCCGCCGCGTTCGTGGTGGCCTTGCTCATCGCGGTCTCGCCCGGCCAGGTGCTGCGCCAGCCGCTGTGGGACGCCTTCCTGCGCTATTCGCCGGCCCCGTTCCCGTCCGACCGCATCGAGGTGGTCACCGTCGACGGGCCGAGTCTGGCGGCGGTCGGCGGCTGGCCCTGGCCGCGCTACGTGATGGCCCGGCTGACCGAACAGATCGCCGCGCGCGGGGCCAAGGCCATCGGCTTCGACTTCCTGTTTCCGGAGGCCGACCGCCAGTCGCCGGCGGACTTCGTCAAGCTCTACCCGGAGATGTCGCCGGAGGTTGCCTCCGAGGTCAGCGCGCTGCCGTCGATGGACGACATCTTCGCCCAGGTCATCGGGCGTGCGCCGGTGGTGCTGGTGCGCGCGGGCGTCGAGGCGCGTTCCTACGATCAGCTCGAGGGGGCCGCCGGCTCGGCGACCCTGCCGCCCGAGGCGCAATTCAAGGGGACCCCGCCGAAGACGATCCCGCACTATCCGGGCGCGGTGGCCAGCCTCGACATCCTCGACGGCGCGGCGCTGGGCCATGGCCTGGCCAACGGTCCGCCGGACGCGGACGGAGTGATCCGGCGCGTGCCGCTGCTGGGCCGCACCGGCGACGTGCTCATGCCCAGCTTCGCCCTGGAGCTCGTGCGCGTCGCCGAGGGCGTTCCGGTGATCGAACTGGAGGGCGGCGAAGATGGCCTCACCGCGATCAGGGTGGGCGAACACAGGGTTCCCGTCGACGCCAGGGGGCGGGTGCAGCTGCGGTTCACCGCGCGGCCGTCGAAGGACGGCGAGCAGCTCTCGGCGTACCCCAAGACGCCGGCCGCCGACCTGCTGCGCCAGGGCATCCCCGCCGACAAGTTCAAGGACAAGATCGTGCTGGTCGGCCTGACCGCTGCCGGCACCTCCGACGTGGTGACGACGCCGAAGGAGACCGAGACCTACGGCGTCTTCGTCCAGGCCCAGGCCGTGGACGCGATCCTGCGCTCGGGCGCGCTGAGGCGCCCAGCATGGGCCTCTCCGCTCGAATGGGGCGTCGGCGTCGCGCTGGTGATCGTCTCCTGGTTCGCGGCCTTGCGGGCGCCGCTCAGCCAGCTGTCCATCGGCGCGGTCGTGGAAGTGCTGGCGGCGTTCGGCGCAAGCTATTTCGCCTTCACCCAGAACCTACTGATCGACCCGATCCCCATGCTGGCGCCCGGCGCGGTCAACTCGGCGATCATGGTGGCGCTGCTGTTCCGCGAGGGGCGCCGTGTGCAGCGCAAGCTGCGCTCGGACCTGGACAAGGAACGGGGCGAGCTGGCGGCGGCCAGCGATATCCAGGCCGGCATGCTGTTGCCGCGCCATGCGCTGGCGCGGATCACGCCGCACGCGGAGGTGGACGCGGTGCTGCAACCCGCCAAGACCGTCGGCGGCGACCTTTACGACGCCTTCCTGATGGACAAGGAGCGGCTCTGCTTCCTGGTCGGCGACGTGACCGGCAAGGGCGTGCCGGCGTCGCTGTTCATGGCCCTCTCGAAGGCGTTGTCGCGCTCGATGCTGATGCG
>CAZBXO010000018.1:21170-31796 GCA_964495645.1 uncultured Phenylobacterium sp. | reverse complement strand
TTCCCGTATCCGATCGAGACGCACACCCTGGCGCCGGGCGAGACCCTGATCGTGCTGACCGACGGGATCACCGAGGCGCAGAGCCCCGGGGGCGCGCTCTTCGAACGCGAACGGACGATGGCGGCGTTGCGCGACCGCCAGGCCGCGCCGCTGCAGGAAATCGTCGACGCCCTGATCGGTGCGGTTCGCGCGTTCGAAGCCGGCGGCGAGCCCAGCGACGACACGACTGTGCTGGCGCTGCGGCGAGCGAGGCCTAGCGGACCGTGACCTCGACCCGCCGGTTCTTCGGCTCTTCCACGTTGTCGGCGGTGGGCACCAGAAGCTCGCGTTCGCCGCGGCCGGTGGCGCGGGTGATGGCAGGATCGAGGCCCTGGCTCACCAGGACGGATCGGATCTGCCTCGCCCGCTCGATCGAGAGGCGGTCGTTGTCGGCCGATGAGCCCACGGTGTCGGTATGACCGGTCACCTGCACCTCGGCGCCGGGACGCTGGGCCACTTCCTCCCGCATCCGCCGGAACTCGCCGAGCGAGTTCGGATCGAGGTTGGTGGTCCCCTCGGTGAAGTAGAGGACGAAGAAGGCCGGGCCGCGCGGCAAGGCGGCGGTGATGTCGGCGTAGCGGGCCGGGTCGACCGGGGCGGCCTTGACCTTCTTCCCGCCGGCGGCGGCCTGGGTGTTGGCGGCGTCCAGCACGCCGCGCTCGGCCTCGCTCGTCGGGTCGAGCACCGCGACCGAGCCTGTCGCCTGGCCCGGCTCTCCGGCCAGCAGGGTGACGTTGGTGGCCGGGCCGCTGGCGCAGGCGGCGGCCAGCGCCGCCAGGCCCGCCGCGGCCATCAGGCGCGCGCAAGTCATTGCACCTCCACCACGAAGCGCGTGCCGCGGGCCGCGAGCAGCGAGGTGGGCGTCTTCACCTTCATGGCGTCCTTGTTCTCCTTGGCGATCTGCCCGGAGACGATGGCCAGGGATCCGCGGTCGACCGTGGTGACGAAAGCCCCCTTATGGGTGGTGTCGTCGAACTCGAAACGGGACAGCTTCACCGTACTGTTCGGCCCGATGGCGAAACGGCTGTTGTCGATGAAGGTGATGCCCACGCGTCCGTCCGCGCCTGTGACGATCGTGTCGGCGACGTCGAGCACCACGCCGGGCCGCGCCGGCTGGGTCGCCGCACCGCGCTGGATGGTCGCCGCGCCGGTGACGGCCTTCACCCGGCCGATCTCGGCGGCAAGCGTGGCCGTCGACAGTGAAACCGCGATCAGCAATCCTGCGAATATGGGTCTGTGCAACGCGGCCCCCTTATATCGACGAATGGTCAAGTCATAACCCGAAGCCGCGCCAGTTCCGACTCCCGATCGGCCAACGCCGTGGCCGCCAGGCTGCCGTCGACGCGAGCCGCGGTGGCGGAGGCGATCGGCCTCGCCCGCGGGTTCGCCGCCGGATGCGAGCTGCCCATCGATGTCTCGGAGAAGCTTGCGATCATCGCCGAGGAGTGGGTGGCCAACATCGTCGAGCACGGCGAACTGAAGGCCGGATCGCACATCGGCTTCGGGCTGGAGCAGCAAGGCGACGTGGTGCGGGTGACGGTGGTGGATAGCGGGGTCGCCTATGACCCGCGCGGCGCCACCTTCGACGGGCCCAACGAGGAGCGCGGCGGGGGCGTCGGCCTGGCCCTGATCACCGCCTGGTGCAAGATCGCCGGCTACAGCCGAGCGCGGGGACGCAACAGGGTGGTGTTCGAGCTGAGCGTGGACTGAGCGCCGCACCGGTTTGACTTCCGCTTCGCGAGCGCCGACCTAACGCCAGATGATCGACGACCTCTATTCGGCAAAGGTACTACGCCTGGCCGCGGAGATTCCGCGGCTGGGGCGGCTGGCCGCGCCCGACGCGACGGTCGAGAAGGTGTCCAAGCTGTGCGGCAGCCGAGTGACCGTCGACGTGACGCTGGCGGACGGGCGGGTGGCCGATTTCGCCCAGGACGTGAAGGCCTGCGCGCTGGGCCAGGCGGCGGCCGCGGTGCTGGGCGCCAACGTGGTCGGGGCGACGCTGCCGGAGCTGGAATTGGCCGCAGAGCGTTTCCGCGCTATGCTGAAGGCGGGCGGCGATCCGCCCGAAGGACGTTTTTCGGACCTGGCCATGCTTGCGCCTGTGAAGGACTACCCGGCCCGCCACACCTCGACGCTGCTGGCGTTCGAGGCGGCGACGGAGGCCGTCCGCCAGGCGACGGCGCGAACTAGCCCCGCCGGCGCGGCTTGATCCTCTCGTAACCCCGGCGTAAGCGCGGGGCCCAAGCACAACTTCCGCAGCCGGCATGAGCCTTTACGAGAGATGCGTCAGAGGCGCGCTCCGCGCGTACAAGCTGACGCTTTCGCCGCTGATCGGGCCCAGGTGCCGGTTCGTCCCGACGTGTTCGGAGTACGCCGCCCAGGTCCTGATCGGCCACGGCCCGTTCCGCGGCTCCTGGCTCGCGGCGCGCCGGCTGTGCCGTTGCCATCCCTGGGGCTCCAGCGGGTACGACCCGCCGCCGCCCCCGCGCTCGAAGGACGATGTCCCGGCGCGAAAGTGGACCTGTGAAACATGATCGACCTGGTTTTTCCCGACGGCTCCAAACGCAGCTTCGACGCTGGCGTCACGGGCCGTGACATCGCCGCCGGCATCTCGAAGTCGCTCGAGAAGAAGGCGGTGCTCATTAAGCTCGACGGACAGCTCAAGGACCTCGACCGGCCGCTGGAGACGGGCGGCAAGTTCGAGATCCTGACGCGCGAGAGCCCCGAGGCGCTGGAGACGATCCGTCACGACGTCAGCCACATCCTGGCCGAGGCGGTGCAGGAGCTGTTCCCCGGCACGCAGGTCACGATCGGCCCGGCGATCGAGGACGGCTTCTACTATGACTTCGCCCGCGAGGAGCCGTTCAGCCTCGACGACCTCGCGAAGATCGAAGTGCGTATGAAGGAGATCGTCGACCGCGACGAGGCGATCACGCGCGAGGTCTGGGACCGCGCCGAGGCCATCGCCCACTTCCGCGGCATCGGCGAGGAGTACAAGGCGCAGATCATCGAGGGCCTGCCGGCCGACGAGCCGATCACGGTCTATCGCCAGGGGAACTGGAAGGATCTCTGCCGCGGGCCGCACCTGCCGTCCACGAAGGCGGCCGGCAAGGCGTTCAAGCTGACGAAGCTGGCCGGCGCCTACTGGCGCGGAGACCACCGCAACCCGATGCTGCAGCGCATCTACGGCACGGCCTGGGGCTCCGAGGCCGAGCTCGAGGCCTACCTCCACCGCCTGGAGGAGGCCGAGAAGCGAGACCACCGCAAGCTCGGCCGGGCCATGGACCTCTTCCACATGCAGGAAGAGGGCAAGGGCATGGTGTTCTGGCACGAGAAGGGCCTGACGCTGTGGCGTACGGTCGAGGCCTACGTCCGCCGCCGCCTGGACGCGGCCGGCTACCAGGAGGTGCGCACGCCGCAGGTGCTGGACCGCGGCTTCTGGGAGAAGTCCGGCCACTGGGAAAAGTACCGGCCGAACATGTTCGTCTGCGAGACGGAGGAGGGTGAGGAGCTCTCCCTGAAGCCGATGAACTGCCCGGGCCACATCCAGATTTTCAAGTTTGGCCAGAAGTCCTACCGCGACCTGCCGCTGCGCATGGCCGAGTTCGGGGCCTGCCACCGCTATGAGCCGTCGGGGGCGCTGCACGGCCTGATGCGGGTGCGCGCCTTCACGCAGGACGACGCCCACATCTTCTGCCGCGAGGACCAGATCGAGGACGAGACGGCCCGGTTCATCGAACTGGCCAATTCGATCCACGCCGACTTCGGCCTCACGCGGGACCACATCGCGCTCGCCACGCGGCCGGAGGTGCGGGCGGGCTCCGACGAGTTCTGGGACAAGGCCGAGGCCCAGATGCTGGCGGCGGCCCGCAAGGCCGGCGTCGAGCCGGTGATCGCCGAGGGCGACGGGGCGTTCTACGCGCCGAAGCTGGACTGGGTGCTGAAGGACTCGATCGGCCGGCTGTGGACGTGCGGCACGATCCAGCTCGACTACGTGCTGCCCGAGCGCCTCGATGCGGAATACGTGGCCGAGGACGGGTCGAAGCAGCGGCCCGTCATGCTGCACCGGGCGATCTGCGGCTCGCTGGAGCGCTTCATCGGCGTTTTGATCGAAAACTTCGCCGGCGCGTTCCCGCTCTGGCTCTCACCGGTGCAGGTCGTCGTGGCCACGATCACGTCCGATGCCGACGACTTCGCCCGGCAGGCCGCCGCCCGCCTGGAGGCGGCCGGGCTGCGCGTGGAGCTCGATCTGCGCAACGAGAAGATCAACTACAAGGTGCGCGAACACAGTCTCGCCAAGGTTCCGGTGTTGGCAGTGGTCGGCCGCCGTGAGGCGGAACAGGGCCAGCTGGCCCTGCGCCGGCTGGGCTCCGACGGCCAGCAGGTCGTGGGGCTGGAAGAGGCCGCATTGAGCCTTGCCTTGGAGGCCAGACCGCCGGATGTTGCGCGCCAGGGCGACACCCTTGGCGGTGCGGCCTAGAGGGCGGCGCGAGATGGAGGCTGGATGAACGGCGTCGCCGCACCGATCCTCGCCGTAGAGGCCGCGGACCCTCCGCACGCGCTCACGGCGCGCCGCAGCGTTTCGGTGGTGATGGTGGTCTACATGACGGGCGAGGCGCTCGAGCAGAGCCTCGCCTGTGCGCTCGCGGACCCCCTCGTCGACGAACTCGTAGTGGTGGACAACGGCTCGGCGCCGCGGGAAGCGGCGCGCCTGGCCGAGGCCGCGCGCCGCGACCGCCGCGTGGTGGTGATCGAAGGCCACGGCAACATCGGCTTCGCCAAGGGCGCCAACCTCGGCGCGCGCCGCGCCCGGGGCGACATCCTGGTGTTCCTCAACCCCGACGCCTTCCTGCAGCCGGATTGCGTGGCCGCCCTGGCGCGCGAGATCGACCGCCTGCCCGTGCCCTCCATCGTCGGCAGCCGGGTGCTGAACGCCGATCGCACCGAGCAGCGCGGGGCGCGCCGCGGCGAGATCACTCCGGTCAGCGCACTCCTCTCGCTCTCGCGCCTGACTCAGGTGAAGGGCCTCGAGCGCTACGAGGTCCACTGGGAGGGCGAGGCGTCGCCGGAGCACGCGGTCCAGGTGCCGACGATCTCGGGCGCCTGCTTCTGCATGCGGCGCGAGGACTTCGAGGCGGTCGGCGGCTTCGACGAGAAGTACTTCCTGCACGTCGAGGACGTGGATCTCTGCTGGCGCGTGCGCAGCCAGGGCGGCGAGGTGCTGTTCCACCCGAAGGCCGAGGTGGTCCACCTGGGCCACACCAGCCAGACGAGCCCGCTGAAGGTGGAGTGGCACAAGGGCGTGGGCCTCGCCCGTTACTTCCGCAAGCGCGCCAGCGGCTTCTCGCAGCGTCTGGTCGCCTGGGTGCTGTCGCCGTTCGTGGTCGGCGCGGCGGTGCTGCGGCCGGTCGTCTGGCGGATCAAGAGCAGGGCGCCCTAGGGCAGGGCGCCGGCGCCGACACTCCGGGGGGAGAGTTGCTGGCCACACTTCGAAGTCACGCGATCCTGGGCGTCGCCCTGACCGTCGCCGCCTGCGGCGGCCGCGGGCATGCGCCCCCGCAAACCTGGCAGCCGGTGTTACCGGAGGGACGGCTCCAGCTGGTCGAGGCCAACAGCTACGACGTCCGTTACCTGGCGCTGGACGACATCGCCCGCGGCGAGGGCGCGGTGCGCGCGACCGTCCTGGTCATCGGCAAGACCGGGACCGGCATCGAGCGGAAGCACGCGATCGCCGCGCGGCGCGAGTCGATCAACTGCGCCGACAAGACGATCTACGACGAGACCGGCGGCTTCTACGACGCCGGCGCCAGGCTCGTGGAGACGCGGATCCTGACCGGCGCGGTCGGGCGCGAGGCGGGCCTCTCCGACGGCGAGGCGGCCGTGGCCTGCGATGCGGCGGCGGCAGGCAAAGGCTGGGTCGTGCGCGGCTGGCGCGCAGCCCGGCGCGAGAGCCAGAAGCCGCCGGCAGACCTGAAGCCGGCCACGCCCGAGGACGCCGACGCACACGCCTGGCTCTGCGCGGCGGGCGCGCGCGGCTACTGGACCAAGGCGACGCCCGGACACTGCGACAAGGCCATCGCGCTCCTGCCCAAGGATGCGGCCCCCCGTCTCGACCGTGCGTTCCTTCACCTGCAGGCCAACCGCCGCGGCCCGGCAGCCGCCGACCTGAGGGCCGCCCTGGCGCTGGAGCCCGACAACCCAGCCGGCCTCTTCGGGCGCAGCCTCGTGGCCTACCTCGCCGGCGACAAGGCCGGCTCGAAGGCTGACCGCGTGCGGGCGCTGGATATCGATCGACGCATCGCCGACCGCCTGGAGGCCTGGTACCGCCTTACGATCGGACCCGAGTTCCGGGCGCGAGACCGTTGAGCGAGGTCGCAGCCGCCGCGCCGTTGCCGCTGGGCCGGCGGGTCCGGCTGCTGACCTATGCGGCGATCCCCTCCCTCCTGTTCAACGTGGCGGCCACCTACAACGGCTTCATCGCCCTGCCGACGACGTTCTTCCTGAGGAACCGGCTGCATCTGGACGCCGCCCAGGTGGCGACGTTCGCGCTGATCATGTCCATCCCGCTGATGGCGGGGTTCGTGTTCGGCTTCCTGCGCGACCGATGGAGCCCGTTCGGGAAGGGCGACCGCGGCCACCTGATCGCCTTCGGGCTGGCGACGGCGGCGATCTACGTGGCGATGGGCGTGCTGCCGCCGAGCTACGACCTCTTCTTGTGGGGCGGCCTGCTGGCGACGATGGCGATCCAGTTCGTGGCCGGCGCGGTGAACGGCCTGGCGGCCGCCGTCGGACGCAAGCACGGCATGACCGGTCAGATGAGCACCGCGATGGGCGTCGCGGTCAGCCTGCCGGCGGCGCTGTCCTTCGCCGCGGGCGGGTTCCTGTCCGGCGTGCTGGAGGGGCAGAGCGCGGTCACCGCGGCGCGTGGCATCTACTTCTCCGGGGCGGCGGTGATGCTGCTGCTGGCCGCCTACGGCGCCTTCGGTCCGAAGGCGCTGTTCGCCGACATCGCCCTTGAGCCCACGACCCTGACACCCTGGCAGGACCTGAAGCGGCTCTTCCGCCACGGGCCGGTCTATCCCGCGCTGCTGGTCCAACTCCTCTGGCAGTTCGCGCCGGCGGCCGGCGTGGCGCTCACCTTCCATCTGGCCGGCGATCTGCACGCCACCGACGCCCAGGTGGGCCTGTTCTTCACCCTGTTCTACGCCGGCTTCGTACCGATGTACTTCCTCTACGGCTGGCTGGCGCAGCGGCTCTCCCTGCGCACCCTGCTGTGGATCGGCACGGCGCTGGGTGTCTGCCAGATGATCCCGCTGCTGTTCGTCGATTCCGCGAACGCGGCGCTGTGGGCGGCCGCCTTCCTCGGGCCGCTCGGAGGGATCGGCCAGGGCGCCTTCCAGGATCTGACGATGCGCTCCTGCCCCAAGGGTCTGGAAGGGACCCTGATGCTGATGTGGTGGGGCGTCTTCTGGGTGTCGCTGCGCTTCGGCGACCTCCTGGGGGCTTGGCTGTTCGAACAACGAGGCGGCTTTGCAACCGCGGTGTGGGCCACCATCGCGGTCTACACGCTGATTGCGCCGGCGCTGCTGCTCGTTCCGCGCCGGATCACGGCCGGGACGGACGCCCACATCTAGGCGGCCACCGGCTGCGGGAAGCCGCCAGCGCGGCTGACGGAGGCAGCGGGCGGTTTGCCCAGCAGGGCGGAGACCCACTTCGCCGTGGAGACGAGCTTCTCGAGGTCGTAGCCGGTCTCATAGCCGGCGCGCTCCAGCATATAGACGAGGTCCTCGGTGCCGATGTTGCCGGTGGCGTCCGGCGCGAACGGGCAGCCGCCAAGGCCCCCGACGCTGGCGTCGAGGATGTCGACCCCGGCCTCCACGCCCGCCGCGGCGTTGGCGACGCCGGTGTTGCGGGTGTCGTGGAAGTGCAGGCGCAGCGGCGTGTCGCCGATGACCGCCCGCGAGGCCTCGATCAGGCGGCGCACGGTCCACGGGTCGGCGACCCCGATCGTGTCGGCCAGCGCAATTTCGGCGACGCCGGCCTCGGCCGCAGCCTTGACGATGCCGACCACGCGGTCGTGCGGCACCTCGCCCTCGAACGGGCAGCCGAAGGCGACAGAGACGGTCATCGAGATCGGTGGATCCTGCGGCCGGCGCTGGGCGGCGATCGCCTGCATCGCGGCGACCTGTTCCTGCACCGAAGCGCCCTGGTTCCTGATGCCGAAGCCGTCGGTGGCGCAGACCACGACGTTGGCCTCGTCGCAACCGGCCTCCAGGCAGCGGTCCCAGCCACGCTGGTTCAGCACCAGGCCGATGCGCGAGCGGTCCGCAACCTTGGGCTGGGCGGCCATGATCTCCTCGGCGCCGGCCATCTGCGGCACGCGCTTGGGGTTGACGAAAGAAACGATCTCCATGCGCCGGGCGCCGGCGTCCCAGAGCCGGTCGACGAGCTCCAGCTTCTGGCTCGTCTCCAGGAGGGTCTTCTCGTTCTGCAGCCCGTCACGCGGGCCGACTTCGACGATCTGGATTCGGCGGCTCATGGGGACGCCTCCTTACGCTCTGCAGAACGCGCCACATAGACCCGCAGGGTCATCTCGTCGCCGTTGGAGTAGTCGAGGCCCGAGACTTCGGCGACCTGCCTGGCGTCGATGCCGTAGACGTTGAGCCACTCGCGGAACGGCCTTTCCTCGCGCGCCTCGACGATGGCCGGGCGGTGCTCGAAGATCGCCTTGGCCGCCTCGGCTGGCCCGCCCAGGTCGGTGGCGGTGCCGAGCGCGAAGACCAGGCTGGGCTCGGCGTAGCCGGCGACGGCGTCGGGGGCCTCGGCGACGCCCTGGCGCGGCAGCAGCCGGGCCTTGGCCATCTCGCGCTCGACGCGGGCGGAGAGCCACAGCGGTTCGAGCCGTGGGGCCAGGCCGGCCGCCAGCGCGCCATGGCCGAGAATCGCCAGCGCCAGCGCCATGGCGACGGCTCCATGCTGCGCGCCGCGGACGAGCAGGTAGGCGCCGATCAGGCCGGCGGCGGCCAACAGCCCGGCGGCCAGGGTCGCGGCCCAGAGGTCGGACGGGTCGCCGTACTGCGGCGTCAGGTAGAAGGCGATGGCGCCGGCCAGCGCCAGGCCGACGAGGCCCGCGAGCGCCGCGCCCGTCCAGCGGCTGGCCGCGCCCAGCGGCTCGGTCAGCGCCCGCGCCGCCAGCCAGGCGAGGCCGCCATAGGCGGGAAGCAGGTAGTGCGGCAGCTTGGTCGGCAGCATCTCGAAGAACAGCCAGGTCGGGATCAGCCACGCGGCTGCAAAGCGCACCCCCGGTTCCTGCCGGCGTCGCCAGGCGATCACCAGGGCCGCGGGCAGCAGCAGGGTCAGCGGAAAAGCGAGGATCGGGGCCAGAAGGGCGTGGTAGCCGGGGATGGCGCCGTGGGTCTCCTGTCCCCCGGCGATCTTGGGCGCCAGGTCGGAACCGAAGGCGATGCTCCAGAACGCGCCGTCGGTGGCCACGGTCACCGCGCCGGCCCAGGGCCCCACGACGGCCAGGACGATGATCAGGCCCCAGTACCAACGCAGCTTGCCGAGCCAGGCCGTGCGCCGGTCCCAGATCGCCAGCAAGAGGATGGTGAAGCCCGCGATCATGGGCCCGATCGGGCCCTTCAGCAGGATGCTGGCGGCCAGCGCGCCCCAGAAGATCCACTCCACCGCCGGCCGTGCGGCTGGCCCGCCGCGCGCCGCGGCGTAGAGCCGGCCAAGCGCCGCCAGCATGAGCGTGACCGCGCCGGCCAGCGCCGCGTCGGTCTTGGCGATGAACGCTTCCGTCGAAAGGAGGAGCGAGCCTCCGAGGAGCGCACCCGCGACGAGGCCGGTCTGAGCCCCGAAGAAGGCGGCCGCGCCCCAGGCGCAGGCCGCCGCCGCCAGCATGGCTCCGAGCAGCGAGGGCACGCGGTAGGCCCAGATCTGTCGGGCCTCGGGCTTGGAAAGCAGGCTGACGCTGGCGGCCTGCAGCCAGTGGATACCCACCGGCTTCTTGAACCGCGGGCCGTCCTGGTAGCGGATCACGACGTAGTCGTCGCTCTCCAGCATCTGGGCGGTGGCCTGGGCGAATCGCGCCTCGTCGCGGTCGAGCGTCGGCACGGCGAAGACGCCGGGCAGGCCGGCCAGGAAGGCGATGGCGGCGGCCACGGCGGGCCCGCGCCAGCCGCCGCTCCACCGCGAGATCCAGCCTTCCAGCGTCATCATGCCCTGATAGCACGATCCTTCCGCAGGCCACGGTTTGCGCTATGGAGGCGCCCATGGCGACGTCGCCCCAGATCTCCGTGGTGGTTCCGGTCTTCGACGAGGAGGGCGCGGCGCCGGCGCTCGCCCGCGAAATCGCCACGGCGTTCGCCGGCCGCGACTTCGAGGCGATCTTCGTCGACGACGCCAGCCGAGACGGCACCCGCGCGGCGCTGGCGGCGCTCAAGGCCGAGATTCCGCAACTGCGGGTGCTGGCCCATCGCAAGAACTCAGGGCAGAGCCGCGCCATCCGCTCGGGCCTGCTCGCGGCTCGCGGGGAGGTCGTCGTCACCCTGGACGGCGACGGCCAGAACGACCCCGCCGACG
>CAZBXO010000018.1:0-21070 GCA_964495645.1 uncultured Phenylobacterium sp. | reverse complement strand
CGCGGGGAGGTCGTCGTCACCCTGGACGGCGACGGCCAGAACGACCCCGCCGACGCGCCAGGTCTGGTCGACGCTCTGCTGGCCGGCCCGCCTGACCTGGGCCTGGTCGGCGGCGAGCGGGTGAAGCGCCAGGACTCATGGGCCAAGAAGATCGGTTCGCGGATCGGCAACGGCGTGCGCCGCCGGCTGCTCAACGACGCGTGCAACGACACCGGGTGCGGCCTGAAGGCGATGCGGCGCGAAGCGTTCCTCAAGCTTCCCTACTTCGACCACATGCACCGCTACCTGCCGGCGCTGATGATCCGCGAGGGCTACGCCTGCGAGTTCCGGCCGGTGAACCACCGCCACCGCCAGACCGGGCGGTCGAAGTACACCAACCTGGGGCGGCTGGGCGTCGCCTTCTCCGACCTGTTCGGCGTCATGTGGCTGCGCTCGCGGGCGCGGCTGCCTGGCGGCGCGGACGAGGTCTAGGCGGGGACCCGGCCCAGCGTCCTCCCCGCCACCGCCAGGCCCTGGTCCATCATCCCTGAGACCATGGGGGCGATCTCGTCGGGCTGGACGTCGGCGGTCCAGGTCAGGCGGGCGCGGCCCTGGCCCAGGTCGGCGACCTGGAAAGCGCCGTTGTGGTGGTTGAAGCGCTCGGTGCGGACCGAATAGGCGAGGCGGCGGTGCTCCTGACTGACGCCCAGCAACGCTTCATAGGCGACCATGCCGTTGCCGAAGGTGACGGTCCGGCCGCCGGGCGCCAGTTCGACGTCGGTCACGAACCCGGGGGCGAAGCGTCGGTGCACCGCGCCGAAGTCGGAGACCGCGTCCCAGACGGCGTCGGCTGGGGCGTCGATGTCGATGGTCTTGATGATGCTGGCCATGGGCTCCTCCAATTCGGAAGAGAACATGGGGCTCGCGGCGGTCAGGTGCTGGCGGGATTCGGACTAGGTCAGGGCGGTCAGGATGAGGGCGACCACCGCGACGTCGAAGGCGCGGGAGAGGTAGAGCAGCATCGGGTCCTCGTGGGGCGGTCCGAACTTGGTTAAGCAAGTCCGGCGCCAGTTTTTCGGGAGCGCGGATGGCCCTGTTCTTCGATGCCGAGTGGTTCGACGCGCGCCTCGCGGAGCGAGGGCTGGCGCGTGGCGTGCTGGCAGCGGCGGCCCGGCTCTCCGAGGCCGAACTGGCGCTCGTGTTCAAGGACCAGCGGGAACTTTCCGCCGGGCAGGTGGCGGCCTTTGCCGAGCTGCTGGGCGTCAGCGCGGTCGAGGTCGCGGAACGGGCGGGCGTTTCGACGCCGGTTCCCGGCCAGACCGCGAATGAACGGCTCGCCGCCCTCCAGCGCCAGGTCGACGAACTCGCAGCGGAAGTGGAGCGCCTGAAGCGGCGCTAGACTAGATGCAGCGGCCGCCGTCGACCTCCATGGCCACACCGGTGATCATGGCCGCGTCGTCCGAGCAGAGGAAGGCCGCCGCCGCCCCGACGTCGGCGGGCGTCGAGAACCGTCCGAGCGGGATCGAAGCCAGGAACCGGGCCCGCAGCTCCGGCGTGTCCCCGCCCATGAAGGTGGCGAGCATGGGTGTGTCGCCGGCCACGGGATTGATCGCGTTGACCCGCACGCCGTGCGGCGCGAGCTCGACCGCCATCGCGCGGGTGGCGGCGATCACCCAGCCCTTGGAGGCGTTGTACCAGGTGAGGTTCGGCCTCGGGCTGACGCCACCCGTCGAGGCGACGTTGAGGATGGCGCCGGCTCCACGGGCTTTCATGGCCGGAACCGCGTGCCTGGCGGCCAGATAGATCGCCTTCACGTTGACGGCCCAGATGCGGTCGAACTCCGCCTCGCTCAGGTCCTCCAGCGGCTGGGGCGCCTGGCCGACGCCGGCGTTGTTCACCAGGATGTCGAGCGGACCCAGCTGCTCCGCCGCCGCCATCATCGCCGCCAGATCGGCCTCGCGGCTGACGTCGGCCGGGAAGGCGACGGCGCCGGGGAGGGCGGCCGCCACCGCTTGCGTCGCCGCGGCGTTCACATCGGCGACCAGGACCCGGGCCCCTTCCTCGGCGAACCGTCGCGCGATGCCTTCGCCGAAACCGGAGCCCGCGCCTGTGACGATGGCCGTCTTGCCTGCGAGCCGCATGATCCCCCCTCAGCCGTGGTACGCGGCGACGGTCTTCAGGGCCGTGAAACCGCGCAGGGCCTCGAAACCCTTCTCCCGGCCGTGACCCGAGCGTCCGACCCCGCCGAACGGCAGCTCGACGCCGCCGCCAGCCCCATAGTTGTTGATGAAGACCTGCCCGGCCCGCAGGCGCCGCGCGAGCCGCATCTGGCGTCCACCGTCGGCGGTCCAGACGCCCGCGACGAGGCCGTAGGACGTGCCGTTGGCCAGCTGGAGGGCTTCCGCCTCGTCCTCGAACGGCGTCATCACCACCACCGGCCCGAAGATCTCCTCCTGGGCCAGCGCATGACTGGCCGGCGACCTGGCCAGCAGCGGGGCGACGTAGTGGCCGCCGGCCGGCGCGTCCGCGACGATCCGGCCCTCGGCCATCACCTCGAGTTCGGCGCGGGCGGTGGCGACATAGCCTTCGACGGTGCGCTTCTGCGACGAGGAGATCAGCGGGCCGAGGTCCAGGTCGCGTTCGGCGGGACCGGCCTGCAGGGCCGCGAAGTGTTCGGCGAGCTGCGCCGCCAGCCGATCGAACACACCCGCCTGCGCCAGGATGCGCGAACCCGCGGAGCACGTCTGACCGGCGTTCTGGATGCCTGCAATCGCGAGCGCCGGGAGCGCCCGTTCCAGGTCGGCGTCGTCGAACACCAGCTGGGGGGACTTGCCGCCGAGCTCGAGGGTGACCGGGACGGCGTTCGCGGCAGCGGCCTGCTGCACGAGCGTTCCGACCCGCGGCGAGCCGGTGAACGAGACGTGATTCACGTCCGGATGGCCCGCCAGGGCTGCGCCGGCGGCCCCGCCGGTCCCGGGCACGATGTTGAGGACGCCGGGCGGCAGACCCGCCTCCAGCGCCAGGCGGCCGAAGGTCAGGGCGCTCAGGCAGGCCTGTTCGGCGGGCTTCAGGACGCAGGCGTTGCCGGCCGCAAGCGCAGCGACGACCGACCGGCCGATGATCTGCATCGGGTAGTTCCAGGGGATGATATGGCCGGTCACCCCGTGCGGCTCCCGCAGGCCATAGACGGTGTAGCCGGCCTGGAACGGGATCGTCTCCCCGTGCAGCTTGTCGGCGGCCCCGGCGTAGAACTCGAGGTAGCGGACCAGCGCGACGACGTCGGCGCGGGCCTGCCGCAGCGGCTTGCCCACATCCAGCGACTCCAGCCGGGTCAGCAGGTCGATGTTGTCGAGCACCTTGCCGCTCAGGCGCATCAGCATGCGGCCGCGCTCGACGGCGGTGGTCTCGCCCCAGGGACCGTCGAAAGCCGCGCGGGCGGCGGCCACTGCCGCATCGACTTCGTCGGCGGATCCGCAGGCGACCTCGCCGACGACCGTCCCGTCGGAGGGGTTCTCGATCGGCAGGGCTTCTGCCCCCGCCGACCGCCAGTCGCCGCCGATCAGCACGCCGGTCCTGGCGAATGAGAGGTCGAGGTCGCTCACGTTTGTCCCGAAGCCCCGGTTTGGTCAGCCGCATCATTGCATCTTTGCCCGGCTCAAGTGTCCAATCGCGAGATGGGACGAGCGGAAACGACGACGAGCAGCCTGGCGGACCTCACGGCGACCGAGCTGCTGGAGGGCTACGCCGCGCGCAGGGTATCGCCTGTGGAGGTGATGGCGGCGGTGGCCGCACGGGTCGAGGCGCTGGAGCCAGCGCTGCAGGCGACGTGGGCGCTGGACTTCGACACCGCCGATGCCGAGGCCCGCGCCTCGGAGGCGCGTTGGGCTAAGGGCGCGCCGATAGGCCCGCTGGACGGCGTGCCGATCAGCATCAAGGAGATGATCGCCACGAAAGGCGTGCCGAAACCTGTGGGCTCGGCCGCCGGGGACATGACCCCGCAGCCTGCCGATGCGCCCCCATCCGCCCGCGTGCGCGAGGCCGGGGCGCTCATCTGGGGCAAGACCACCAACCCGGACTACGGGATGCTGTCGTCGGGGCTTTCCAGCTTCCACGCCCTGGCCAGGAATCCCTGGGACCTGTCCCGGACGCCCGGCGGCTCCAGTTCGGGCGCAGGCGCGGCGGCGGCGGCCGGCTATGGGCCGCTGCACCTCGGCACCGACATCGGCGGCTCAGTGCGGCTGCCCGCCGGCTGGTGCGGGATCTTCGGCCTGAAGCCGAGTCACGGGCGCGTGCCGATCGACCCGCCGTTCATCGGCCGCGTCGCCGGCCCGATGACCCGCACCGTGGAGGACTCCGCTCTCCTGATGAGCGTGATTTCGCGGCCGGACAGCCGCGACCATATGAGCCTGCCGCCGTCGGACCTGCCCTGGGGCGACCTGGGTATCCACATGAGCGGGCTCAGGATCGGGCTGTTGCTGGACCCCGGCGCCGGGCTTCCCGTGCAGCCCGCCGTGGCTGCAGCGGTGGAGGCGGCCGCCAAGCTGTTCGAAGCCGCCGGGGCGGTGATCGTCCCGGCGCAGCCGATCCTGACGCGCGAGCGGCTGGACGGGCTCGACCTCTTCTGGCGGACCCGGTTCCTGGCCGACACCGGCCACATGCCGCCGGAGCAGTACGGCCGCATCCTGCCGTTCATCCGTGCGTGGGGCGAAGGCGCGCGCGGCCGCGACGGCCTTTCCGTCTACCGCGGCTACGAACAGAACCTGCGGCTGCGCGAGGCGGGCGCGGCGGCGATGGAGGGCCTGGACTTCATCCTCTCGCCGACCGCGCCGATCACTGCGTTTGCAGCCGAGCTGCCCAGCCCGACCGACGATCCGGCGCGGCCGTTGGAGCACATCGCCTTCACGGTCCCCTACAACATGACCGACCAGCCGGCTGCGAGCGTGAACTGCGGCTATGACGCGGACGGCCTGCCGATCGGCCTGCAGATTGTCGGCCGCCGGTTCGACGACGTCGGCGTACTGCGTATGGCGCGCGCGTTCGAGAAGCTGCGGCCGCCCCAACGCCCGTGGCCGACGGGGGAGTCCTAGGCGGAGATGCGGGCCTGGCGGCCGGTGCGGCGGCGGCGGTCGTAGGTTCCGGACCACTCGGCGCGGCAGTACGCGCCGCGGGCCTGGTCGAAGAGCGGCTGGCCGGCGCGCAGACCGCGCTTCTGGCCGTCCTGACCCATCAGTTGGGCCTCGAACGCCGCGCCTGAATCCCGGCGGCGGTCGTGATGCAGCGGGGACCGGACGGGCTCGACCGGCAGCGGCACGAGGGCCTGGGTGGCGGGCTTCGCCTCCCTGCGACAGTCTTCGGCCCCCGGCGCCGATCGCGCCGAGACCGCGACACGCGTGCGGTCAATTCGGAACGTCATATTGGTTACCCAGCAATTAACGCGCCAACGGTCTCAGGATTTCCCGAGCTTGTCGATCTGGGCCTGCATTTCAGCCATCTGCTTGCGGAGTTGCGCCAGCGCATCGTCGGCCGCGGGTTCGGACTTTCCGGCCACCGGCGACGCAGCGGGGGCGGCGGCAGGCTCTTCTGGCCGGGCGCCGTAGCTGAAGGGGGAGAACATCTTCATCGCCCGGTCGAACAGCTGCAGGTTCTGCTTCACCTGCTCTTCGTAGGCGCCCATCCCGGCGCCGGGGGTGAAGGCGGCCATCTGGCTGCGCAACCGCTCCTGCTGCTGGGCGAAGCTGGCGAGGGAGAGCTCGAGATAGCTCGGCAGGAAGGCCTGCATGGAGTTGCCGTAGAAGCTGATCAGCTGGCGCAGGAACTGGATCGGCAGCAGGCTCTGACCCTGGCTCTCTTCCTCGAAGATGATCTGGGTCAGGACTGTGCGGGTGATGTCCTCGTTGGTCTTGGCGTCGTAGACCACGAAGTCGACGCCCTTCTTGACCATCTCCGAAAGGTGCTCGAGCGTGACGTAGCTTGACGAGGCTGTGTTGTAGAGACGCCGGTTGGCGTACTTCTTGATGACGACGCGCTCGTCCTGCGAAGCGCCGCCGCTCTCCTGGGAATCGGCCATCCCTGATCCTTCATGGCGCGCCGTGTCGGCGACGCACAATCGTTCTGCAGCGCAGTATCGCGGATGCGAGCGGATTAGCAAATGGCCTGAGGTCAAGGACTTGCCTTCCCCTTGCGCCAAGCGGATAGGGATCGGGAAGCCGAGCTCGAGCCCCTCAAGGAGCCGTCATGACCGACGTCGTCATCGTTTCCGCCGCCCGAACCCCGGTGGGGTCGTTCAACGGGGCGCTCTCCAGCCTTCCGGCTCACGAGCTTGGCAAGGTGGCCATCAAGGCGGCGCTCGACCGCGCCGGCGTGCCGGCCGCCGACGTCTCCGAGGTCATCCTGGGCCAGGTGCTGCAGGCGGGCGCTGGGCAGGGCCCGGCGCGGCAGGCCTCGATCAACGCGGGCCTGCCGGTGGAGACTCCGGCCTGGAGCCTCAATCAGCTCTGCGGTTCGGGCCTGCGGGCCGTGGCGCTGGCCGCGCAGCAGATCCAGGACGGGGCCAGCATCGTCGTCGCCGGCGGCCAGGAGAGCATGAGCCAGTCGCCGCACGCCGCCCAGCTGCGCAGCGGCCAGAAGATGGGCGACATGAACTTCGTCGACACCATGATCAAGGACGGCCTGTGGGACGCCTTCCACGGCTACCACATGGGCCAGACGGCCGAGAACATCGCCGCTCGCTGGCAGATCACCCGCGAGGACCAGGACACCTTCGCGGTCGCCTCGCAAAACCGCGCCGAGGCGGCCCAGAAGGCCGGCAAGTTCGCCGACGAGATCGCGCCCGTGACCATCAAGGGCCGCAAGGGCGATACGGTCGTCGACCAGGACGAGTACATCCGCCACGGCGCGACGCTGGACAGCGTCTCGGGCCTGCGCCCCGCCTTCAACAAGGAGGGCTCGGTCACCGCGGCCAACGCCTCCGGCCTCAATGACGGCGCGGCCGCCCTGGTGCTGATGAGCGCCGAGGAGGCGAAGAAGCGCGGGCTGAAGCCGATGGCGCGGATCGCTTCCTGGGCCAACGCCGGCGTCGACCCCGAGATCATGGGAACGGGGCCGATTCCCGCTAGCCGCAAGGCCCTGGAGAAGGCCGGGTGGAAGGTCAGCGACCTGGACCTGGTGGAATCCAACGAGGCCTTCGCGGCCCAGTCGCTGTGCGTGGTGCGCGAGCTCGGCCTGGATCCGGCGAAGGTGAACGTCAACGGCGGAGCGATCGCCATCGGCCATCCGATCGGCGCGTCGGGCGCGCGGATCCTGACCACCCTGCTGCACGAGATGAAGCGGTCGGGCGCCCAGAAGGGTCTGGCGACGCTCTGTGTCGGCGGCGGGATGGGCGTCGCGGTCTGCGTCGAGGCGGTCTGAGGAATTGCGAGCGCCGGCTGACGCCGGCGGCGGGCTAGGGAGAGAGACGGAAATGGCCAGGGTGGCGCTGGTCACGGGCGGGACCCGTGGCATCGGACGCGCGATCGTCGAGCGGCTGTGCGCCGACGGAATGAAGGTGGCGGCAGGCTACTCGGGCAACGACGCGGCGGCCGAAGACCTGAAGCGCGCCACCGGCGCCATGGTGATCAAGGGCAACGTCGGCAACTTCATGGACTGCCAGCACGCCGCGCAGGCGGTGGAGAAGGAGCTGGGCCCGATCGACGTCCTGGTCAACAACGCCGGCATCACCCGCGACGGCGTGTTCCACAAGATGACCTCCGAGCAGTGGAGCGAGGTCATCCGGGTGAACATGGACTCGCTCTTCAACATGACCCGCCAGGTCATCGAAGGCATGCGCGACCGCGGCTGGGGCCGGATCGTCAACATTTCCTCCATCAACGGCCAGAAGGGCCAGATGGGGCAGACCAACTATTCGGCGGCCAAGGCCGGGATGATCGGCTTCACCAAGGCGCTGGCCCTCGAGAACGCCCGCAAGGGCGTCACCGTCAACTGCATCGCCCCCGGTTACATCGACACCGAGATGGTGCAGGCGGTGCCGGAAAAGGTGCTGGAAGGGATCATCGCCGGCATCCCGGTCGGCCGGCTCGGCACCGGGGAGGAGATCGCCGACATGGTGTCCTTCCTGGCCGGCGAGCGCGCCGGATATGTCACAGGCGCCACGCTTTCGTTGAACGGCGGTCAATACATGGTCGGCTAGCAGCCTGTAAGGCGTCGTAAAAGCGCCCCGATCAAGCTTCATCTGATCGAGGATCATGACGGGCGAGACTCTGGCGTCGAGGAGGGCAGTCTGGACGGCGCTCGGATGCGCCGCCGCCGTCTTCGCGCATCCAGGGCACGCCGAAGCCGGTGGCCTCCGCGACGGGCTGTTCAAGCGCGCGCCCGGCATCGGCCGTCCGCCCGCCGCCCCGCTGATCGCCCGCTATGTCACCGAGGACGGCGAGGGCTTCATCCTCGACCGCTCGCAACCGCGACCGCTGCTGAAGTTCGACGACTCCGTCGAGGTGTGGGTGCTGAACCCGTTCCCGGCGCCGCGCGGCGACACCATCTACAAGAACGACCTCGGCGAGACGATGCTTCGGGCCACGCGGCTCGGCGGGGTGACCCTCTTCACCGACGAGCGGCCCAAGGGCGAGGCGGTCTCGCTGGCGGGCGGCGGCACGCCGCTCAGGCTCCTGCTGCTGAACGTCCAGGCGCTGAACGACCGCATGGTGCAGGCGGCCTACCGCAGCGGCCGCGCCGCGCGCCACGGGATCAGCTTCCAGTACGAGGCGAGCCCGGCGTCCACCGGCCTGATGGCCGACGCGGCGGTGGTGGTGACGCTGGCCTTCCTCAAGGTGGCCGAGCAGAAGCGCAACGTGCTGGGCCAGATCGGCCTGGTCCACTTCGTCGAGGGCGCCAAGCCCACGGCGCAGCTGCGCGACAACACCTTGTGGATCACCGTCGCCCCTGCGCAGGGCATCGTCGGCCGCCCATCCTCCAAGCGGATCGTCCAGGTTCTGACGAAGGGCAAATAGAGCCCCTCCCCGCTTCGTGTGGGAGGAAGCGTCAGCCCTTGAACACGTCCTTGGCCGCGCGCACCGCACCGAAGGCCTTGTAGTCGGGCTGGCCCGCCGCCCCGACCCGGCCCGCCAGGAGCGGCGCCCGCAGGAACGGATTGGTGGCCTTCTCCAGGCCGATGGTCGTGGGCACGGTGGGTTCGCCTCGTTCGCGCGCGGCGAACACAGCATCCGCGCGGGCTTTCAGCGCAGGGTCGTCGTCCACCGAAAGCGCGAAGCGGGCGTTCGACGCGGTGTATTCGTGGGCGCAGTAGACGCGCGTGTCGTCCGGCAGAGCGGCCAGGCGCTGCAGGCTGGTCCACATCTGCTCCGGCGTGCCCTCGAAGAGCCGCCCGCAGCCCAGCGCGAAGATGGTGTCGCCCACGAAGGCGACGTGGTCGGCGGCGGCGTGGTAGGTGATGTGGCCCAGCGTGTGACCGCCGGTGTCGATCACCTGGAAGCGGGTTTCGCCCAGCATCACCACGTCGCCGTGCTTGACCTCGCGGTCGAGGGCGGAGATGCGCGTGACCTCTTGCGGTCCGACGATGGTCGCGCCCGTGGCGGCCTTGACGTCGGCGTTCCCGCCGGCGTGATCCGGGTGCCAGTGGGTGTTCAGGATGGTGGTGAGCCGCCAACCCAATCTGTCCAGCTCGCGCAGGATGGCGCCGGCCTCCGGCGTGTCGATGCAGGCGGCCTCACCGCTCGCCTCGTCGCGGATCAGGAAGCCGTAGTTGTCCGACAGGCATGGGAATTGGTGAACGGTGAGCGACATGTCGGCAGCCTCCGGACGGAGGCTTCGATTTAGGCTGGTCGCGGAGCCCCGTCGAGCTTAGCCAAGCGTGCCATGCGCCGTGACGTGCTCGAGCTGCGCCAGTTCTACGCCTCGGACCTGGGGCGGGCCGCCCGCGCCATGGTCGAGCGCAAGCTGAGGGAGGCCTGGGGCGACGCGCACGGGCTGGACATCCTCGCGGCCGGCTATGCGACGCCGTTCATGGTCCCGCTCACCGCCGCGGCCCGCCGCGTGACCGCCGCGATGCCGGCGCAGCAGGGCGTCGAGGTCTGGCCGGCGGGCGCAAGGAACCTGGCAGCCCTGACGCCCGAGGACACCCTGCCGTTTCAGAACGCCCTCTTCGACCGCATTCTGGTGGCGCACGGCCTGGAGGAGAGCGGCGATCCGGTCGGCCTCCTGCGTGAGGTCTGGCGGGTGCTGGCGCCCTCGGGGCGGGCGATCGTCATGGTGGCCTCGCGCAACGGCCTGTGGGCCAACACGGAGAAGACCCCGTTCGGCCACGGTCGGCCCTACACCCGCGGTCAGCTGGCGGAGCTGCTTCGCGAGGCGGAGCTCGAGCCCTCCGGCTGGACGCGGGCGCTCTACGTGCCGCCGGTGGGCTGGATGGCGCGCTGGGCCGAAGGTTTCGAACAAGCCGGCTCGCGCCTGTGGCCCGGCTTCGCGGGACTGCTGCTGATGGAGGCGGTCAAGCAGACCTTTGCGGTCAAGACCAAGGGTGTCACCGCCCGCGTCCGCCAGGCGCGGCCGCTCCTTGCGCCGCAGCCGGCGGGGGCCGGCGCAACGCGTCAGAGGCCCCGGCTCTTGTCGCGGGACGGCGGAAGGCCTTAGCCTCTCTCAGGGACCAGCCGAGTCCCGCCTCGGGAGCGCCGCACATGAAGATGATCGTCGCGGTCATCAAGCCCAGCCGCCTGGATGCGGTGCTGGACGCCGTCACCGAGGCCGGGGCTTCCGGCCTCACCGTCACCGAGGTGCGCGGCTACGGCCGCCAGCGGGGCAAGACCGAGGTCTACCGGGGCGCCGAGTACGAGGTGAAGCTGCTGCCCAAGGTGAAGCTGGAGATCGCGGTGCCCACCGACATCGCAGACGCCGTCGTGGAGGCCGTGCAGGCCACCGCCAACACTGGCAAGATCGGCGACGGCAAGATCTTCGTGATGGACCTGGAGCAGGCGCTGCGCATCCGCACCGGCGAGCGCGACGCCGCGGCGATCGCAGGCTGAACCCCAATCCACTCGCCGCACAGGCGAGTCGGGTACGAGCATAACGATATCAGCGTTATGGTGAGCCTTCGCGGCCGCCGCCCGCGGCCGATCGGAGGGGGCTTCCGATGCGGATACGCGCGAACCTGCGGCCGGCGTGGCTGGCGGCGATCCTGGTCATGGCGGCGACACCGGCGCTGGCGGCGGGGCCGGAGGCGGCCTGTCCCGGACGCACGCCCATCGGAGCGCACGGCGCTTCGGTCGGCCAGGTAAGCGGGATGCCGGGCAACTGCACGACGGCCTTCGGGAACGACGGGACCGTCGACCTGAACGGCCGGGTGACCGGCTACGTCTACGACACGTTCAACAACATCACGTTCGCCTACGACCAGCAGGGTCGGATGGTCTCGCAGACCTATTCCAACGGCCTGACGGTCCAGATGCCGCCGGCCGGGGTCCCGCTGACCACCGTTACCGACGCCAGCGGGCGCACGACGCGTTTCACCTATGACGACCAGGGGTCCGTGACCCGGGTGGTCGATCCGCTGGGCGCCACGACGCGGTACACCTACGACACCGGCGATCGGGCCACGTCCACGATCGACACCCAGGGCCGCACGACCACCTACACCTACGACATGGGTCGGATGGCGACGCTGGTCGACCCGGAGGGGGCCACGACCACGACCATGTACGACATGATGGATCGGATCGCCGGCTCCACGCGCGTGGACATGATGTCCAACAGCTACGTGACCACCTACACCTACGATCCGATCAACCGCACCGTCATGATGGAGCGCCCGGACACTACCGGTGTCACGACGATGTACGACTTCATGGATCGCGTGATCCGGGAGACGGACACCCAGGGCGCGGGCCGCACGGTCGAGTACTTCTACGACGGCGCCAGCAACCGGGTGACCTCGATGGTCGACGCCATGGGCATGAACCCGGGCCTGACCACGACCTACCAGTACGACATGCTCAACCGCATGGTGTTGGAGACCGACCCGCTGGGGGCGACCACCACCTTCACGTACGACGGCTCCAGCAACAGGATCCTGTCGGTCTCGGAGTCGATGGGCATGACCGTGACCTACCAGTACGACGCGTACGGGCGCCTGGCCGGCCTCGATATGGGCCAGGGCAATGTCTACAGCTACAACTACGTGCCCGAACCCGGGACGTGGGCGCTGATGCTGCTCGGGTTTGGCGCCCTGGGCCTCGCGATCAGGCGGAGGGCGCCGAGGCCTTCCTGCGCCGGGGTGGTTCGGGCCTAGCCGCCTCCAGCTGGCCGAACAGGTTCTGTGGCGTCTCGGCGACAGCCGGGCGCTTGCGGCTGAGCAGGAAGAGCGCCGTCTCGGCGCGCCAGTTCTCGATCGGCCGGCGCGGGTCGATCGGGCGCGCGGGCTTGCCCTCGGCCAGCGCCGCGCAGGCGTCGATGCGCAGGTCGAGCTCGTCGCAGAGACCGGTGAAGTCGCGCAGCGTGCAGAGGTGGATGTTCGGCGTCGACCACCATGGCTCCGGCAGGGCGCCGGTCTCCGGCATTCGGCCGCGGGCCAGCAGGAAGAAGCGCACCTTCCAGTGGCCGAAGTTGGGGACGGAGACGACCGCCTGCTCGGCGATGCGCAGGAGTTCGCCCAGCACGTGGCGCGGCTCGCGCATCTGCTGCAGGGTCTTCGACAGGATGGCGTAGTCGAAGGCGCCGGTCGGGAAGTGGTCGAGGTCGCGGTCGCCGTCGCCCTGCACCACCGCCAGCCCGCGGGCCACGCCCGCCGCCACGCCTTGCGGGCTGATCTCCAGGCCTTGGCCGTCGACGCCCTTCTCGCGCGTCAGCAGTTCGAGCAGCTCGCCCTCGCCGCAACCCACGTCGAGCACCCGCGCGCCGGGACGCACGAGGCGCAGGATCTCGCGGAAGTCCTCGCGTGACGCGCTCACGCCAGGCCCCGCGCCTGCGCCTGGGCGTCGAGGAATCCGCGCAGCGTGCGGTCGAGCAGCGGCTCGTCGAGGAAGAAGGCGTCGTGTCCCTTGTCGGTGGCGATCTCGGCGAAGCTGGCGCGGCAGGCGGCGCCGTTGAGCGCTCGGACGATGTCGCGGCTTTCCGGGGTCGGGTAGAGCCAATCGGACGAGAAGGAGAGCACACAGAACTTCACCGCGCGAGCGCGCACGAACGCCTCGGCCAGCACGCCGCCGAACTGGCCGGCCAGGTCGAAATAGTCGAGCGCGCGGGTGATGTAGAGGTAGGAGTTGGCGTCGAAGCGGTCGACGAAGCTGGTCCCCTGGTGGCGCAGGTAGCTCTCCACCTGGAAGTCGGCGTCGAAGCCCCACGAGAGGCCGTCCCGCTGCAACTCGCGGCCGAACTTCCGCTGCAGAGCGGCTTCGGACAGGTAGGTGATGTGCGCGGCCATTCGCGCGACGGCCAGGCCCTTTTCGGGCCGCACGCCGGCCTTCAGGTAAGCGCCGCCGCACCAGTTCGGATCGGCCATGATCGCCTGGCGCCCCACCTCGTGGAAGGCGATGTTCTGCGCCGAGTGGCGTGCGGCCGCGGCGATGCAGACGGCCGAGAACAACCGTTCCGGATAGTCGGCGGCCCACTGCAGCACCTGCATGCCGCCCATCGAGCCGCCGATCGCGGCGAACAGGGTCTCGATACCGAGCGCGTCGATCAGCATGGCCTGCGCGCGGACCATGTCGCGGATGGTGATCACCGGGAACGCCAGGCCGAAGGGCTCGCCGGTGGCCGGGTTCGTCGAAGCCGGGCCGGTCGTGCCCATGCAGCCGCCGATGACGTTGGTGCAGATCACGAAGTGGCGCTCGGGGTCCAACGGTTTGCCGGGGCCCACGTACTTGTCCCACCAGCCGGGCTTGCCGGTCACCGGATGGACCGAAGCCAGATGCTGGTCGCCGGTGAGGGCGTGACAGACCAGAACGGCGTTGGATTTGGCCTCGTTCAGCCGGCCATAGGTCTTGTAGGCGATCTCCAGGGGAGCGAGCGCCGCGCCCGAATCGAGGCGCAGCGGCTGGGTCGCCGGGAAGCGCCAGGTTCCCCCGCCGGTCTCCATGCCTGCCTCGATGCGACCCTGGGCCGTCATGGCGCGCCTTGGACCCGCTCGCCCCTGCAGTGTCAATGGTTGCCGCGGGCGGCGCGCCCTCAGGCGAAGTGGAATCCGGTTCGCCGCCCGGAGGGCGCGATGAAAGTGGAGAGCGGTCCGGGCGCAAAACCGGAATCCACTTTTGCTGACCGCTCTCTAGTCTATGACGGGATCCGAGGGAGGGCCGATGGAACGGTTGATCCTGTTCCGGCACGGCAGGGCCGAGCCGGATTCCAGCACTGGCGAGGACCTGGACCGCCGGCTCGAGCCGCGCGGGGTCGAGGACTCGGTGCTGATGGGCCATCGCCTCGCCGACATGGGCTTTCACCCGGCTGCGGTGCTCGTCTCCTCGTCCGCTCGGACCCAGGAGACCTGGGAGGCGGCCGCCCCTGCGTTCCCGTATGTCGAGGTCGACGTGCAGCCCGGGCTCTACAACGCGTCTGCCGGCGAGGTCCGCCAGGCCGCCGAGCAGGCGGGCCTCGGCAAGCGCACTATCCTGATCGTCGGCCACAATCCGGGTCTGCAGGAGCTGGTCATGCAGCTGCTCGTCGAGGGGAACTCTCCCGCGACGCTGATCGCCAAGGCGGCGCGCGGCTTCCCGCCGGCCGCCGCCGCGGCCTTCCTGATCGACGCCAACGGCAAGCCCGCCTTCGACGGCCTGTTCTATCCGGACTGAGCCGGTGACGCGGATCTACAAGATCCTGACCCGGGCCGAGTGGCGAGCCGCGAAAGCCGCCGGGCGCTTCGAGGGGTCTGCAGCGGATGAAGCCGATGGCTTCATCCACTTCTCGACCGCGTCCCAGGCCGGAGAGACGGCGCGGCGCCACTTCGCGGGCGTCGCGGATCTCGTGGTGCTGGAGGTCGAGGGCGACGACCTGGGCGCTGGGCTCAAGTGGGAGCCCTCGCGCGGCGGTGACCTCTTCCCACACCTCTATGCGCCGCTGGCGGTGAGCCACGTGCGGGCGGTGGCCGAGGCGCCGTTGGGCGCCGACGGCGTCCCTCAGCTCGCCTTGCGGTGAGCGATTTGCACGGCCTCGCGACGCGGGCTTTGCGGGTGCTCGACCCGGAGGACGCTCATCGGGCGGCGATCCTGGGCCTGAAGCTGGGGTTGGGTCCGCGAGCGCCGGCGGACGACCCGGTGCTGGCGACCGACCTGGCGGGGCTGAAGCTGCCCAACCCGGTCGGCCTCGCGCCGGGCTTCGACAAAGACGCCGAGGTGTTCGGGCCCATGCTGCGCGCCGGGTTCGGCTTCGTGGAGTGCGGCACGGTCACGCCGAAGCCGCAGGCCGGCAATCCGCGCCCACGCCTCTTCCGTCTCACCGCGGACCGGGCGGTGATCAACCGCATGGGCTTCAACAACCGCGGCCTGGAGGCCTACGCGGCCCGCCTGGCGCGGCGCGGACCGGGGGTGGTGGGGGCCAACATCGGGGCCAACAAGGACGCCGACGACCGCATCGGCGACTACGTGGCCGGCCTGACGCGGCTCTGGGGGCTGGCGAGCTACTTCACGATCAACATCTCCTCGCCCAACACGCCCGGCTTGCGCGCGCTGCAGACGAAGGCGGCGCTGGAGGAGCTGCTGGGCCGGTTGGCGGACGCCGCCGCCACACTTCCGGCGGCGGGACGCGTTCCGGTGTTCCTGAAGGTGGCGCCGGATCTCGAGGATGACGAGGTCGAGGCGATCACCGAGACCGTCGCGGCGCATGGCCTGACCGGGATCGTGGTCTCCAACACCACGGTGAGCCGTCCGCCGCTCAGGTCGACGCATGCGGGCGAGGCCGGCGGGCTTTCCGGCGCGCCGCTGACGGAACTCTCGACTCAGGTGCTCCGCCGGTTCGCGGCGGCGGCGGCTGGGCGCCTCGTCCTGATCGGGGCTGGCGGGATCGGCTCCGGCGCCGACGCCTACGCCAAGATCCGCGCCGGCGCCCACGCCGTCCAGCTCTACTCCGCCCTGGCCTTCGAGGGGCCGGGGCTGGTCGTTCGGATCAAGCGCGAACTGGTGCGGCGGTTGCAGGCTGACGGGTTCAGGACGGTCGCCGAGGCGGTCGGCGCCCACTAGCAGATCTGGCTTGGGCCGCGTTCGTCGCGCCTGCGGCGCACGCGACCCGACGCGGCCCGCGTTGCCCAAGCTCGGCGGCTGGGTTACCTCCGGAGAACGATGGCCGACGCCCCGACGCCGACGGACGCGCCCGAGCGGGACCGGCGACGCCTCTTCTGGCCCGGCGGGCTGTCCGCACGCCTCCTGGTGCTCACCATCGTATTCGCAGCCCTGGGCGGCGCGGTGGCGATCCCGCCGACGCTCGCGGCCTACGAGAAACAGTGGCTGCTGGACCGGGTCCGCGGCGCCGAACTGGCCTCGCTCGCGCCTGACGTCGCGCCGGACCGCGTGGTCAGCGAGAAGCTGAAGACCCAACTCCTGGGTGCGGCCGGGGTGGAGATCGTGGCCGTCTCCACGCTCGACGGCAGCCGCCAGATCGTGTTCGCCAGCACCCGTCCGTCCGAAACGCCCTACCAGGTGGACCTGCGCAACCGCGCCGCGGGCCTGGGCGCCTTCGCGCCCTTCCAGACCCTGTTCGGCAAGGAGGGCCGGCGCGTGCGCGTGGTCGCCGAGCCACGGTTCCGCGACGACGCCGACTTCATCGAGTTCGTGGCGGTCGACACCGAGCTGAAGCGGGTGCTGGCCAGCTACCTGTGGCGGCAGGTGGCGATCGTGGCCTTCGTCTCGGCGCTGGCCGGCGTGCTGGTGTTCTTCGCGCTGAACCTGTTCCTGGTGCGGCCGATGCAGCGGATCACCAACGCCATGGAGCGGTTCCGGGCGGACCCCGAGGATCCAGAGGCGCGCGTGATCCTTTCGGGTCGCCGCGACGAGATCGGCCGCGCCGAGGCCGAGCTCGACCGCATGCAGGCCGACCTGCGCATCGCCCTGAACGCCCGCGCGCGCCTGGCGGCGCTGGGCGAGGCGGTGGCCAAGATCAACCACGACCTGCGCAACATGCTGACATCGGCGCAGCTGGCCTCCGAGCGTTTGGCGGCGCTGAAGGACCCGCAGGTCTCACAGGCCCTGCCGCGTCTGGAGCGTGCGCTGGACCGGGCGGTGAAGCTGGCCAGCGACGTGCTGACCTACGGCAAGACCCAGGAGGCCGCGCCGGAGCCGCGGCGCGTCCGGCTGGCCGAGGCGGTGGAGGAAGCGGCCGAGGAGGCGCGGCTGTCGGACAAGCACGTACGCCTCGATTGCGAGGTGAAGCCGGCGGTGGAGATCGTCGCCGACCCGGACCAGCTGCACCGCATGCTGGTGAACCTGCTGCGCAACGCCCGCGAGGCCATCGAGCACCAGACGGGCCGGCGCACGGCGGGCCGCGTGGCCGTGTCGCTCAGGGAGCAGGGCGGCATGAGCCTGGTCACCGTCTCGGACAACGGACCCGGGCTGCCGGAGCGGGCGCGCCAGCGGCTGTTCCAGCCGTTTGCGGGCTCGGGGCGTCCCGAGGGCGCGGGTCTGGGCCTGGCCATCGCCCGCGAGCTGGCGCAGGGCCACGGCGGCGACCTGTCGTTGGCCGAAACCGGACCCAAGGGCACGGCCTTCGTGCTGCGCCTGCCCGGCGCGCCGATCCTCGCCAAGCCGGCGTCGCGGCCGAAGCCGAAGGCTGTCGCGCGTCGGGCGAACGTGGATCCGGTTTCGCGCCCGCGACGCGCGCCAAATTCCTGATTCCGACGCCCGATCGAAGATCGGGCTTCAGGGCGTCCGCACGACCCCCTCGCGCCGCGGATCGGCGCCGCCGCGCAGACCCGTCGGCGTGACCTCGATCCCGTGCAGGCCGGAGCCCTCACCGCCGGCTCCGGACAGCTTCACGCCCTTCGCCGCGAGGCCCTCGACGACGCCGGGCGGGAACTTGTCGATCTCGGCTCCGTAGTAGCCCGGGACGGCGATGAAGTTCGGCAGCGCGATGGCCTCCTGCATCGGCAGCTTCCAGTCCAGCACGCCCACCAGGGTCTTCAGGTCGTAGGCCAGGATAGCCGGCCCGCCCGGCGAGCCGACGGCGGCCACGAAGCGGCGGTTCTTGTCCAGCACGATGGTCGGGCTCATCGACGAGCGCGGCCGCTTGCGCGGGCCGACCGCATTGGCCGCCGGCGCGCCATCCCGGTCCTTCGGCTGGAAAGAGAAGTCGGTCAGCTGGTTGTTCAGGAAGAAGCCGTGAACCATGCGACCGGAGCCGAACACGCTTTCCACCGTGGTGGTGATCGAGACCACATTCCCTGCCGCATCGACGATGGTGAAGTGGCTGGTGCCGGCGGGCTCACGGGTCGCGTCGGGCGCACGGGGCCCCGCGCCCTTCGGCTTTCCGGGCGCCGGCGGCGTCGCGGAGGCCGTCGGCCCGATCAGCTTGGCGCGCTCCTTCAGGTAGGCAGGGTCGAGCAGGCCCTGGACCGGCACTTCGACGAAGTCGGGATCTCCGATGTAGCGGTCCCGGTCGGCGTACATTAGCCGGCTGGCCTGGCTGAACAGGTACCAGCCCTGCGCGTCGTTTCTGTGCTTGTCGATGTCGGTCTGTTCGAGCAGGCCCAGACCTTCCAGCACCCCGGGTCCGCCCGACGGCGCGTCCGGCACGCAGACGATGTAGACGCGGTAGGGACGGCACAGTGCGGGCTCGGACCTCGGCTTGTAGGCCTTCAGGTCGGCGAGGCTGAGCGTGCCGGGGACGCCCTCGCGGACCTTGGCGACGATGGCTTCAGCGATCTCGCCCTCGAGGAGGGCCTTGGGGCCCTGGGCGGCGATCTTGCGCACCGTGGCCGCGTATGCCGGGTTCTTCACGATGTCGCCGCGCTGGATTCTGGTCCCATCGGCCTTGGTGAAGTAGCGGACCGCGTCGGCGGTTCGCGCCTGCATCGAGCCGCCGTTGGCGGCCGCGGCCATGCGTCCGGGCGCCGGGAAGCCGCCATCCGCCAGCCGCTCGGCCTCGCCGAACAGGCTCTTCCAGGGCAGCCTGCCGTGCTGGCTGTGGGCCAGGTGCAGCATGGCGATGGCGCCGGGGACCCCGGTGGACTTGCCCGAGGTGATCGCCGCGCCCCGGTTCATCGGCCGGCCGGCCTCGAGGAACAGCTCGGGCGTGGCCCCGGCCGGCGCGGTCTCGCGGCCGTCGTAGGCCGTCACCGCCTTCGTCTTCGCATCGTAATAGGTCATGTAGGCGCCGCCGCCGAGGCCGGAGCTCTGCGGCTCCACCAGGCCCAGCACCGCCTGCACGGCGACCGCGGCGTCCAGCGCCGAGCCGCCCTGGCGCAGGACCTTCAGGCCGGCCTCCACCGCCATCGGATTGGCGGCGGCGATCATCCCGCTCGCGGCGGGCGCGGCCTTCGGCGCCGGTTTCGGCTGCGCGACAGCGGTGCTGGAAGCCAGGACGGCGCACAGGAAGAGGGAAGCGAGGCGGACGGTCACGAGCGGGGAGGTCTCCGGGCGAAGGGCGCGAACATAGCCAAGCCGCGCGTGGACACAAACGTCGCGGACGATGCGCCAGATCAATTGCGTCACAGGACAGCAGGGATACGGTTCCTTCGTCGAGGGGGAGGGAATTCATGCGCAGTCTCGGCAAGCTCGCCCTGGGCGCCGGAGTCGCGGCGCTCGCCACGGCCGCCGTCGCTCAGCCGGCCGCTCAGCAACAGCGGGTGACCGGACCGATCGCCGTCTACTGGATGAGCGCGCGCACCCAGTCGGGGTTCGGCATGCCATCCGGCGGCGGGCGGCCCGACCCCCAGGCGATGATGCGCGCCATGATGGGCGGCGGCGGCGCGCAGAAGTCGCTGACCTTGCAACTGGGTTCGAGCCAGGCCGCACAGGCCCCGGCCGCCGATCACCTGCCGCCGGCCGGCCTGCAGGCCGGCGCGGCGCTGCCGCTGGTGACGCCGCGGGCGGCCCCGCAGGCTCCGCCGGACGACACGCCACGGCCGCCGCCGGACTTCCAGCGGCCGCGCGGGAGGATGCTGATCTTCTGGGGCTGCGGGGAACGCGCCAGGCCTGGCCAGCCGGTGGTGATCGACTTCGCCCAGATGGCGCAGAACCCGGCGCTCGCAGCCAACGCCTTCCGCGGCCTCGACGTCACCCCGCAGCGCGGCCCCGCGCCCGGCCGCAACACCACCTATGGCGACTGGCCGAACGAGCGGACGACGACGAGCGTGCCGCCGACCGGTTCGCTGATCGGCGACCACACCGTGCGCGGCAACTACAGCCCGGAGATCAAGTTCGCGCTGAATGCGCAGCAGGACTTCCTGGGCGGCCTGAACCTCGTCACCAACGAGAAGGGGCGCGGCGGGTTCGTGAACCTCGGCTGGGAGCTCGTCCCGGGCGCCCAGGCCTATGTGGCGACGGTGATCGGCGGGGGCAGCCAGGAGACGGTGGTGATGTGGTCGTCGGCCGAGACCCAGGTCGCGGCCTTCGCGCTTCCGGAGTTCATCGCGCCGGGGGACCTTTCACGCCTGGTCGCAAACCGGACGCTGATGGGCCCGACCCAGGCGGCCTGCGCCGTGCCCAAGGAGGTTGTCGACGCCACCGGCGAGGGCGGGCTGGTGCAGCTCGTCGCCTACGGCGGCGAGGCCAATTTCGTCCATCCGCCGCGGCCGGCCGATCCGAAGGTCGCCTGGAACCAGCAATGGGCGGTGAAGGTGCGCTACCGTTCGGCCACCGGCGGATTGCTCGGTCAGGCGATGCCGCAGATCCCGGGGGGCTTCCCGGGCGCCGCGCCGCCCGGACGCCCGCCGCCGGGCCAGCAACCCCCCGGTCAGCCGCCACGCGGACGTCCGGGAATTCCGGGCCTGCCAGGCGGCCTGCCGATTCCGATCCCGGGCCGGCCGCGTCTGCCCTTCTAGATAGTCAGATTCACACGGAACGGGGGGGTTGCGCCCGGCCCCGCCCACGACTAGGTTCCGCGCCCTCGCCGAGAGGCGATGCGCGCCCGTAGCTCAGCTGGATAGAGCATCAGACTACGAATCTGAGGGTCGGAC
>CAZBXO010000017.1:0-35906 GCA_964495645.1 uncultured Phenylobacterium sp. | reverse complement strand
CTTCCGGGCCAGGTCGGCGCCTACGACCCCATCGACGACGAGAACCTGACCGGAGCCGAAGCCTGGGCGGTCAAGGTCGCCGACGGCGTGACGAAGCGGATTACGGCGGGGCAGGTCGTCTCAGAGAACCAAGACAGCATCACCGTTCTCGGCCAGCGTCACATCGTTCGCCGCTATCTGGACGACCTCGGTGCGGTCGGCGACGGCTCGACGGACGATGCCGCCGCGATCAACGCCAACGCCGAGGCCGGGAAGCACTACTTAGCCCGCAAGGGCTCCGTCTACGCCATCGGCCGTCAGATCACGCACCCCCTGATCTCTGCAGAAGGCGAGTGGGCCGAGTTCCTGATGCTGACGGGCTCGGGCAAGTTCGATCAGGCCACGCTCGCCAATGCCTACGGAACCAACCAGACCGGGTTCTATGCGCTGAGCCAGTCCGAGGTTGTGTGGGACGGGCTGAGCGTCTCGATGCAGTCCAACGGGTCGGCGCGGACCTGCAAGCCCTTCGCAATCCGCGGTTGCACCGATCCGAAGATCCGCGCCCGAATGAGCGACTTCAAGGAATGCCACCTGTCGCTGGTCTCCTGGGACACCAACACGGAGGGGCATTGGGACCTGTCCGCCTACGACGTGAACCCGGCCGACACCGGGCTTGGCGGGCTACAGGTCTCCGTCATTGAGATCGACAACACGCGGATCAGCAGCGTGGATTCCGAGGGCTGGGTCGGTTCCTGCCTGGCGCGGAACGTCTACCCCACAAACTCGGCGGTGACGGCGTACGGAGTGCAGACCGATGCGGTGAACGTACAGGGCGGCGGTGGGGGCACCATCCGCTGGATCGACGCTGACACGGTGGGGGAGGTTCTCGACATCTTCGGCGCAGGCACGATCTGCCACAGCATCCGCGCCCGTGACGTGATGACCATCGTCAAGATCACCTATGGAGCGAAGGATAACCTGATCCGTGACGTCCGGGCGGACGGAACCGGCTTATGGGCGATCCTCTTTGCTGGCCACGACAATGCGACCATCGGCGTGGGGCCGAAGCGTAACACGGTCAGCGGCGTCCGCATCCTAAACGCTGGCAAGGGGCAACCTGCCTTGGCGGCGCTCAAGCCGGGCTCTTACGGCACGCCCCGTGCCCCGTTTTACGTCTACGCGGGGACCTTCAAGGCCGAGCACAACCGAGTGATCGACGGCTATGCCGTAGGTCTGAACTCGACGGTCATGCCGAAAGTTCTCACCGTCGCCGACGACTGCGCCGGAAACGTGTTCGACGTGGATGGGGAGAACTACGCGGGTTCGTCTCCCATCGATGTTTCCGGCATCACGATGTTGCCAACCGTCAGCCGCCGCAAGAAGACCCGCGTCTACGCCTACCTAAGCGCCGACACAGCCTACGCCAACGGCGCGACGGTGATCCACAACACCGAAGTTCGCGACGACCTCAGCGAGTACGACGCAACGACGGGCATCTTCACGGCGTCCAACGTCTGCACCCTGGAAGTCGTCATCAACCACAGGGTCATCGCCGTGGGGGCCGGGGGTTACTGCGGCACGACACTTCGCAAGAACAGCACGAGCTACGAGGCTAAGGCCAAGGAAAACATCGGCGCATCATCGAACGATCTGTTGCACAGCCACACCGTGATCGTAGACGTCGTTCCCGGTGACACGATCCGCATCTGGGCGGCGCACAGCGCTTCGTTGACCATCGATGGCGGGGACGCGTCCGTTACCAGCTTGCAGATCAGGGAAGTCTAGGTCGTTCGTGGCGATCAGCCTACGCTCGGCGCCCGATGATGATGTCCTGACGCGTTCTTGGGTTGCTGCCTGGCACCCGGGGCCAAGCTCCGCGCACGAACTCGTACGTTAGGCCGGCTTGCGCGAACCAGCGCCGGACGAGGGCATCGTCGTAAGCGATGAACTTCTCGGGGTCGTCGGCCACGGCCACGCGTTCACCGGTCGGCAGGGTGTGGGGGAAGGTCTCGCCCGCGCGGCCCTGGCGGATCGACTCCAGGGCGTGCGAGTCGAGGATCGCCCAGGAGCTGAAGAAGGCGCCGCCCGGGGCCAGCACCCTGGCCGCCTCCCGGACGTAGTGTTCGCAGACGTCCGAGAAGAGGTGGGTGAAGACGCTGGTCGCGAGGCAGAAATCGATCGAACCGGCCTCGACCGGGAAACGTACCTGGTTCCCCTTGAGCAAGCCCTGCGGATTGTACCGGCGGTGCTGCACATCGAGGTGGAAGAACTGGAAATTGGGGTGGGAGGCGGTGATGTGCTTGCGGCAGAAATCAACGTCGCGGCGTTCGACCTCGAACCCCACGTAGCGGTTCGTCCAGCCGAACCGGTCTCCGATCGAAATCGCCATCCGGCCCGGCCCGCAGCCGACATCCAGGATGCGCTTTTCGCCCGTCAGTCCCGCCAGGTCGACGAAGTGGCTGACCCATCGCTGGCCGATGGCATGGGCGTCCTCGCCGTTGTCCTTGTGCCCCTTCTGGAGCTTTGCGGGGATCGCGATCGTCGGCGCAGCCATTCCCAGTTCCCGAGCGTGTGAGCGCAAGAGCCTAGCCCGCCGGTTCAGAGCAGGGAAGCCGCTCGACTATCAGCCGGGAATCCGGACCGTGACGCGCCGCCCGTTGCGTTCTATGCGGTCGGTGGCGACGGAAATCTCACCCAGGCGATGGACTCCATGAAGGGAATCGAGGGCTTTCATTACGCAACATCCTGTCGCCCGGCCGACGAAACCTGACGTCGAGTATGACCGCGTACCGAGGAACGATCATCGCCTTCCGGCGGGACCTGCTGGGCAGTCGGCTGATCAACATGCTGCGGGCATGGCAGGTCGCGCGATCGGTCGACTACGAACTTGTGGTCCTGTGGCCGGACAAGACGCCCTTCCTGCCGGGATCCTACGACTTCTTCGATATCTTCGACCGGGAAGCGCTGGCGACCGAGCATCCCGATCTGCGGGTGGTCGCGACCTATGATCCGGACGTCGTTTCGGAAGCCTGCGGCCTCACCCGGGAGGAGCTCAAGGCCGCCCCGGACACCATCGCCGCTTTCGGCGCCGATGGCCAATGGGACCCTGGAATCCGTGTCGCGATTCATCGTTCGACGGCGGTCCCGCAGGTCGCCAAAGCCGCGCTCGGGGAGTTCCACGAGCTTTTCGCCTCCCTCCCCTTCCACCCTCGCGTCGCGGAGGCCATTCAGGCGGTGGAGCCTGCAGAGATCGGCTACAGCACCGCGATCCACCTGCGGCGTGGCGACTTCATCAACGGCCGGGTGATCCGGGAAGACGGGGTTGTCCAGGAAGGCCTGTTCGCGCTGAGCGACCTATCCGACACGGACCTGCTCCAGGATCGCATCAACAACTACATCATGAAGTATGTGCCACTGAGCACGATCTGCCGGATATGCCAGAAGATTCCAAAGGTTATCCTCTTCTCGGACGTTTCAGAAGACCGCCGGTCCCTGGAGCATGAGTTCGGAAACCGCCTGCTCGACGTGCACGGCGCGCTCGATGCTTTCAGCGACCTGACGCCGCTGCAGCGCGCCTTCTGTGAACTGGTACTGATGTCGCGCACCGGACAGATTCTCGCGACGAAAAGCAACTTCTCCAGCTCCGCCGCAGAAATCGGGGCCAAGCGCGTGATCCGCGCACAGAAGTGGATGCGCGCCGAGGAGGTGATCCACGACGCCGGCCTCCACCTAGAGAACTCGGGCTTCGACGCCGAAGGCAAGGCGATGGTGCTCCGCGAGATCGTCCGCGGCTACGAGAAGGATTTCCGCCGAAGGGGCGTGGAGGCCCAGGCCGCGGTCTGCGAGCAGCGACGTCGCGAACTGGAGGCGGGGCCGAGCCCGATTGTTCCGGCGTCGATCTCTGCGAAGACGCCGCCCGTTGCAGCGCCGCCAAGAAAACCACCCACGAAGTCCCGACGCTCAAGCCGGAAGAAGCCGGCCGCTAAACTGCCCCGGCCTTGATCATGTGCGGAGTCGGAGTCGCGGGCGCGAGCGGGCGGCCACGATCTCGTCCCCACTTCTTCCAGTGGTGGTAGCCGCTGATCAGGTTTCCATCCCGGACCGCGACGTCGACGTCAGGGTTCGCAGCCAGATAGGCCATTTCATTGAAATGGACTTCGGGGCCAGACCAGCCATGAGCCTGCAGGAAGCGATCGATCACCGCGCTCACGGCGCGGTCGGCGACATGCCTGCAGTCCGGCGCGAATGCCAAAGCACGCGGGGCCATGGTGATCATTTCGTAGCTGGGGAAATAGTCTACGTCATCGTAGGACGCGGCGAACGTGTCCGCAGCCGCCCGAAGCACGCTCTTCGAGCGTGAGTTGGCCACCACGGGATCCTCACCCGTGAAACTGATGTCGAGCGGGACGGGCGAGACAGATACGACGAACTTCAAGCCCGGCCTGAGGCGCAACAGCCTGTGGCGAAGTTCGGTCAGCGCAGCCAGGTTTTCGTCGGCGGTCGTGATGCACAACTCGAATCGCCCTGGGTTCGCGGCGACCACGTGCACGGACGGCGCAACGTTGAGATGGGTGTCGGTGGTCCTGTCGAACCAAACCTCGTTGAGGCCCAGCGTTAGGATAACCAGGTCCGCCTGCTGAATTCGCGAGAAGTAGTCCTGCGTCAGATACTCGCGCCGTTCGATCGTGCGTTCGAGGCGAAGTGGGACACAGCCGCTGGACAGCTGAAGGTCAATCCATCCGCTCCGGTCCTCGACCATCAAGGCCGCTGCGTCGGGGGCGCCACCCTCCAGCCAACGCACCTCATTGAGCATGGATTGGGTCGTGAACTTGTTGACGATGCCGTTCGGCCGAGCCGCCCACTCCGAGCGCGGATTGCAGAGTTGTTTGCTGAGCACCGCAACGTCGCGGTAGATCAGATGCTCTTCGACATTGCGCGCGAAGCACGACCCCAGACAGAAGACTCGATCCTCAGGCGAGATTGAGACCTTCGGTTCATACGAGGCCGGGTAGATCAGTTCGCTGAAGGCCTCGGGCCTCCGCGCCCAGCGCAGACCGGGATTCTTTCGAACCTTCGCCCAAGCCTGAGCGCCATCGACTTTCACATTCCTACGATGACTCGGGTTTCCGGGCTCGGGCAAGCCCGTTCAGGCGACCCCGCGCCGCCAGCGCGGTCGTGCCACAGCGTCCCCACGCCCACCCACCACAACCCCTCACGCAAGCGGGAGGCTAGATGCTGACGCCGATCACGCTACCTCCGGGCGTCTACCGGCAGGGGACGGTGGAGCAGTCGAAGGCGCGGTTTTACGACTGCAACCTGGTGCGCTGGAACGAGGGCGGCCTCCTGGCGCAGATGCCGGGGTGGGAGAGCCGCAGCGCCACGGTGCTGACCGGCAAGCCGCGCGCGGCGCTGCTCTGGCAGGGGCGGCCCGGCGGGTCGGGGGCGCGGGTGACGTGGCTGGTGGTCGGCACGCACTCCAAGCTCTACGTCCAGAAGCCGGCGGGGACGACCACGGACATCACGCCGGCGGGCTTCACCGCGGGGCGGGCGGACGAGACCGGGTCCGGCGATGAGCGGCTGCCGGCCTCGATCTGGTCGTTCGACCTCTGGAACGACCGGGTCGTGGGGACCATGGCCGAGGACGGCAAGGTCTACATCTGGGACCTCGACACCGCCAACGACGCGGTCGCGGTGACCAATGCGCCCACGGACTGCGAAGCCCTGCTGGTGACGGCCGAGGGCATCCTGATGACCTTCAAGGACCGGCGAGTGAAGTGGTCGGACCAGGGGGACAACACCATCTGGACGCCGTCGGACACCAACCAGGCGCGTTCGCTGGAGCTGGTCACGTCGGGGACGATCCAGGCCGGCTGCAAGGTCCCCGGCGGGGTGCTGCTGGTGACGACCAACGACGCGCACCTGGGCAGCTATCTGGGCTTTCCGCTGGTCTACGGCTTCCGCAAGGCGGGCGACTCCTGCGGCATGGTCTCGCGCGGGGCCCTGGCCTCGACGGGGCAGATCGTGGCGTGGATGGGGCCCAAGGGGTTCTTCCGCTACGACGGCTTCGTCCAGCCGTTGCCCTGCGACATCGCCGACCTGGTGTTCGGCGACATCAACACCGAGCAGCTGTCGAAGGTGACGGCGGGCCACAACAGCCAGGCCGGGGAGCTGTGGTGGAACTACTGCTCGGCCGGCTCGGACGAGATCGACCGGCAGGCGATCTGGAACTATCGGCTGAACGTCTGGTACCCGTGCGCTCTGGAGCGCGCGTGCCTGGCCGACGGGGGGACGCTGCGCAACCCGGTGATGGTGAGCCCGGACGGCCACGTCTTCAACCACGAGACCGGCTGGGACTACGAGGACGCGGTCCCGTTCGCCGAGACCGGCCCGATGCGGATCGGCAACGGGGACCGGCGCATGGAGGTGCAGCGCATCGTCCCCGACGAGCGCAGCGACGGCGACTTCGAAGTCACGTTCTACACCCGCGACTTCCCGACCGACACCGACGCGACACAGGGGCCCTACACCTTCCTCGACCCCAGGGAGGACGTGATGTTCCAGGCGGGGCGCATCCGGGTCCGCTACGACTTCACGGGCGAAGGGGCGGTGGTCGGCGACTTCATGCTCGACCTGATCCCCGGGGATCCGCTGCCGTGAGTGGTCTGCCGCAACCCCCCGCGCAGTACGACGCGCGATCCGAGGCCGCGTTCCGCCAGGAGCTGGACCGGCGCGACGCCCAGACCCTGAAGCGCGGGCAGGACATCGAGATCGGCGCGGGCCGCCTGATCCTGACCGACAGGGACACCGGGGCGCGCAGCCTGATCACCCTGGAGTCCGGCGTCCTCGTGGCGACGCCGCTCTGAGCGCGCCGGGCGGGGCCGCGTGGGCCCGCTGGCGCGGCGAGATCGCCAAGGCCTGCGACGGGTCGCACCACACGATCGAGAGCGTCGAGGCGGAGGTCCGAGCCGGCCGGCATCAGGCGCTCATGGGCGACGGGTGCTGCTTCGTCGTGGAGATCGCCGACTACCCGGCCGCGCGGGCCTGCCAAGTCTGGTGGGCGGCGGGCGAGCTGCCCGCCATCCGCGCCGCGTTGCCGGCGTTGCAGGCGTGGGCGGCGGCCCGCGGGTGCGTCGAGATGCTGGTGGAAGGCCACCCCGCCTGGGCGCGGGTGCTGAAGCCCGCGGGCTACCGGCTGTGGTCGGTGACGCTGCGGCGCGCGCTGCAACCGATCCATTCACAAGGGAGTCCGGCCGATGGGGCTGTCGAGCAAGAAGACCAAGACCAGGTCGCAGAGCCAGGAGCAGACGCGCACCGTGCAGACGCCGGTCAATCCGCAGTGGGTCGAGCCGATGCTCTCGGGGTTCGCCGACCGGATCAGCGGCCTGACGGCGCTGGATCCGGCGACCCTGGCGCCCGGCCCGTCGGAGCTGCAGGCGCAGGCGTTCGAGGCGGCGGGACGGCGGCTGGCGCAGCCAAGCCCGGACTATGAGGCGGCGCTGGCGGCGCTGCGCGGGATCGGCGCCGCACCAGCGCCGGTGATGACGGCCGCCACGATCGACCCGGTCGCAGGCGTCGGCGCGACCACCGCCTTCGGCGGGATCGACAACTATCGCAATCCGTACGAGCGGGACGTGATCGCCGCGGCGATGGCCGACATCGACCACCAGGCGGCGATGGCCGACCAGCAGGCGAAGGCGCAGGCGGCGTCCGCAGGCGCCTGGAGCGGCGACGGGGCGCAGGTGCTGCGCGGCATCACGGGCGCCAACTACTCGCGCGACCGGGCCACGACGATCGCCAACCTGCGCAACACGGGCTGGGCCACCGCGCTGGCGGCGGCGCAGCAGGACGCGCAGCGGGCGCAGGACGCCTCGATCGCCAACGCCGGGGCGGCGAACGCGCAGGCGATGCAGCAGGCGCAGCTGGCGCAGCAGGCCGCCGCCGCCAACCAGCAGGCGCAGATCGAAGCGCTGAACCGGCAGCTGGCGGCCGTCCAGGCGCAGGGCGGGCTGCTGTCGGCGCAAGACGCCGCGCGTGGGGCGGCGATCGCCCAGGCGGCGGAGCTGGGCGGGACGCAGCGGGACATCGCGCAGGCGCAGGCGCTGGCGCCGGTCACCCAGCTGCAGGCGCAGCTGGGGCTGCTGGGGCAGCTGCCGCTCGACCTGCTGCACGGACAGGTGAGCGAGGGGAGCAGCAGTTCGTCCGGGAGCAATGTGACCCGCGAGAGCGGCGTGGGGATCGGCGATCTCCTAGGCCTCGTGGGGCCGATCGGGCCCACCATCCTGGGGAAGGTGTGGAGGTGAACAAGTCTCCCACCCAGGCCGAGGCGATGCTCGCGCAAGCTCATGCGCTCGAGCGCGTGGCGTCCGCCCTGGAAGCGTTCCAACCCGCGGCCGAAACGGTCCATGGCTTTGCCGACCGGTTCGACCGGCTCTGCCGATGGCTCACGGGCAAGTGGCCCTGGATCATCGGTCTGGCCGCCTCGCTGCTCGTGCGGACCGTCAACATGTCCCCCGAAGACCTGCCCAAGCTGGCGGCGGCCGCAGCCGGGGTCGCGAAGGCGCTTTCCCCCTAACCCCAGGAGCTCTCCATGAAGACGGTGATCCTGCTGCCGCTTGCGGCGGCGGTCCTGGTCGCATGTGCGACCACATACGAGGACGCGGTGACGGCCGCCGCGCGCGCGAAAGCGGAGTACTGCGCGTTGCGGCCGGAGGCGCGGGCGGCGCTGCGGGCGCGGCTGACCGACGGCGTGCCGGTCATCGCGTGTCCGGGCGACTGGCCTGGTGCGGTCAGTTCGCCCGTTGCACCTTGACGCCAAGCTTCTCGAGCTCGGCCTGGACGCTGTCGGGGCCCACGAGGTGGCCGGCGCCGACGGCCACGAAGCTGACGCCGGCGCCGGCGAGCCTGGCCTTCAGGGCCTCGGCCCAGGCCCGGTTGCGACGCACGATGAGCACGTCGTAGAGCGTCGGATAGTCGGTCTTCGTGGCCCCGACGAACTCCGCCTCCAGGGTCTTCAGGTCGCCGGCGGCCCAGGCGGCGACCAGGCCGTCGATCTGGCGCACCGCCTCGTCGATGTCGTCGAGGGTGGAGGACAGGAACTGCTGCTGCGCGGCCTCCGGCAGGTCGGCCAGGAAGCGGATCTGCTGCACGCCGGTCTCCAGGCCCGAGATGGGCAGCGCCTGTTCGCGGGCCAGCTTGGAGAGCGCCTGCTCGACCCCGGCCTGCGGGTCGTAGCCGGCCTTGATCGCCGGCACGACCGATAGCGTCAGCGCCGCGAGCCACGGCCGCATGGGCTCCAGGACCCGGGCATCTAGGCCGAGCGACCGGGCGGCGGCTGAAAGGCGGGCCCGGTCGGCGGGCGTCATCCGCGCCGAGAGCGGTCGCGCCGGGTCGAGGCCCAGCGTCTGGACCGCACCGGCGAGGCTGGCCTGGTCGGCCGGATCGGCGGGGACCTCGAGGATCAGCTCGCGGCTCGCGCGCAGGGCGGCGTCCACCTTGGCAGATCGCCAGGCCGTCTGCGGGCGCAGGTAGTGGACCGTGCCGAAGAGATAGATCGTCGAGTCGGCGTCCTTGATCGCCCAGAGCGCCGGCTCGGCGCGGGCGACGAACGGGATGAGGGCGGCCGCGATCGCGGCAAGGAGCATCCGACGCATGGACGCGCTCTAAGCCGGTTCGCCCGCCGGGTCGCTACTGGATGCGCTCGACGGTGAAGCCGCGGGCCTCCAGCAGGGCGGGAAGCCCGTCGGGCCCCACCATGTGAAGCGCGCCGACATTCACGAGCTGGACACCCGAGCCTTGCAGTTCGTCGGACAACTTGTCGGCCCAGCTGAGGTTGCGCTTGCGCAGCAGGGCCTCGTAGAGCGCGGGATTGTTGGCCCGCATGTCGCCGACCAGGCCCGGCCCCAGACGGGCGAGGTCGCCGGCAAGCCACGCCTGTTCCAGCGAGCGCGGATCCTGCCAGGGCAGGCGCGGTTTCGGAGGCGCGGACCGCTCGCGGATGACGCCCGCCAGGTAGGCGACCTCGGAACGCTCCGGCAGGCCGGCGTACATGCGGGCCTGGTCCTCGAGGGTCTCGAACGTCTTGATCTGCTTGGCCGAGGCGCGGCTCGCGCGGGTCATGGTCAGGTCCGCGCCCGACTCCACGCGCGCGCCGCGCCCGAGGGTCGGCTGCATGGAGAGCATCAGCGCGGCGGCCCAGGGCCGAAGATGCTCGATGCGACCCACATCGATCCCCTGCCGCGCCAGCGCGCCGACGTCCTCCGGGGCGAGCTTGCGGCTGAGCGGCTTGTCCGGATCGGAACCGTAGCGCTGGACGATCAGGCGGACGGTGTCGGGATCGCCGGCCTCCATGTCGGCCTCGAACCACACGACCCCCGCCTTGGCGTAGGCCTGGTCGTAGAGGGGCGTCCGCCACTTCGCCGACGGAGACAGGGCGTGCAGGGTGCCGAACAGGTAGATCTGGCTGTCGCCGTCCTTGACGACCCACATCGCCGGCGCCGCGCTTGCGACGGCGGCGGAGCAGAGCCAGGTTCCCAGGATGGCCGCCACGAGTGCGGCCGACTTACGCCACCAAGCCACGCGTCCCCCCTCGAAGGTCTGTCAGTCCCCCCAGACCCGGAAGTGCTTGGATAGCTTCAGGCCCTGCCGCTGGTAATGCGACCCGAGGTCGCCATAGAGGCGGGTGGGCTTCTCGGTCAGTGGCTCATAGACCATCCGGGCGACCGTCTGGCCGTCTTCGAGGATGAATGGCGTCTCGTGGCTGCGGACTTCGAGGACCCCCTTCGAACCCTTGCCGTGGGCTTCATCCGTGCCGAAGCCAGGGTCGAAGAAGCCGGCGTAGTGGACACGGAACTCGCCGACCGAGGGGTCGATCGGCGTCATCTCGGCCGCCTCGAGAACGGGGATTTCGACCGCCTGCTTGGATGCCAGGATGTAGAACTCGCCGGGATCGAGCAGCAGCTGGCCGTTGCGCGGGATCAGAGGCTCCCAGAAGTCGCGCGGGTCGTGGCCGTCCTCGTGATCGAGGTCCACCACCCCGGCGTGGCGCCGCCCGCGGAATCCCGCGATCTCCCCGGTCAGGTCGACGCCGACGCTTTCGATCCGCAGGCGCTCCGGAACGCCGGCCTTCAGCCGGAGCTGATTCAGCCGCGTGCCGCTGCGCACGAGCACGGAGAACGTCTGCGGCGCGATCTCCATGAAGATCGGACCGGCATAGCCCTCGTCGACGTCGTCAAAGGCATGGCCGCCGTCCGAGAGGAGCCGGACGAACACGTCGACGCGGCCCGTGGAGCTCTTGGGATTGGCGCGGGCGGATATGCCCGCCGGCAAGGCCAGCCGCTCCTGCAGTTCGGCGATGTAGACGCAGCCACGCTCGAGAACCGCGCCCTTGGTGAGGTCGAGCTCGTGCATCGAGACGTCGTCGATGCGGGCGCGCACGGTGCTGCGGCCCGGCAGAAACGAGGCGCGGACCCGCCACGCGCGCGCGCCCAGGCGCAGGTCGAGGCTGGCGGGCTGCACCTGATCCGCCTCGAACGCACTCTCGGCGGAGATCGCCCCGGACGCGATCAGGGCTTCGATGGACTGGCAGGGCAGGATGCCCGGACGCGGGGTTTCGCTCATGGGCGGCGAAGCCTTAGCCGAGAACGCCGTCGTTGCAAGATTTCTGGCCCACCCGGAAGGATGCCGCAGCTTGACGGCGCCGGTCACGCCGTCCATGCCGCCTCCGCTCATCGATGGAGGCGGCGATGGCGGAAGACCCGCGCGATTGGGAGATCGAGACCCGGGCGGTCCGCGGCGGCCTGACGCGTTCGGGTTGGGGCGAGATCTCGGAAGGGCTCTTCCTTACGCAGAGCTTCGCCTACGAGAGCGCAGCTTCGGCCGACGCCCGTTTCGCCGGCGATGCGCCCGGCTTCATCTACCAGCGGTTCGGCAACCCGACGACCGAGATGTTCGAACAGCGGCTGGCCCTGCTGGAGGGGGCGGAGGCCTGCCGTGCGACCGCATCGGGCATGTCCGCCGTCCACCTGTCGCTTTGCGGCCTGTTGCGCGCCGGCGACCACCTCGTGGCGGGCCGCGCCCTGTTCGGGTCGTGCCGCTGGATCATCTCGGAGTGGCTGCCTCGCTTCGGCGTCGAGACGACCTATGTCGACGCGACCGATCTCGAAGCCTGGCGGGCCGCAGTTCGCCCGAACACCAAGGCCTTCCTTGTCGAGAGCCCGGCCAACCCGCTGCTCGAGGTCACGGCGATCGGGGCGGTCGCCGAGATCGCCCACGCCGCGGGCGCGAAGCTCGTGGTCGACAACGTGTTCGCCACGCCGATCTTCCAGAAGCCGCTCGCCCTGGGCGCCGACATCGTCGTCTACTCGGCAACCAAGCACATCGACGGCCAGGGGCGCGTGCTCGGCGGCGCGATCCTGGGCGGCGCCGAGCTGATGACCACCGCCTACAAGGACATGGCGCGCCACACCGGGCCGGCGCTGTCCCCGTTCAATGCGTGGGTGTTGCTCAAGGGACTCGAGACCCTGGAACTGCGGGTGCGGCGCCAGACCGAGACGGCAGGCCGGATCGCCGACGTCATCGCGGCGCATGCGAAGGTGCGCCGGACGATCTACCCGGGCCGGGCCGACCACCCTCAGGCCGCGATCATCGCCAACCAGATGACGGGCGGCGGCAACGTGATCGCCTTCGACCTCGGCAGCCGCGAGTCCGCGTGGCGGTTCCTGGACCGGCTGGAGATTGTCGACATCTCCAACAACCTCGGCGATGCGAAGTCGATGGCGACGCACCCGTCGACCACGACGCATCGATCGATGCCGGAAGAAGAGCGGCAGAAGATCGGTCTGACTCAGGGCTGGGTACGGATCAGCGTGGGTCTCGAGGGCGCCGGCGATCTCGGACGCGACGTCAACCGCGCCCTCGACGCGGCCTAGTTCGGCGCCTGAAACACCACGAGGCCGTCGACGACGGTCAAGACCGCGCGGCCGCGCGGAATCTCCGCCTCAGGCGCGGTCATCAGGTCCACTGAGAAAGCGGAGAAGTCGGCGCGCTTGCCGACCGCGATCGTGCCCAAGTCCGCTTCGGCGAAGCGTGCAAAGGCGGCCGCCGAGGTGAACAGGCGGAGCGCCTCGGCGCGGCTCAGCCGTTGCTCAGGATGCCAGCCTCGGCCGGAGAAACCGGCGAGGTCCTTTCGCGCGACGGCGGCATAGAACTCGATCAGCGGGTCGCCGCGCTCCACCGGCGCGTCGGATCCGCCCACCACCAGCGCGCCGCTGTCCAGGAATGCCTTCCACGCGTAGGCGCCTGACAACCGAGCCTCTCCCAGACGCGCAGGCGCGAAGTGCAGATCGCCGATTGCATGGCTGGGCTGCATGGAGGCGATGACGCCCAGCTTGGCAAACCGCGAGATGTCCTCGGGACGCAGGACCTGGGCATGTTCCACGCGCCAGCGGTGGTTCGGCCGCGTCCTCAGGACCTGTTCGTAGAGATCGAGCGTGATCGCGTTGCCGCGGTCGCCGATCGCATGGGTCGCGACCTGGATCCCGGAGACCGCTGCCCGCTCCATGATCCGGGCCATGGTTTCCGGGGGCGTTCGCACCAATCCGGTCGTGGGCGCGTCGGCGTACGGCTCGAACAGCGCCGCTCCGCGCGAGCCCAACGCGCCGTCGGTATAGAGCTTGATCGCGCGTGTGGTGATCCGGCCGTCCGCCGTTGCGCGCGGCCCCTCTGCGATCAAGGGTTCTGCCTGGCCTGCGTCAACGACATTGTAGACCCGCAGCGGAGCCTTGCCTTCGGCATCGAGCGTTTCAAGCAGGCGAACATCCGCCCAGTCGACGCTCATGGAATGGACACCCGTCCAGCCGTAGGCGGCCTCGACGCGGAACGCCGCCTCGAACGAGGCGCGGCGGTCGGCTTCGGTAGGTTGGCGGCGCAGCTTCGCGGTGAGGGCCATCGCGTTGTCGACCAGCATACCGGTCAGGCGGCCTTGAGCGTCCTTGAGGATCGCGCCGCCGGCGGGCGCCGGCGTCGCCTCGTCGATGCCGGCCGCTTTCAGGGCCGCGGAGTTCAGGACGAGCGCGTGACCGTCGGCGCGGGTCAGGATAACCGGTTGTTCCGTCGCGATGGGATCGAGGTCCCGGCGATCGAGGAATCGGCCCTCCGGCCAGCCGGTCTCGATCCAGCCGCGTCCAAAGACAGGCCCCTGCGGCTTTTGGCGCTGCAGGTAGCCGTTGAGGCGTTGCGCGACCTCGGCCGCCGACTTTGAGCCCTCCAGGTTGAGCGTCAGCTCCCGATCGCCGATGCCCTTCAGATGCGCGTGAGCGTCGGTGAAGCCTGGGAAGAGCGCCGCCCCCCTGAGGTCGATGACCCGCGTGGCGGGGCCGACACGCTTCGCAACCTCCGACCTCTTGCCGACGTGAACGATACGGGCGCCGGTGACGGCGACGGCTTCGACCCGCGCGCCAGCCGCCATGCCGGTGTAGACGGGGCCCCCCCAAATCACGAGGTCGGCGGTCTGGGCGGTGGCTCGGCTGGCGACGAGGGCGACGGCGAGGGCCAGGATCAGGCTGCGCATCCGGGCCTCAATGCTCGTCGCCGCCGAGAACATGCTCGTAGATTGCTTTTGCCGTTCCCGCCAGCGTCGCCGCCGCCGTGGAGAGCGCCGCTTGACCGATGTGGCTATCGGCCTGCATGGCCAGGCGGCCCAACTCTTCGGCGACGGCCGCCAGCTTCAGGAAGACTTCTCGATCGCTCACCGCCTGCGCCCCACCATCACGAACAAGCCGCCCTCATGGCCGAGAGTGGCCATCCAACCGATCTGCGCGGCCCAGCGCTCTGGGGCCCACGTGTCGGTCTGCGCTGCGAAGAGGTCGTCCGAGGTGGCTTCGTCCTCATGCATCAATGCGCTGGGAAACGCCCGCACGAAGTCGATCCCGTTTTGGTCGAACCAGCGTCGCACCTCTCCGACCGAGTGCATATGCTCCTCCGGATGCAGGTACTGGTCGCGCAGCCAGGCCTCCCGTCGCTCCGGTTCGGCGGCCCGGTCCGCGAGGACCGGATCGAAGGGTATCCAGCGGAATTGCGTTAGCCTCGCCATGAAGCGACGCATGCGCAGGGGAATTCGCGCCAGCCTGTTGTAGAGTCCCAGGACGACCATCCCCCCGGGCCGGAGCAGGCGCGCGATACGTGCGAAAGCTTGGGCTGGATCCGGCGTGTGATGCAGGACCCCCAGACTCAGAACCACATCGAAGGCCTGCTGACGCAGCGCAAGCTGATTCAGATCGCTTTCGACGAAGATCACGTTCTCGATGCCGAAGCGGTCCGAGGCCGCAGCGGCAAGTTCGAGCGAGGGGAGCGCGAGGTCGACGCCGACAATCTGTCGGTCGGCGCGCGCGAGATACAGGCTCATCTGTCCCGTGCCGCATCCAATCTCGCAGATCCGCGCGTCACCGGGGATGGCCGCGTCGAGCATGCGGGCGAAGCGGCTGCGCTCGGCGCGTCGCCGCAGCCAACTCAGGCCGGCGCGGGCGGGATATCCGGGAAACGGCGCCTGCTCGTAGAAGGCGCGCACGGCCTCCGTTCGCGGGTCCCCGACGAGGCGCAAGCACGCCACGCCGTTATTCGCTCGGTACTGTGTCGAGCAGGCTCTGCAACGCCAGTCGGCCGACAGATCGCCCCCGCAGCCGGGGCAGATAACGACGTCGAAGATCGCATCCTCGTGGCGCCCCCGAGCGTCGAGGATCTCAGAAGATCGCATAGACGAAGGGCGCCAGGGCCTCGACACCGGCGGCGAGCACCAGGACGCCGCCTGTGACGCACAGGAAGACCGCCAGCGGCACGAGCCATCGCTTGCCGCCGCCGCCTCGCCAGAGTCCTCGGGCGAGGTCGCCTGTGGCTCCAGCCATACTGCCGAAGACAATAAGCTGTCGGTGCATCCGGCCACGCTTCTTCATGAGGCCAAGGTCTCCTCGGTGACCCAGCGGCGCCTCGCGCGCGCCCGCTTCGCGACCCTCACGCCATCCGCCACCAGCACGTCGATACCGCTCCGGCGGAACGTCGAATAGCCCTCGACCACCCGGCTCACGATCGGCTCTCCGGCCAGGTTGAACGAGGTGTTGAGGAGCACGGGCATGCCGCTCGCGGCGCCATAGGCCATCAAGAGGTCATGGAAGCGTGGAGCCATGCTGCGGTCCACCGTCTGCACGCGCGCCGTGCCGTCGACATGCGTGACCGCGCCCAGGGACGCACGCCATTCCGGACGGACGGCAACAACGCCTGACATGTACCGGCCGAGCCGTGCGCCGCCTGGCGGCAGTTCGAAATAGCGATCGGCCGCTTCGATGGGGACGGCCGGAGCGAACGGTCGAAACTCCTCACGGAACTTGATGTCCCGGTTGAGACGATCGCGCACGGCGGGATCGTGCGGCGCCGCCAGGATACTGCGGTTGCCAAGGGCGCGCGGACCCAGCTCCAGCGCGCCGTCCATCCACCCCACGATCTTGCCATCGCGGAGGTCCTGCACGGTCCGCGCGAGCAGGGCCGCCTCGTCGAGCGGCTCTGCCGCGAGGCCATCTTCGCGCGCGAGGCGTTCCAAGGCGCCGGGCTCCAGCGGCGGTCCCCAGAACGGATGATCCGGAACAGGGCGGTCAGGGTTCCCGAAGTGAATGCGGTCTGCGTAGAGCGCAGCGCCCATGGCGCAGCCGGCGTCGCCCGGCGCAGGCGGCACGAACAGGCGCGAGAAGCCGGACTCGCGGAGGATCCGTGCGTTGGCGACGCCGTTCAGCGCCACACCGCCGCCCAGGCAGAGGTCGGGCAGCCCCGTCTCCCGTTGCAAGCGCGCTGTCATCTCCACCAGCACGTCCTCCAGCACCAACTGAACACTGGCCGCGATGTCGGCGTATCGGCGCCCCTCGTCGGTGGCGGGGTCGACCGGCTCGAACGGCGGCGGGGGCGGCCCGAAGAGGTCGACGAACTTCTGCGAGTACGACCGCGCAACGGTCGTGTGGAACTCGAAGTAGCTAAGGTCGAGCGCGAAGGCGCCGTCGGGCGTGCGGCGTATCACCTTGCGCACGTCATCGGCGAACCTCGGAGTCCCGTAGGCCGCCAGGCCCATGACCTTGTATTCGCCTTCGTTCACGGCAAAACCGAGGTAGGCGGTGAAGGTCGAGTAGAGCATGCCAAGGGAGTGAGGGAACCGCACCTCCCGCAGCATCTCGATCTTGGCGCGGCCGCCTTGCCGGCGGCCGACGCCCACGGTCGTGGTCGCCCATTCGCCGACCCCGTCGGTTGTCAGGATTGCAGCGGCTTCGGTGGGTGCGGTGAGGAAAGCCGCTGCCGCGTGGCTCTGGTGGTGCTCCGTGAACAGGATCTTGTCTCGCGAAACGCCGAGGTGAGCCTGGATGATGCCGCGCACCCAGACCTTCTCCCCGAGCGAATTGCGCATCGCGTGAACGAAGGCTTTCCGCCCGATGGGGAAGGACCTGAGCGCCATGGTCAGGATGCGCTCGAACTTCAGCATCGGTCGTTCGTAGAACACCACGGCGTCGAGGGCGTCGGGCTCGATGCCGGCGTGGCCGAGGCACCACTCGATCGCGGCCAGAGGGAAGGCGGCGTCGTTCTTCCGCCGCGAGAGCCGCTCTTCCTGCACCGACGCCACCGGCATCCCGTCCACAACCAAGGCGGCGGCGCTGTCGTGGTAGTGAGCTGAGACGCCGAGGATCTTCATGAGACTGGATCCCTTCGGACGCCCAACGAGGTCAACGCCCCAGACGGAAGAGTTGGTTCAAAGTTCAGTATTGGCGCGCGAGCGTCCCGCTCCGGTCGGCCGAGATCGGATGCCAGCCGAGTGACTCGCGCCGCGCCGACCGCCGCGCCGCCAGCGCGAAGGGCGGCAGGATCACGTAGTACTGCAGCGTAAGGACGATGCCTCCGACGAGCCCGGCCAGGGCGCTCGCCAGGCGAAGGTAGGCCCGCCAGAGGCGCTTCAGCCGGGCTTGCCAGATCAGCTTGCGAACGGTCTCCGGCGCGATGCGCTCCAGTTGCGCGTGCGTGTAGCTCATGTGGAACGCCTCGTCGTGCAGCACCTTTTCGAACACGTCGCGCGTCGGCCGGTCGGCGCCCAGCACGGCGATGTAGTTGGCGAAATCCCGCGCAGCTGCGGCTTCGGATAGGTGCAGGAAAGCCAGCAGGCTCTCGTCCCGCTCATCCTCCACCCGGACATCATCCAGTCCGCGCTCTCCGGGCGCCAGCCAAGCGCCGCTCGAAACGCCCCCACGCCGCTGACCCCGAGGGATGAGCTCCAACCCGCGGCTGCGGAACAAGTCCGCGTGACGATGCTCATCCAGCGCGTGCTTGAGAAACAGCCGTCGCAGCAGGGGATCACGCGTGATTTCGGCGGCGCGGACCAGATCTCGGCCGCCATCCGCCTCCACCTCTGCAAACCGGAGCAGGTTCCGGGCGCGGCGTGACGGGTTTCGCCACACGAGCCAGTGGACAGGCGAGAGAAGCGAACGCATGGGGTGCGCCTTAGGGGAAGGTCGACACTACGCCACCGGAAGAGGGACCGCCAGTTGCCTGCCCGCGCCCGCCAGTTCATCGCCGAGACGGTGGTCGCCCTTGTCGCTGCGATCCTCATCGTCGCGGCTGCGTTCGCGACGCCGGCCTGGTTCGAGCGGCACTTCCTGATCGAGTTCTTCCGCCCGCGACGCGATCAGCTCGTCGCCCTCGCCGCCGTACGCGTTGGGTTGGTCGCCGTCGCGGTTGCGCTGCTCGTTTGGGCGCGGCCAAGGATCGGGCGTGCGGCGCGGGCCAGGTCGTTCGCTGCGACGGCTGCCGCCGCTCTGCCGGTGACCATGGCTGCGGTCCTCGGCCTGGCCGCGGGCGAGCTTCTGCTCGAACTGACACCGTTCCGAGCGCGCCATCAGGCGCCCGCGTCACGTGAGCCGCTGCGGCGAACCGATCCCGTCGTCGGGTGGGTCAACGTGCCCAACCGGATAGGCCGCACGCGTCTTGGCGGGCGCACGATCGAGTATGCGTTCGACGCGGGCGGTCATCGGGTCCGCAGCCCCGACCAGCCGGTCGACTACGGCGCTGCCGCCGTTCTGTTCGCCGGCGAGTCGATCATGAACGGTCATGGGCTTACCAACGACGAGAGCATCCCGGCCCAGGTCGCCGCGCGGATTGGCGTCGCTGCCGCGAATCTGGCCGTGGGCGGCTATGGAACGGACCAGGTCTATCTTCGCTTGAAGGCCGAGCTGCCGCGCTTCCGTGAGCCGCGCGCGGTGGTGGTCCTGTTCATGCCCAGCCTCTTCCACCGCAACCTCGAGCGCGACCGTCCTCACCTGGGTCCCGGGCTGACCTGGCACGCCGGGTCCGAGAGCCTTCGCATCGTTCATATCCTGCATCGCTTCGCGCCATATGTGACCGAAGCGGAGGTCGCGGAGGGCCTGGCGACCACTCGCGAGCAGCTGATCGCGATCGTCGACACCTCGCGGGCCGCGGGGGCCATCCCCCTCGTGCTGGTCCCGCAACTGGGTCCGGAGACGCCGGAAGAACGCGAGCTTCGCCGAGCCACGCTCGACGCCGCTCGCATCCCCTACCTTCAGGTCCCTGTGGACCCGACCTGGCGGGTGCCGGGTGACGCGCATCCGGATGCCCGAGCGGCCCGGCGCCTGGCCGAGGCCGTCGCGACCTACCTCCTGGAGCGCGGCGTCGGCGTTGCGACCGCGTCGGCGCGCAGCCCGGCCCGACCAGCACCCCCAAACGGGGGAGGCGTGTGAGGAGGGCGGGTGCTATCCGGCCAGCCTGGAACGGCGTCCGCCAAGTCATGTGCGTGCGCCAGGGACTGGGGGACGACCGATGCGTAACACTATCAAACTCGCCGTCGCTGCGATGATGCTGGCCGCTGGCCCGACCTTCGCCAAGGATGCGCCGTTGCAAATCAGCTATCCCACGGACGCCGCGCTGGACTGCGCCGGCATCGCGACAGAGGTGGCCCGCGCCGACGGCGCCATCGCGCAGGCCAACCAGCAGATCTCGGGCGCGGACGGCGCCGCCAAGGGCGCCGGGCTGGCCGGGACGGTTGCGGTGGAGGGCATGCTGCGCACAGGCGTGCTCAGCAAAGCCCCGGGCCTTGGCATGTTCGCCAACAAGGCAGCCGGCGCCGCCCGCCAGAATGCCGAGACCAAGAAGGCGCAGGCCGGCGAGACCATCAGAATTGCGGAGACCCGCAAGGCGATGCTGACGGGCATGTGGGCGGGTAAGTCGTGCGCCGCTGCGGCCCCCGCGACCCCGGCCAGCTGACATCGCGACGGGACGGCGTCCAGGCCCCTCTGAGCTAGCGGCTCACCGGGATCGGGTCGGCGGGCAGGCGACCTCGCCTGACCGCTCGTTTCGCGCCTAGGCTGCGGCGGATTTGGCCGCTGCGGCGGCCCGCTCCTCGGCGACCCCGACGAACGAGCCGTCGAACTCCTGGAGGATCTCCAGGACCTCCTCGGGGGCGGCGCGCGCCGGTTTGCCCTTCGGGAAGCGGTAGTCCCAGTAGCTTACGATATGCGAAATCCCGCCCACGCTCTCGCCAAGGTTCACGAACAGAGCCGGCGACTTCAGTAGGAAGTCGCGGAACGAACCGGGGTCGGAGTTCTGCGTCAACTGGAGGAACGCCGAGTCATAGACCCCTAGCGTCGACGACGCGGTCCGCTTCGAGGAGTCGACGTCGCGCGCCAGGCGCGCCTTGTACTGGCCGATCTGCGCCAGCATGTCGTTGGGAGCGGGTCCGTAGGGCCTCAACTCACTGATCTGGACCGTCACCGACGCGATCTTCTGCGCCAGGTTGGCGAGCACCCACTTGTAGTAGAGGAAGCCCTTCCAGCTGAAGATGCCCTCCTTGTAGGCCTCGCCCTCCAGCTTCAGCGTCAGGCGCAGCGGTTCCAGCCGAGAGTCGGGCTGGTTCGTGAGCAGGACCTCGACCAGGCGCGCGGTGTTCTCGTCCTGACCGGCGCTGCCCTGGAAGGCGAGGCGGATCAGGTTGCCGATCTCGTCGGAGACGAAGCGCTGCATGCGCTCGACGTCGGCCTGGCTGATATCGAAGTAGCTGGGGCCGATCGAGAAGTTGCGCCTGGCCAGATGCTCGCGCAGCAGGAAGGGGTCGAGCGAGGGAAGTTCGTCGAGGGCCTCCAGCAGCTCCGCGTCGCGCTGGAAGCCGACTGCGTCCCCGGCCATCTCGCGCAGGGTGTTGGCCCAGCCCCGGGCGCCGACGAACACCGAGCGCCCGCCGAGGCCGAGGTTCTGCCGGTCGAAGGGCAGGATCACCTTGGTGGCGATGTAGGGCGGGCTCTGGAAGTCGTCCCGTTCGTGCGCGCGAACGGCGTGTTTGATGATGACGCACGTGTTCAGCAGCTGGGTCGCGAAGAACGGCTTCTCGCGATAGTCCGGTTCGTCGGCATACTTAGCAGCGACCGCGCACAGGTTCAGAACCCGGCTCGTCGAAGCTGTCTTCGATAGCGCCGCTAGGCTGCGAAAATTTTGTTTGGCGGAAGCCATGGCCCCCGTGCACCTGCCCCAACTTTTCAGGCATAGAGTGCCTCAACGGAGGTATCTTTTCTGTAAACCCTAAATGGCGATGCAGAAATATTCGCCCGCCGACTCTTTGTTAACGGAGTATGGTTACTGAAGCGTCGTGCGCCGGGGGTGGCGGCACGTCAGTTTAGCCGAGGCGCGTCAGATGCCCGCTCCTCCCAGACAACGCGCGGGACGCGAGGTCCGCGACCTCGCTGCTCTCCAGAAGAGTGGCTCGTCGAGCCGCGTCCTGAACCTGGCGCGCCTGGAAGGTTCGCTCGAACCGGACTACGCGGAGCGCCCGTTCTTCCTCAACCGGACGCTGAACGGCGCGATTCTGGTCAAGCATCGCGTCCGGTTCGACGAACGGTTCGTCTTCGACCGGCTGGTGACCAACGCCACGAAGATCATCGTGCCTTTCTCCTCCAGTGATCTGTCGCTCGGCGGGCGGTCGATGTTCGTCGGCCAACGCGGCTGGCGCGAAATGCTCGAGGATCTCTGCGCCAACGATGCGGACCTCGAACGCGATGCACGTGTGTTGACCCTTGTCGACCAGCTCCCCTCGCTGGACCCGTTCCTGCTGCGCGAGCACCTGAAACGCCATGGCTTCGAGATCGGACAGAGCTACTTTGCGATATCCGCCGCCGATAACGACCGTATGCAGGCCTTCGTGCAGCGCGAGATCTCGCGCCTCATCGAACTGGCGTTCCGCAACAGCAAGTCGTCCGCCAACGACACGTCACGGCTCGTGCAGATCCTCCTTTCCAGCCAGGTCGACGAGCGCTTCGAGCCGCTCAGACGAACGCTAGGATTGGAGGGCGCGGCCTACCGCGAGGGCATCTTTTGCTGGAAGGGCTTTCTCTACTACAAGTGGGTGCTCGCTGATCTGTGGCCCCAACTGGTCAACGTCCTCAACGAGCTCCGAGACATCCAGATCAAGGACAAGCGCGATCTCGAGCTCATGCGGCAGGTCGAGCGCTCGCGCTCGAGGCTGGCCGCGACCATCCACAAACGCCGCCGCGAGCTCCTCGAAACGCTTCAGGTATACGACGATGCCTTCCGCAACCTGACGGAAGACGAAGAGCCCGGCGCTTTCCGCGACTTCCTCGTCCGCGCACCCGGCATGTTCACGGACCTCGGCGAACGCATTGGAGGGATTTCGCATGTCGCCAGCTTCTGGCGGTACTGCGTGCCTCAGCCGAACAAGGGCGCCATCGCCGCCGAAGAACTCTTCGAGATCCTCCAGGACTTCGAAGCGAGCCTGGGAGATGACACCAGCGACTCTACGCCGATCCCCCGGTCTGCGGGCCACTGAGGCCGCGTACACTCCCGTCTGGGGCGAAGGTGGTTGAGCGGCGCCCCCTGCCGGGGTCAGTCTGGGTGCATCAGATCGCCGAGGGGCCGTCATGCGTGTCGCGGAAGTGGGCCGGCAGGCCGGTGTTACATTGCTCGTCGCGGCGGGCCTCCTGGCGGCGACCACCTCATTGCGGGCCGTCCTGACGCCGGAGCTCGGCGCCCAGTCGCCATTCATGCTTTACGTCGCTGCCGTGGTGCTGGCTGGTGTCCTGCGCGGCGCGTTCTGCGGAGCGCTGGTGATGCTGGGCGGGGGCGCCAGCGGCCTCTTCTTGTTTCTCGAGCCGGGCGGCGTCTCTGAACCGGGCCTCATTGCGCTCGTCGTCTTCTGGCTGGTGTCCTCGGTCGTTCTTGCGGTCGCCAATGAACTGCGGCTTGGCGTCAAAGCCACCTTCGACCGTGTCCAGGCGATCGCCCGGCGTCGTCAGGAGGAGGGGGCGCACTAAACCTTTTCGCTGATCCGGATCGCCGTGCGGCAGCCGGCGCGAATCAGGGCCGAGAGCAGGCCGTAACCTGGCGCCTCGCGCGCGCCCTCGTCCATGGCCACGTCACGGTGCGCGAGTTCCTCGGCGCGGAACTTCGCGAGCTCCGCGGCGAGGTCCGGATGGCGCGTCTGCAGTTCCTCGATCTGCTTGGCGTAGTGGCCCTCGATGACGGTTTCCACGGCCTCGGTGCAGGCATGCGCCGTCTTGTCGCCCAAGAGCGCCGTGGCCGCGCCCACCGCAAAGCCAGCCAGCCGCCAGACCGGCGCCAGCGCCGTTGGCCGCACGCGATGCTCGGTGAGCAGTCGGTCGAACCGCGCGAGATGCTCGGCTTCCTGGGCCTCCATCTCCGCCAGCTGGCCTGCGGTCCGTTCATGGCCGGCGGCCCGACCAAGAACCGCTCGTTGGCCACGGTAGATGTGCACCGCGCCCAGTTCGCCCGCGTGGTCGACGCGCAGAATCTCCGCCAGACGCGTCCCCGGCGAGCCTCCGCCGGGGCGCGGCGGCAAGGCCTTGTCGCTCACCGCTTGGCCCTCTCTTGCAGCGCCGCGAGCATGCTGAGCGCAGCGAAGCCGAGCGAAGCCACCGCGTTCCAGCCCGCCATCGACAGCCCCGCAAAGATCCAGGCAGGGGTCTCGCAGCTGGGACCGCGATAGGGCTTGGCGTTGTTCAAGAACGCCTGAAGGTCCTCGGCCGTGACACGACCTGACACCGCCGCACAGGCTTCGGGCCCCGGCCAGAACTTCCACTCGGCGCCCGCGTGATAGACGGCCACCCCGACGCCGACCAGGAAGCCTAGAGCCAGCACCCAACAGGTCGCCTCGCGCCATCGCGCCGCGCCAGGCAGTCGGACCAGCGCCATGAAGGCGAGCGCGATCCCCCCGATCCACCAGTACACTTCCCGCTGCCGCAGGCAGAGGATGCAGGGCGCGAGCCCGCCGAACGTCTCGAACGCGTGGGCGATGGCCAACATCGTCACCGCAATCACGGCGGCGCAGAGCCGCCAGCGGTCGAGGAATGGAACGAGCAAGCGTCGCATCGGCCGCTCTATAGCCGCCGATCGGGCCGGCGTCATGGCCGGGGCTCGCGCGGCTTCGCGTCGATATTCATCGCGATGGAGATGCGCTCCCTCGCGCCGTGATAGGGCCGTACGCCGTGGCGGAGCCAGGCCGGGAAGACCAGGAGTTCGGCCCGCTTCGGCCAGTGGGCGCGGATCGGTTCCTGCACCTTGCCGTCCGCGCCGGCGAACCGAAAGGCGCCGTCCCGCATGGCCATCATCGGATATCGCGGGTCTTCGAAGTAGATTTCCCCGCCCGCCCCTTCCGAGGCGTCACCGGGGTCGATGTAGAACACCGCCGACCAGAGATGCCCCGGATGCACGTGCGCGTGGTTCAGGCCGCCGGCGGGCAGCACATTGGCCCACATCGCGACCCCCCAGTCCCGATCCGACGGCTGCTGATCGACGAAAGTCGACAGACGCTGGGCGATCTGCACGGCGGCTTGCGCGAGACTGCGCGCGGCCTCGCCACCCCACTGCATCATCGCGAAGTCCGAATGCCAGCCGCCCACCGTCGATCGAGCGCCCTCGCCAGGATGCTCTGCGCGGCGCTTCGCGATGCTCTGTGCAAGAGCCTCGCAGAGCGCGTCGGCCTCTTCCAGCTGCGCCTGGACAAGAGGCGTCTCGAACATCGCCTGCGGGCGCGCCGAGACCCGGAAGCTGAACCGGCCGCGCTCGCTCATGCGCGCATCGCCGCGCGTTCGCGGCCATCCGGATCGACCGCGACGCGGCACGGAACATCGAACAGCATGACCGGCGCCGGCCCAGGGCTGACCTTGGGCCAGGCGGGCAGGCCTTTGTGGTTTGGATTTCCCGTACGGGCGAAGGCTATCCAGGCGTCGGCCGTCTGGGCGGCCAGCGTCCGCGCCGCCTGACCTCCACCGGTGGCGTTCAGGCAGCGGTCGATATTGTCGAAAGCGTAGGCCAGCTCGGAGCAGTGGAACGCCCGGACCCGGCCGTCCAGGACCGGCGCCTGATAGTCGAAGCGATAGAGCCAGGTGGGTGCGCCGCCCTGCGCCGCCTTGCGCTGCGCCTGCTCGACGGTGTTGAGGCGGAACCGCATCGCGCCGATCCGCGACAACAACTCCACCGGCCTCACCTGCGGGCTTGCCGCCCGGAAAGCATCCCACGCGCCGGCCGGCGCGCCGGTTCGCTGTGCGGCGGCCCTCGCATCCTCTTCGGTGAGCGCTTCCATCGCGGGATTGCCCAGGCTCGGCGAGAACTCGTTCAGGGTCGAGCCGACAAGCAACGACACGTCGCGCGACATGGCGGGCGCGGGCGCCCACGTCTGGCCCGGGATCGACTGCCCATCGACGCAGGGCCCCCAGCCGAGGTTGGGTTCGCCTGGCGCGCCCGACGGCATGGCGCGCCGCGCGGCCACCCCCGCCCGGACCAGCTCGACCGCGGGGACCGCCGCGAGCTTCTCCAGATCGCCGGCGCCGAGACCCAGCGCCTTCAGCACCTCTGCGGCCAGCGCCTGGGTCCGCGGGCGCTCGCCAACCGCCAGTTGCGAGCCGCTCTGGACGATGGCCTTGTGGAAAAGTCCGCGGGCGGCGGGCATGGCCATCAGGGTCGAGACCTTCGCCCCGCCGCCGGACTGGCCGAAGATCGTCACATTGCCGGGGTCGCCGCCGAAGGCCGCGGCGTGGTCGCGCACCCACTCGAGCGCGACCACCAGGTCGAGCATGCCGGCGTTGCCGGAGCGCGCGTAGCGTTCCCCGCCGACCGCTGACAAGTCGAGGTAGCCGAACGGCCCCAGCCGGTGGTTCACCGACACCACCACCACATTGCCGCGCCGCGCCAGCCGCTCGCCGTCGTAGCTGGGCAGCTCCTGCGCCGAGCCGGCCTCGTAGCCGCCACCGTGCAGCCAGACCATCACCGGACGCATCCCGCGGAAGAGGCCGGGCGTCCAGACGTTCAGCCGCAGGCAATCCTCGCCAGGGAAGCCGTCGTCCCAGTCATAGACGAACGCGGTTTCGTCGTTCTGCCAGCCCGCGCGGACCACCTGCGGACAGGTGGGTCCGTACGAGAGTGCGCTGCGGACGCCCCTCCAGGGTTTCGGCGGCGCGGGCGCCAGGAAGCGCGCCGCTCCGCCGGTGTCACCCGCGTAGGGGATACCCTTGAATACGTGGACTCCGTCGCGCACTGCGCCGCGGATATCCCCGTGCGCGGTCTGGACGACCGCCATGCCGGGTGTGTCGATGCGCGATACACCGCCGCTCCCACCCGGCTTGGCTTCGGCCGCGCCCGACACGGCGACCGCGCCGGCTGCGCCCAGCACTCCCCGGCGTCCTACGCCATCTGTCGCCATTCGCTTTCCCCGCGCGGTTCTGTCGGCGATCCCAACACCCGCGCGCGCCGTGTGGCAATCACCCGGCGGCGGCGACCAGGCTCCGCTCGATCAGCCAGTAGGCCGAGACTGCGCCGATCCCATAGGCCGGCGCAGCCCGACTCCAGGCGGGAAGTGGCGGAAGCCGCCGCAGCAGCGCGATCAAAATCAGTGCGGCGGCGATGAAGGCGAGCTGCCCCACCTCCACACCCACATTGAACAGCAGCAGCGCCTGCGGCGCCGCGCGGGCGGGCAGGCCGATCTCGGCCAGCGCGCCGGCGAAGGCCATGCCGTGCAAGAGGCCGAACCCGAAGGCGATCAGCCAGGGCCGCCGGCGCGTCAGGGTCGGCCGCTCACGCGCCAGCTCGCACGCCACGAACAGGATGCTGAGCGCCACCAGCGCCTCGATCGTCGCGCTCGGAAAGCGGATGTACCCCAGGGCCGCCAGGGCCAGGGTCACGCTGTGCGCCGCGGTGAACGCCGTCACCGCCTTTACCAGGCCCCAGTTGCCGCCCACCAAGAGGAGCAGCCCGAGGACGAACAGCAGGTGGTCCGGGCCGGTCAGGATGTGCTCCACCCCCAGCCGCAGGTAGCCCGGCACGGCTAGGCCCGACGGCCCCGACAGCGCAAGGCGCCGGCTGGGACTGCTCGGTCGGATCACCTCGTCGACCGTCCGGCCGTTCCTCAGGGCCACCCGCAGGATCACGTCGGTCACGGTGTCGGAAAGCCCGTCGATGGAAACCGTCTGGCCATCGAGCGGCGGTCCCCCGCGCACCTGCCACAGTCGCACGCGGAAACCCGGCGCGACCTGCTCCGCGTCCGGCGTCCTGTCGAGGCTGCCTCCGGACAAGCGCGGGGTCAGGCGCACGGCCATGTCGCCTACCACCGGCTGCTTCCAGGTCACGTCGTAGGCGGCGGGGCCCACTTCGACGATCTGCAGCAGGGCGGGGCGCACCTCGTGGGCGTGACCGGCGGTCGCCCAGACGAGGCCCAGCAGGAGCGCCAGCAGCCGGATCATGGCTTGGCGATGTGCACACGGTAGCGCGCCCTCAGTCTGTCGAGGTAGGCCCGGTTGGCCTTGCGCCGCGCCTCGGCGAGCCACGCCTCGCGAACCTCTGCGCGGACCACGTGGAACGCCGGCACTTCTTGCTCGCGTCTCGACTCCACCATCAGCAGGTGCAGGCCGTAGGGCGAGGCGATCGGCCCCGTCCATTCGCCTATCGCCGCTCCGCTCGCGGCGGCGGCGAACTCTTTCCCGAAGTCGCGCGAGAGTTCGTCCAGGCTGACATCGGCGTAGCTCGAGGGCAGCAGCGACGGATCGCCCGCCGCAGCCCGGCCCCCGGCCAGCTCTGCACGCGCCAGGGCCGCGGCATGATCCGCCGACTCGCCGATTCGATCGCGACTGAAGAACACCTGCCGCAGAGCCAGCCGCGCGGGTTGGGCATACTGCGCCCTGGTCGCGGCGTAGAAGGATCGCAGCTCGGCCTCCGAAGGCTCCTTCGCCGCCGCCAGGTCTTCGCTGGCGAACGCCATCTTCTGCGCCAGCCGCCGGCGCACGATCATGTCGTCCTTGTCGAGCCCGAGGCGCAGCGCCTCCCGCGCCATCAGCTCCTCGTCGATGCGGTCCTGAATGAGGCCGGCCAGCTCCGCCTTGGTCGGCGGCCGCTGCATCTGCAGCTCCCAGTAGGACGCCAGCTGGTTCAGCTCCTGCGCGTCCAGCCGGATCGTCGGTCGACGTAGCTCGCGCATGATGCCGATGGCGGCGAACAGCACCGCGCCCAGGATCAGGAAGTGAACCAGCGGCTCGCGCGCGAGCCGGCGGAGGACGTCGCGCGCGTTCAAGCCCTCAAGCCTGCGGCTCATACCAGATCGGCGACGACCAGGCCCGCTCCATGATCGTGGGCGCGAGCCGCGGATTGGGCGGCGTGCCGTTGCGCAACGCATCCCACGTCGACCAGCGACACGACGGATTCTCCAGGACCCGCAGGTAGTAGAAGGCCCGCTGCCGCGGATTGAAGGTCGGATCGGTCCACACGGTCCGCAGTTCCACGTCGCCCTTGAAGCGCGTCGGCTCGCAGGTCTTGAGGTCGACCGTGGCTCCATTGTCCGGGCAGCGCCAGGCGCTCTTGTTCAGCGCCAGCTTGTCGGAGCATGCCACGTCGAACACCCGCTCCTTCGCGACGCCGTTCTCCACCCACCCCTTCACGATCTGTGCGCGCTGCAGGTAACCCGACGACGGATCCCGGATCGCCCAGACGAGGAACTTCGGCGGCTGGCCCCGCGTCGCCAGCAGGTCGCCGCCCATGGGAACACCATGGGCATAGGCCTGGCGCACGATGTCGCCCCGCCGCTCGAGGTCGGCCGGGAAGTCATAGCCGGCGAAGAAACGCACCCGGATCCTCGGCCCCGAAGTCGCGAACGTCTCCTTGCGCCGCAGCGCCGCGTAGATCGCCTCACGGCTGTTCTCTTCCGCCCACACCGCGGCCAACCCCGACGCACCCCAGGTCTGATAGCGCGTGCCCGGCGCATCCGGCGCCAGCTGGCCGTCCTCCCAGGTCCGCTTGCCGTCGATCGGCACCGAGCCGCGCTGCGCAGCGAGGCCATCCACCCGGCCCACTTTCGAGAAGTAGTTCACTTCCTCGACGCTGCCCGGCGCCGCGTTGTGGGTGTCTGATGAGCCGATGAAGCCGAATTTGAAGGGATTGAAGCCCTTGGTGTCGCGCAGCAGGATCCCGTCCTTCAGCGCCTCGCGCACATAGCCGCCCTTGAACTTCGTCACTTCGCGGTTGGAGCCGATGTAGCGCTCCATGATCTCGAAGTTGGCCCACTCGTCGTTCGGCGCGAGCGACGGGTGCACCTCCGAAGTGCCCTTCACCTGGCTGATCTCATTCAGCGGCTCGTTGCGCATCCGCAGGTCGGCGTAGGCGCGGTCCATTGGCTGGCCGTTCAGCCGTTGCAGGTCGTACATCAGGCCGTCGGAGCCGTTGCCGTTGTGCGGGATGGCCAGGGCTTCGACCCCTTTGGCCCTCCAACCGTCCATCGCTCGCCAGAGGTTCTCCGGATCGCGGCTCATCACCGCGGTGAAGGGCAGGTCCGCGACGCGGGCCGAGCGGAAGATCACGTTGCGGTGCAGGTTCCGCCCCTGTGGCGCAGAGGTGTACTCGTAGCCTACGAAGGTCGTGAACCGGCCGGGCTGGTAGTTGCGCGCGGCGGCGTCCTTCACCTCGGTCCAGGCGCGGCCTGCGACGTCCGGGGCGCTGAACTCCTTCGGCATCGAGCCGTCCTGGTTGGCCGCCACCAGCCGGTTGAAGGCCTTGGTGATCTCGGCTGGGACGGGCGAGAACAGCCCGTCGACGATCGGCAGCTTGTGAAGCGGGCTTTTCGGATCGGCAGCTTCGCCGATCGCGCCCATGTACTCGGAATGGTCGGTGACCGCCGCGAAATCCAGCGGGCCGCCCGCCAGTCGCACGTTGAAGCCGCCGGCGTGCCCGATCGTCTCCCCGCGGGCGAAGCGGTAGGCGTCATCCGGTGTGGCGCGGACGTTGAAGATGTAGGCGTCGAATGACAGCCGCGTGTGGACGTGCAGGTCGCCGAAGTAGGCGTTGCGGTCGGCGTTCCAGCCGGGGAGGCGGCTCGGCGCCGCGGGGACAGCCGGCTTCGTCGCGGCGGCCTTCGGCGACGCCGCCTGTCGCTGCGCTTGGCCGATGGCCACCCCCGATGCGGTGAGCGCCACCAGCACCGCCGCCGTTCCGATGAGCTTCATCGCAACACTCCCCGAACCCTCGTCCAAACCTCCGCCGCCTTACGCTAGGTCAGGCAAACGCGCTCACGGTGCAGCGGCGTAGGCCTTGATCAACCGATAGAGGTACTCGCGACCCTTCAGCACCGAGGAGACGCGGATGCGTTCGTTCAGGCCGTGGATGCCGCCGCCGTCGGGCTCGTAGAGCAGGCCCGGCACGCCGTAGGACGGAATGCCGACGGCGGAGATGTAGATGGAGTCCGTAGCGCCGGTGGACATGGTCGGCACGATGGCCAACCCCGGGTACATCTCCGCCGCCAGCTTGCGGGCCGGCTCCAGCACCTTGGGGTCCAGTGGCGCCGGCTGCCCGAGGGGGCCACGACGCGGCTTGGCGGTCAGGCTGAGCGCCGGGTTGCCGATCACCTCGACCAGCTTCGCCCCCACGCCCTCGATCGTCTCGCCGGGCGCGATGCGGCAGTTGATGTTGGCCGTGGCCCGCTGGGGCAGGGCGTTTTCCGCATGCCCGGCGTTGACCAGCGTCGCTACGCAACTTGTGCGCATCATCGAATTCAGCATCGGGTCGCGCGACAGGACGCCCTCCGCCGCGGCGTCCCGCGGATCGGCCGAGATCGCCGCCATCGCCGGTCCGATCGGCGGCGGCGCGGCCTTCGACTGCTCCCTGAAGAAGGCGGTGGTGGTCGGGTTCAGGTTCACCGGGAACTTGTAGGCGCCGATCTTCGTGATCGCCGCGGCCAGGTCGTAGATCGCGTTGTCCGGTCGCGGCATGGAGGAGTGGCCCCCCGGATTGCGCGCTTCCAGGGTGTAGTTCTGCGCGGTCTTTTCGGCCGTCTGGATCGCCAGAGACGCCGGCCGACCCTGCGGGTCCACCCGACCGCCGCCGCCCTCGTTCAGAGCGAACGCCGCGTCGATCCAGTCACGCCGGTTCTGGGCGAGCCACTCCGCCCCGTTGAAGACGCCGGTGGTTTCCTCTCCGCAGGTCAGCGCCAGTTTCAGCGTGTGGTTCAGCCGCGGCTCGCCGCGCAGCCGGATCATCGTATCCGTGAAGATCGACGCCATGGCTTTGTCGTCCGAGGCGCCGCGGGCGTAGAAATAGCCGTTCTCCTCGATGAGCTTGAACGGGTCGCGCTCCCAGTCATCGCGCCGGGCCTCGACCACGTCGATGTGGGCCAGCAACAGGATCGCCTTGGCCTTGGGATCCTTGCCGGGCAGCACGGCGAAGAGCCCGCCCTCCTTGGGGGCCTCCGGCACGGTGAAGACCCGGACCTCGCCATCCGGGTAGCCGGCCGCCTTCATCCGCGCCGCCATCCGCTCGGCCGCCAGCGTGCAGCTGCCGGCCGACAGTGTCGTGTTGGTCTCCACCAACTCCTTATAGAGCGCCCGGAATTCCGCTTCGCCGGCGCTTGGCGCCTGAGCTCGCGCCTCGGCTCCCGCGGCTCCCAAAAGCAGCGCGGCAAGCGCGAACGCGAACTTTCCCATGACCCCTCCCCCAGACGATGACGCCGACGTCAGGATGTCATAACAGGTTCCGCCTGCGCCGCGAGCGGTGACCCAGGGGAATGAGTGCATGATGTCTAAGTGGATGATCGGCCCGATCGCGGGGGGCGCCATGGCCCTCGCCGCGCCGGCCCTGGCCGATGAAGGCATGTGGACCTTCGACCACGTCCCCGCCGCCAAGATCCGGGAAACCTATGGCGTGACTGTCGACCAGGCCTGGCTCGACCGCGTGCAGGCAGCCTCCGTGCGTCTCGCGGGAGGCTGTTCGGCTTCGCTCGTCTCCAAAGACGGCCTGGTGCTGACCAACGACCACTGCGTCCTGGACTGCGCCCAGCAACTCTCCGGCGCCAAGACGGACTACGTGAAGAACGGGTTCCTCACCGCCGCCCGGACGGAGGAAAGGACCTGCCCGGGCATGCAGGCCGAGGTGCTGCTCTCGATCGGCGACGTCACCGCGGAAATCAACCGCGCCACGTCCGGCAAGGCGGGGGGCGACTTCGTCCGGGCCCGCAACGCCGCCGCGGCGTCCGCCGAGCAGACCGCCTGCGCCGGCGACGCCAAGCTGCGCTGCCAGGTGGTCAGCCTCTACCGGGGCGGCCAGTACAAGCTCTACAAGTACCGCAAGTACACCGACGTCCGGCTCGTGTTCGCTCCGGAGTATGCGACGGCCTTCTTCGGGGGTGATCCGGACAATTTCAACTTCCCGCGCTTCAACCTCGATATGGCCTTTCTGCGGCTCTACGAGGACGGTAAGCCGGTGGGCACGCCCAAGCACCTGACCTGGCTCACCCGCGCGCCCAAGGAGAACGAGGTCGTCTTCGTCTCCGGCAACCCGGGCGGCACCGACCGCCAGATGACCGTCGCACAGCTGGAAGCCCAGCGGGACCTGGTCATCCCGATCGGCCAGCTGCAGCGCTCCGAGCTGCGCGGCCGGCTGCTGCAGTATTCTTCCGGAGGTCCGGAGGCGAAGCGCATCGCGACCGACCCGATCACAAGTCTCGAGAACAGCTTCAAGGTGTACTACGGCCGCCAGGTGGCTCTGAACGACCGCGCCTTCATGGACGCCAAGCGCGCCGCCGAGGCCGACTTCCGCGCCAAGGTCGCCGCCGATCCGCGACTGGCCGCCGAGGTGGGGGACGCCTGGGGAGAGATCGCGCGGGCGCAGACCGCCCTCGCCGAGCACTACCTGCGCTACCGCCAGCTGGAGCAGGGCGCAGGTTCGCTGTCCAAGCTCTTCACCTACGCCCGTGAGCTGGTCCGCGGCGCCCAGGAGCGCGCCAAACCGTCGGCCGACCGGCTCCCCGAGTACGCCGACCCCCGCCTGCCCCTGATGCAGAAGGAACTGCTCGACGCCAGCCCCGTGGACCTGCCGCTGGAGCAGATGTACCTCGAGTTCTGGCTCTCCAAGACCCGCGAATACCTGACGGTGGACGATCCCGGCAGCCAGTTGCTGCTGGGCAAGGAGAGCCCCGAGGGCCTGGCCGCCCGCCTGGTGCGCGGCACGAAGCTCGGCGATCCTGCGGTCCGCAAGGCGCTCTGGGAGGGCGGACTGCCCGCGATCAACGCCTCCACCGATCCCCTGATCCGGTTCGTGCTGAAGACCGACGCCGCGGCGCGCGACATCCGCAAGCGCTACGAGGCGGAGGTCACCGGCCCCGTCGACCGCGCCGCCGAGCGCCTGGCCCGCGGTCGCTTCGGCGTCTACGGCGACAGCGTCTATCCAGACGCCACCTTCACCCTGCGACTCTCCTACGGGAAGGTGACGGGCTGGACCTACCGGGGGCGCACCGTGCCCTACTTCACCGACTTCGCGGGCTTCTACGACCGCGCGACGGGCGCCGAGCCCTTCCAGTTGGCCCCCCGCTGGATCGCCGCCAAGGGCAAGCTGGACCTTGATACCGTCTACAACTTCGTCACCACCAACGACATTATCGGCGGCAACTCCGGCTCGCCCGTTGTCAATGCGCAGGGCGAGGTGCTGGGCGCGGCCTTCGACGGCAACATCCATTCCCTCGGCGGCGACTACGGCTACGATGGGACGGTGAATCGAACGGTCGTTGTCTCCACGGCGGCGGCGACGGAAGCCCTGGAGAAGGTCTATGGCCGCACCGCCCTCCTTGCCGAGCTGACCGGCCGGTGACCGCCCGCGTCCGCCGCTCGAACGAGGACCGCTCCGCCGAGACCCGCGGTCGCCTTATCGAGGCGACGGTGGAGGCGTTGAACCGTCTGGGCTACGGCGGGGCCACGACCATCGTGGTCAGCGACACCTCGGGCGTGGCGCGCGGCGGGATGCTGCATCACTTCCCGTCCAAGGTGGACCTGATGATCGCCACCGCCGATGCCTGCCTGGCGCAGATGGCGGAGGCGCGCCGCGTCAGCCGGGAGAAGAACGAGAACCCCAACATCGCCATCGCCGACGCCGAGCGCGGCCGCTACGGCGTGGCGCTGATGGAGATCATGCTGGGCAGCCGCAGCGATCCTGAGCTCGCGCGCCGCTTCAAGCCGGTGGCTCAGGAAATCCTGCGCCGCCAGTCGGCTGCCGCCGCCTTCATCGCCAAGCGCGAGGGCATCGCCGACGTTTCCGAGATGGAGGTCATGGTGTGGGTCTCGATGGCCGCCATCCGCGGGATGACTCTGATGGAGCTGGCCGGCGTCGACCCCGGCCTCACCGAACGCGCCATCCGGATGATCGGCCGCAGCAACCGCGCCGCCATCGAACGCGCCAGGAAGAAGCAGTCCGAGGGCAGGTAGTGCGGATCGTGGTCGCAGCGCTGGCCGTCCTCCTCGGGCTCGTTGGCGCCGCCATGGCCCAACCCGCCTACAAGGCGCCGCGCACCCCCTTCGGCCATCCCGACCTTCAGGGCGTCTGGAACACCAACTTCCTGCTGCCCCTCGAGGCGTCGCCAGGCGTCCCCAACCTGGTCGCCACCGCCGCCGAAGAGCCGGCGATCCTGAAGAAGCTCGCGTCCCAGGCCTCGTCGGTCGCCGTCTTCTCGATCGACGGCGAGGTTGCCGACCAGATCGTCAGCCAGGCCGCCGCCGGCCTTGCCCGCGTCCGCGGCGAGCGCCGCACCCGCCAGGTCGTCGAGCCGGCCGATGGCATGATTCCCTGGACGCGGGCCGCCGGCGCGGAGGTCCGCCTTGTCACGCTGATGGCCGTCACCAACCCCGATCCGCCGCTGCCGGCCGATCACCCGGAGCAGCGGCCGACCGGAGAGCGCTGTCTCGCCGGCTTCGGCCAGCCGCCGGTCTTCACGACCACCGACCTCAACCCGCGCCAGATCGTCCAGACCCGCGACCACGTGGTGATCCGCAGCGAATACGGCGACGACGTCCGGATCGTGCCGTTCGCCGCCCAGCACGGCCCCGGCGCCTGGACGTCCACGCTCGGCGACTCCATCGCCCGTTGGGAGGGGGACACCCTCGTCATCGAGACCGTCCGCATGCCGGCCCGCGACCGCCTGCGGCTGTTCCCCGTGCTGTTGGTCTCCGACAAGTCGGTGGTCATCGAAAAGTACCGCCGGCTCGGACCGAACGAACTCCTCTACCAGTATACGGTGGTCGACCCCGCCCTCTATGCGAAGCCGTGGCTGGCCGAGTACGCGTTGAGTCGGTCGGACAAGCCGATGTACGAGCACGCCTGCCACGAGGGCAACTACTCCCTGGCCAACATCCTCTCCGGCGCCCGCTTCAGGGATCGGGAACGCGCCGCGTCCGCGCGCTAGGTCGGCGGCGCGTCCCGCCGCGCCCTGAGCGTCGGCGCGAAGGCTGCGATCGAGCCGGCGGCCGCCGGTTGTTGCACCAATTCGACCACGTTGCGGTCCGGGTCGAGCAGGAAGGCCACCTTCCAGTCCTGCGCGTCCCAGGCCTGGGTCTGGCCGAGGCCGCTCGCGTTGTAGGCCGCCA
>CAZBXO010000016.1:19530-37025 GCA_964495645.1 uncultured Phenylobacterium sp. | reverse complement strand
TGCGCCTGGGCGAAGCCCGGCGCGGACAAGATGGCGACCGCCGCCGCGGATGCGAACAGCGAGGACTTCAACACTAGATCGGTTGCAGATTTCATCAGGGGCCCCGTGAAGGTGAACTCTCTCCAAGCCCGTCCCAACCGTGGCTGGGACGCGCAGCCGCCGGAGCCTTCCACCCTTGCATTGCAGCGCTCGACGCGCGCGAAGGAGAGGGCCCCGACGACGGTGGCCGGAAGCTGTCATGGCGCCGCCACACCGGCAACCGAAAGTCGCCACAAGTGACCCGAGGCGGCGACGCGATCCTCTGTTTAGGCGCTGGGTGCGTTCTGAGTGTCACACTCGCGCTTGCGTGACGGCAAACCTCACCGGCGTTGGCCGATTCAGCGGATAGATTTGAGCGCCGCGCCCAATTCCTCGACAGATTCTTCGGTCGTCGCCCACGAGCACATGAACCGTACCGAACCATCCAGGAAGCGGTAGACGAACCAGCCGGCCGCATGCAGCGCCGCAAGCCGCGGCTCGTCCATCTCCACGAAGACGCCGTTGGCTTCCACCGGATGGGTGATGGGGAAAGGCATCAGCTCGGCGAGCTTCCTTGCCATGGCGTTGGCGTGGGCCGCGTGACGCCTGAGCGCGCCGTCCTCGAGCATGCCGATGAAGGGCGCCGCGAAGAATCTTCCCTTGGAGGGAAGCTGGCCGGCCTGTTTCAGACGGGCGTCGAACCGGCGTGACAGCGTCTTGTCGAAGACGACGACCGCCTCCGTCGGCGGCATGCCGGCCTTGGTCCCGCCGATCACCAGCAGGTCGACCCCGAGGTCCTTGATCCGCGTGACGTCGAAGCCGGCGGCCCAGGCGTTGGCCAGGCGCGCCCCGTCGAGATGGACGCCGTGTCCGCCGGCCTTCACCGGGCCGGTCAACGCGGCCAGTTCGGCTGCGGAGTAGACGGTGCCGTACTCCGTGGCGTTGGTCACCGAGAGCGCCGCCACCGGCTGGCGGTAGGAGACGTCCGGCGCCGCGAGCGGCTCGGCCAGGCTCGCGACATCGATCTTGCCGGAAGCTCCGGGCAACGGCGTCAGACCGACGCCATGGCCGAACAGCCCAGGCGCCCCGGTCTCGTCCGTGCAGACGTGGGCGTGGTGATGGGCCAGCACGCTCTCGAACGGCCGCGCCAGCGCCGCCAGCGACACCGCGTTGGCCGCCGTGCCGGACGCCACGAACCGCACGTCCGCGTCCGCGTCGAGCATCCGGCGCACCAGGTCGCCGGCCCGCGCGGTCACGTGGTCGGTCCCGTACCCGGAAGCGAACCCGGTGTTGGCGGCCGCGAGGGCGGCCATCGCCTCGGGCGCAGCAGGCGCGGTGTTGTCGGACGCGAAGTCGTAGCGGGCCATCAGGCCTCTCTACCCCACGCACGCACCTCGTCCACGAACAGTTCGGGCTCCTCCATTGCCGCGAAATGGCCGCCCCGCGGCATGTCGGTCCAGCGTACGACGTTGTAGGCGCGCTCTGCGAAGGAGCGGGGCGGCGCGGCGTACAGGGGTTCGCCGGGGAAGTTGGCGAAGGCGGTCGGCGTCTCGCAGCGCTCGCCGGGCTGGAAGGCCAGACCGCCTTCCTCGATCAGGCCACGATAGTACCAGGCTCCGGTCGCGAAGCTGCCGGTCATCACATAGAGCATGATGTTGGTGAGCAGCCGATCTTGCGGAAAGACCTCGTCCATCGGCTTCGTGCTGAGGTCCGACCAGTCGTGGAACCGCTCGGCGATCCAGGCCGCCTGGCCCACCGGGTTTCCGGCGCCGAGCCAGGCCACCGACTGCGGCTTGGAGACCTGCAGGCGCAGATAGGCCCCCATCAGCCCGCCGGCCGCTTCCTGCCTGGCCGCCCAGGCCTTCTCCTCCTCCGTCTGCACCCCGCCGTGCGGCCGGAAGCCCAGCATGTTGAGGTGGATCGCCCGCGCGCAGTCGCCATGATCGCGGCCGAGCCAGGAGGTGACCATCGCCCCCCAATCTCCGCCCTGCGCCAGATAGGTCGGATAGCCGAGGACCTCGGTCATAAGGGTGTTGAAGAGCCGCGCCGTCGTCCGCTGGCCGATGGGCCGCGGCGGCTTGGACGAGAAGCCGAAGCCTGGCAGCGAGGGAACCACCAGGTCGAAGGCGTCGGCCGGATCAGCGCCGAAGCGGCTGGGAAAGGCCAGCGGCTCGATCGCCTGCCAGAACTCGTAGTGCGACCCCGGCCAGCCGTGGGTCACGATCAGCGGTCGCTGGCCGCCCGCCTCGCCGACGACGTGCAGGAAGTGGAGGTCGAGATCCTCGACCCTCGCCGTGAACTGCGGGAAGCGGTTCAGGTCGGCCATGGCCGTGCGCCAGTCGTAGCCGTCGGTCCAGAACCGGCAGAGCTCGCGCAGCCAGCCGCCGTCACAACCGTAGTTCCACCCGTCGGGCGCATCCGGCTCGACCGGCCAGGGGTAGTCGCGCACCCGCGCCAGCACGTCCTCGACCTCGGCGGCGCTCCAGTTCACTTCGAACGGTGTGATCGCACCCATCGAGCCCTCCCGCATCGGCGGGCGCTACGTGGCCGCGGTTACTCGCGCGTCGTCAAGCCGGCGGCTCCAGTCCCCTTTGCAGGGCTTTCGCCATGGCGTGCGCCAGATCCCGGCCGGCGCCCTTCGGCAGCTTGCCCGCCATCTCCAGGACAATGGCCCCATGGGTGGAGGCCCAGAACATGCGCCCGATCGCCTTGGGATCGCCCTTCAAGAGACTGGCGTCGACCTGATCGGTCACATAGCCCGTCATGGTGGCGAGCGCCCGCTGGCCTGCCTTCACCAGCTCCGGATACTCGGCTTCGTCCGGCTGGTTGAGGTCGAACATCAGCTTGTACGTATGCGGGTGGTCGAAGGCGAAGTTGATGTAGGCCTCGCCCACCGCCGCGCCCTTGGCCCGCGGGCTCTTGGCGCCGTCGCGCGCCTGTTCCAACGCTTCGGCGAAGCGATTGAACCCCTGGGTGCGGACGGCCGCCAGGATGTCGTTCTTGTCCTGGAAGTAGCGGTAGGGCGTCATCGGCGACACGCCGAGCTCGGCCGCCAGCTGCCGCATGGTCACCGCGTCCGGGCCCCGCTCGGCGAACAGCCGCTCGGCGGCCGCGCACAGCCGCTCGCGGAAGTCGGCGACGTCGGTTTCGGTCAGTACGCGCGGCATCTAAACTCCGTGACGACAGGTATCCGCTTGCACAGGGCTAACCCTTACCCTATAAATTTACAACGTAAGAACTCTGAACGGAGGGCGAGATGGACGGCGAGGTTCGGATCAATCCCTATCTGGCAGGCAATTTCGCCCCGATCCGCTCGGAGGACGACTTCGATCTCGCCGTGAAGGGCGAAATGCCGCGGGAGCTCCGCGGCGCGCTCTACCGCATCGGGCCCAACCCGCAGTTCCAGCCGCCGGAGCCGCACCACTGGTTCTTCGGCGACGGCATGGTGCACGGCTTCTACGTCGAGGACGGCCGCGTGCGCTACCGTAACCGCTACGTCCGCACGCCGAAGTGGGAGTTGGAGCACGAACACGGCCGCGCGCTGTTCGGGGCCATGGGCAACCCGATGACCACCGATCCGCTGGCGCTCGGCAACGAGGGCGGGGTGGCCAACACCAACATCGTCTCGCACGCCGGGCGGCTGATGGCGCTCGAGGAGGGCCACCACCCGTTCGAGATGGACCCGGCGACGCTGGAGTCCCGGGGCTACGTGCGCCCCTACGGGGGCCGGGTGACCGCTCACCCGAAGATCGACCCGGTCACCGGCGAGATGCTGTGGTTCGCCTACGGCGTCGGCGAGATGCCGCTCTCGGCGGGCATGAGCTACGGCCAGACGGCGGCCGACGGCCGTGTGATCCGCCGCCAGGAGTTCCAGGCGCCCTACGCCGCCATGGTCCACGACTTCATGGTGACCGAGAACCACGTGCTGTTCCCGGTGCTGCCGCTGACCGCGAGCCTGGAACGCGCCATGAGCGGCCGCCCACCCTTCGCCTGGGAGCCGGAGAAGGGCGCCTGGGTCGGCGTCATGCGCCGTGACGGCGACGTCGCGGACATCCGCTGGTTCAACGCGCCGGCCTGCTACGTCTTCCACCCGCTGAATTCGTGGGAAGAGGGCGACACGCTCTTCTGCGACGTCATGCGCTACAATGTGGCGCCGCTATTCCCCAACGCCGACGGTTCGGCCGGAGAGAAGGCCGCCGCGCAGCTGATGCGTTGGACCTTCGACCTGGCCGGGAACTCCGACGCCATCCGGGAGACGCCGCTGGACGATCTCGACGGTGAGTTCCCCCGGGTCGACCCGCGGGTCGAGACCCGCAAGCACCGCCACGGCTGGTACGCCGCAGACCCGGGGGGCGCAAAGACCGTGAAGCAGTCGGCCATCGCCCACCTGGACCTCCGGACCGGCCGGCGCCAGCTCTACGAGCTGCCCGAAGGCGACGCGACCTCCGAGCCGGTGTTCGCCCCGCGCCCAGGCTCCGCCGACGAGGGGGACGGCTGGCTGACCGCCGTGGTCTGGCGCGCCGCGGAGAACCGCTCGGACCTGCTTGTGTTCGAGGCGCTCGACGTCGCCAAGGGCCCGATCGCCACCGCCGAGGCGCCCAGGCGCGTGCCCTTCGGCTTCCACGGCAATTGGGTATCCGCCCAAGCGTGACCGCCGGTTGATTGCCTCCAGCGGCCGGCCGGCGCACGGTCGGCCGGCTCGGGAGGCGCGACCATGAAGACCCTGATCATCGCCCTGGCGGCGGCGCTCGCCGTCTCGTTGCCGGCGACCGCCGCGCCGGACTTCGCCGACCGCCAGGACTTCGACTTCGCCGAGCGGGGCTTCGTCGCCACCCGGGCAGACCCTAAGATCCTCGACGCCTCGGGCCGCCTTGTCTGGGATCTGACGGCCTACGACTTCCTGAAGGGCCCCGCGCCGGCCGGTGTCAACGCCAGCCTCTGGCGGCAGTCGCAACTGCTGGCCAGGCACGGCCTGTTCAAGGTCACCGAGGGCGTCTGGCAGGTGCGCGGCTTCGACCTCGCGAACGTCACCTTCGTCGCCGGCCGCACGGGCTGGATCGTCATCGACGTCGCGCGCAGCAACGAGGTCGCCAAGGCCGCCTACGACCTGGCCTCCGAGAAGCTCGGTCGGCGGCCGATCAAGGCCATCGTCTACACCCACAGCCACGCCGACCACTTCGGCGGCGCCCGCGGCCTGGTGTCGGAGGCCGACGTGGCGGCTGGGCGGGTGCAGGTGATCGCGCCGGCCGGGTTCCTAGCCGAGGCGGTGAGCGAGAACCTGATCGCCGGCCCCGCCATGGCGCGCCGCGCCGGCTATCAGTTCGGGACCTTCCTCCCCAAGGGCCCCGCCGGACAGGTCAGCGCCGGCATCGGACCGGGTCTCGCCGTCGGGTCACAATCGCTGGTGCCGCCGACGGTGGAGGTCACCCGCACCGGACAGGTCCTGACCATCGACGGCGTGCGCATGGAATTCCAGCTGACGCCGCAGACCGAGGCGCCGGCCGAAATGAACATCTACCTGCCGGAGCTGAAGGCGCTGTGCCTGGCGGAGAACGCCAACGCCACGATGCACAACGTGCTGACCCCGCGCGGCGCCCTGGTGCGCGACGCCAAGCAGTGGGCCGACTACCTCACCGAGTCGCTGCGGCTCTACGGAGCCCGCTCGGACGTCCTCTTCACCAGCCACGCCTGGCCGAGGTTCGGCCGCGCCGTGATCGCCGACTACCTGGCCAAGCACCGCGACGCCTACAAGTACCTGCACGACCAGACGGTCCGGCTGATGAACGACGGCCTGACCGGCCCCGAGATCGCCAACCGCCTGAAGCTGCCCGAGGCGCTGGATCGCGAGTGGTACAACCGCGGCTACTACGGAACGACGAGCTTCAACAGTCGCGCGATCTATCAGCGCTACATGGGCTGGTACGACGCCAATCCGGCAAACCTGGCGCCGCTGGAGCCCGCCGACGAGAGCGGCCGCTACGTGGCCATGATGGGCGGGCCCGAGAAGGTGCTTGCCGCCGCTCGCGAGGCTTTCGCGCGGGGCGACGACCGCTGGGCGGGCGCGCTCGCCAACCGCATTGTGCTGGCCGATCCCGGCGCGCGGGAGGCCCGTGCGTTCCTCGCGCAGGTCTACGCCCGCCAGGCGGCAGGCGCAGAAAGCTCGCTTTGGCGCAACATGTACCTGTCGGGTGCGCTGGAGCTCACCGGTGGGGTGCGCACCAGTCCGGCGGCCGCCAACTCGATCGACCTGATCCGCAACACGCCCACCGCCATGATCCTCGACGTGATGTCGGTGCGCCTCGATCCGGCGAAGGTCGCCGGCCGATCGGTCAGCGTCGACGTGGTCTTCCCGGAGCGCAATGAACGGTTCCGGATCGCGGTGAAGAACGACGTGTTGACCTACGAGGCGGCCCCGGCTCCTGGCCGTGTCGACGGGACCTTCACTCTGCCCCGGCCGGCGTTCCTGGCGGGCGTCCTGCAGGGCGGGGCGATCCAGCCCACCTCGGCCGCAGGCGACACCCAGGCGCTCGCGCGCCTGGCCGGGTTCCTCAGCGCGCCGAAGCCGGACTTCCCGATCGTCACCCGCGGCGCGCCGTGAGCGAGGGCCGCGTGTTCAGGGCCTCGACGTCGAAGCCGGCGACGCGCTTGTAGCCGTCGGCGACGGCCTGGAGTTCGGCGCGCGGGATCACATCCTCGACGCGGGCGAAGCCATGCGGCGCGCGATCCTCGGCCAGCTGCATGACCCGCTCCGGCCCTTCGCCGCGGTTGGCCAGCACGATGCGGCTGGTGGCCGGCCGCCGCTCGGCCTCGTAGGCGGCGAGCGCCGCCTCGACGGTCGGCTGGGTCGCCAGCTGGAACGCCAGGGTGCGCGCGTCGAGGATCGCCTGCGAGGCGCCGTTGGAGCCGATCGGGTACATCGGATGAGCCGCATCGCCGAGCAGGGTCAGCCGCCCGAACGTCCAGTGTTCCAGCGGGTCACGGTCGACCATCGGGTACTCGAAGACGTGCGCGGCCCCGCGGATGACCTGCGGCGCGTCCAGCCAGCCGAAGTCCCATGTCTCGAAAGCCGGCAGGAAGTCCCGGAGCCGTCCGGGGCGATTCCAGTCTTCCCGGCGCCAGTCGCCCCCCTCCGGGAAGCGCAATTCGGCGATCCAGTTGATGAGCGAGCGGCCGCGCGCCGCGGCGTCCGGGTCGATAGGATAGCAGACGAACTTCTGCGCTCCATGGCCGGCCATCACCATCGTCCGCCCGCCGAGATAGGGATCCCCCTCGGTCACGCCGCGCCACAGCACGCGGCGGTTCCAGATCGGCGGGCCCTCCTGCGGGTGACGCTCGGCGCGCAGGGCGGAGTGGATGCCGTCGGCGGCCACGACCACGTCGCCGGCGAGCGTGGCGCCGGACCGGAGGTGGACCACGCCGTCCTCTGTCGCCGAGACCGCGGGGTCGCCCAGGCGCACGCCGTCTTCACCCAGGCGCTCGCGGACCTTCGCCAGCAGCAGCATCTGCAGCGTCCCGCGGTGGATCGAGTACTGCGGCCAGCGGTACCCGGCGGCCACGCCCCGCGGCTCGCGCCAGATCTCCTGGCCGTGGCGGTTTGCATAGACCAGGGCCTCGGTGGCGATGGCGTTCCGGCTCAGCACGTCGGCGATCCCGAGCTCGGTGAGTTCGCGGACCGCGTGCGGAAGCAGGTTGATGCCCACGCCCAACGGCCGGATCTCGGCCACGGCCTCGCAGACGACGGCCTCGATGCCGGCAGCGTACAGGCTGAGCGCGGTCGCCAGACCGCCGATCCCCGCTCCGACGATGACCACCCGCATGGCGCCAGCCTAGCGGGCGGGAGGCTCAGCCGTAAGCGGCCTGCTGTTGCACCGCGTCCTGTGGGCGCCCGGCGGTGGCGGCGAGGGCCAGCTGCAGCTGCAACGGCGCCACGGGTTTGCGCACGATTCCGTCGAAACGGTCGAGGCGCCGCACGGCGCGCTCCTCCGGCCCGACGTTGGCGGTGAAGGCCAGCACCGGCGCCTCGGCGTTGGGGCCGCGGCTCTTGCGCAGCGCCGTCAGGGCCTGGTGGCCGGAGAGGCCCGGCATGCGGATGTCCATCAGGATGGCGTCGAACGGCTGCACGGCCGCTCGCTCCAGCGCCGTCGGTCCGTCCTCGGCCTCGGAGACCACGACGCCCAGCCGGGTCAGCAGGGTGCGGGCGAGCGCGCGGTTGACCGAGCAGTCGTCCACCACCAGCACCCGCAGACCCTCCAGCGACGGCGCCGGGTCGGGCGCCGTCTCGGCCACCGCGCCAACCAGGTGCAGACGCGAGCAACGACCGCCGCGATCGGCTTCCAGGTGCAGCGCGCCACGGGCGTAGGCGATGGTGACGGTGACCGAGCCCTCGGCGGCGGCGATCGCGCCGGAGGTCAGCTCGCGCACGGCGTCGCGCAGGCCGGCCTCGTCCATCATCAACGCCGCGGGCAGCGGGCCGTCGCAGGCGAAGCTCAGGGCGACGCCACGGGCGCTCGCCTCGTCCTCGAGGCTGAAGACGGCCGCTTCGCAGACGCGCAAGGCGTCCGTCGTGTGCTCGTGTCGCAAGGGTCAGCCTCCGCGCTGTCTTGCACGGAAAGGTGGCCCCCGATTCCTACCGAACTGTAAAGGCGAAGCGTAACTGTCCGCTCAGACCAGCGCGCCGTGGCAGTGCTTGAACTTCTTGCCTGAGCCGCAGGGGCACGGCTGGTTGCGCCCCGTCTGATCCCAGCCGGCCGGCAGGGCGCTGACCGGGAGCGCCTGTCGCTGCGCCTGCGAAACGCTGTCGGGCAGGTAGCCCCGCTCGACCTCGTTCTCGCCGGTCATCGGATCGACGTGCACCTCGAAGAATTGGCTCGGCGGCGGTTCCGGCGGCGGCTCCTGGAACTCGATGATGACGTTCATCAGCCAGCGGGTCACCGTCTGGCGCAGGTCGACAAGAAGCTTCTCGAACAGCGAGAAGGCCTCGGTCTTGAACTCGTTCAGCGGGTCGCGCTGGCCGTAGCCGCGCAGGCCGATGACGTTGCGCAGGTGGTCCAGGTGCAGCAGGTGCTCGCGCCACTGCATGTCGATGGTCTGCAGCAGGAAGCTCTTCTCCACCTCCCGCATGCGGTCGTCGCCGAGCAGGTCTTCGCGCTCCTTCGCGCGCTCCGCGGCGGCGGCCTTCACCCGCTCGGAGATCTCCTCGTTGGCGATGCCTTCCTCCGCCGCCCATTCGGCGAGCGGCAGCTCGAGTCCCAGGTACTCGCGAATGTGGGCGTCGAGGCCCTCGATGTCCCACTGCTCGGCGTAGGCCTTGGGCGGGAGGTGGCGATTGACGAAGTCGTCGATGGTGTCTTCGCGGAACTCGGCGATGGCGTCCGAGAGGTCGGTCGCCTCCATGAACTCCTGGCGCTGCTCGAACACGGCCTTGCGCTGGTCGTTCACGACATCGTCGTACTTCAGCAGGTTCTTGCGGATCTCGTAGTTGCGCTGCTCGACGCGCTTCTGGGCCGTGGCGATGGCCGAGTTCAGCCACTTGTGGGTGATCGCCTCACCTTCCTGGACCCCGAAGGTGCGCATGATCGCGTCCAGTCGCTCGCCGGCGAAGATGCGCAGGAGGTCGTCCTCGCAGGAGAGGAAGAACTTGGAGTGCCCGGGGTCGCCCTGACGACCCGTCCGGCCGCGCAACTGGTTGTCGATGCGCCGGCTCTCGTGGCGCTCGGTGCCGAGGACGAAGAGGCCGCCGGCGTCCAGCGCCTGCTGCTTCTTGTCCGCGATCTCGGCTTCGATCTCGGCCTTGTGCTTCAACGCCTGCTCGGGCGTGGGCTCGACGCCTGCGGCGCGCTGCTCGTCGCGCCACTTGGCCAGGCGCATGTCGACGTTGCCGCCGAGCTGGATGTCGGTGCCGCGGCCGGCCATGTTGGTGGCGATGGTCACCGCGCCCGGGACGCCGGCGTCGGCCACGATCGCGGCCTCCTGCTCGTGGTAGCGGGCGTTGAGCACGTTGTGGGGGATGCCCTTCTGCTTCTTGCCGTCGATCTCGATGATGTGGGCGCTCAGCAGGGACGACAGCTGTTCCGACTTCTCGATGGAGACTGTGCCGACCAGGATCGGCTGACCGCGACGGTAGCAGTCCTCGATCTGGGTGATGATCGCGGCGTTCTTCTCGGCGGCGGTTCGGTAGACTTCGTCGTCGTCGTCGATGCGCGCCACCGGCCGGTTGGTCGGAATCTCGGCGACATCCATCTTGTAGATGTCGATGAACTCCTGCGCCTCGGTGGCCGCGGTGCCGGTCATGCCCGACAGCTTCCCGTAGAGGCGGAAGTAGTTCTGGATGGTCACCGAGGCCAGGGTCTGGTTCTCGGGCTGGATGACCGCGCCTTCCTTGGCTTCGATGGCCTGATGCAGGCCTTCGGAAAGGCGGCGGCCGTGCATCATACGGCCGGTGAACTCGTCGATCAGGATCACCTCGCCGGCGCGGACGATATAGTCCTTGTCGCGGATGTAGAGGACATTGGCGCGCAACGCCTGGTTCACGTGGTGGACGATCGAGATGTTGGCCGGATCGTAGAGACCGGCCGAGTCCTCGGCCAGGTGCCCGGCCTCCTGCAGGATCTCCTCGATCCTCTCCGAGCCATCTTCCGTCAGGATCACCTGCCGCTGCTTCTCGTCGAAATCGTACGTGGCCTTGTCCTGGATCAGGTCACGGACCAGGAGGTCGATGGTCTTGTAGAACTCGCTCCGATCCTCGGTCGGGCCGGAGATGATCAAGGGCGTGCGCGCCTCGTCGATCAGGATAGAGTCCACCTCGTCGACGATCGCGAAGTTATGGCCGCGCTGGACCATCTCCGAGGCGTCGTAGACCAGGTTGTCGCGCAGGTAGTCGAAGCCGAACTCGTTGTTGGTGCCGTACGTGACGTCCGAACGGTAGGACGCTTGCCGCTGGGCCTGGCTGAGGCCGTGGACGATCACCCCGACCGTCAGGCCCAGGAAGCGGTAGACCTGGCCCATCCACTCGGCGTCGCGCTGCGCCAGGTAGTCGTTGACCGTGATCAGGTGCACGCCCTTTCCGGTCAGCGCGTTCAGGTAGACCGGCGCGGTGGCGACCAGGGTCTTGCCTTCGCCGGTCCGCATCTCGGCGATGCCGCCCTGGTGCAGGACCATGCCGCCCACGAGCTGCACGTCGTAGTGCCTCTGGCCCAGCGTCCGCTTCGCCGCCTCGCGGACGACGGCGAAGGCTTCCTCGAGCAGGTCGTCCAGCTTGGCGCCGGCGGCGATCTTCGCCTTGAACTCGTCGGTCTTGGCCCGCAGCTCCGCGTCGGAGAGCGCCTCGATCTTCGGCTCCAGGGCGTTGATGCGGGCGACCCGCGCCATCATCCCCTTGACCTTGCGGTCGTTTGAGGAGCCGAAGAACCGTTGGAAAATGGTCAAGGGAGTAAGTCCGTGCGGCGGCGATCTGGGCCCATCGCCCGCCTGGAAAAGAGCGCTGTTTCGGGGCGTGGCTGACTTAAGGACTGCCCCCCAGAGTGTCAACGCGGGGCGGCTGCCGCTGCTTGACGCAGAGCGCGGCTGTGGGGGAATGCGGCCATGGCCTCGAAGACCCGGATGACGCAGCTGGTGCGCGCGCTCGATGTTGCGGCCGTGCTGGCCGATCTCCAGGCTCGGCCCGACTTGCTCTCCCTGCGCGACGAGCGCGGCCGCACCTGGCTGCATCTGACCGCCGGCCTCGAGGTCGGCGGCGACGCGGCGAAGGAAGCCGCTACGGTCGAGCTGGCCTCGGCGCTCCTGGACCTCGGCCTCGACATCGACGACGCCGCCTTCGTGGAGGGCGAGGAGTGCGGTCCGGATGAGTTCCGCGCCACGCCGCTGTGGTACGCCATCTCGCGAGGGCGGAACCTGACGCTGGCGCGTTACCTGCTGGGGCGGGGCTGCAGCCCGGACTACTGCCTCTTCGCCGCCTGCTGGAACAACGACGTCGAGGCGATCCGTCTTGTGCGCGCGCATGGGGCGCCGCTGTCGCCGCGGGTGTTCGTCGAGGCGGTCGGCTGGAGCCGCTTCGCCGGCGCCGAGGAGCTGCTGCGGCAGGGGGCGGACGTCGACGCCATCGGGCCGGACGGGCGCACCGCCCTGCACATGATGCTCAAGAAGGACAGCCCGATCGAGGCGATGCGGATGCTGGCCCGCCACGGGGCGCGGGGCGACATTCCCGGTCCGGACGGGCGAACCGCCGTTGACATCCTGCGCCGCAAGAAGGACCCGGCCTATCGGGCGTTGGCGGATGAACTGGCGGTGGTGGCGGGATGAGCGGGCGCGAGTACCCCCTGGCGGGGCTGAAGGTTCTGGACTTCGCGCGCGTGCTGGCGGGGCCGTTCGCCGGTCGCCTGCTGAGCGACCTGGGCGCCGACGTGGTCAAGGTCGAGCCGCCGGACGGTGACGTGACGCGCCTCTGGGGCCGGGTAGTCGGTGGCGTGCCCGGCTACTATCACCAGCAGAACGCCGGCAAGCGCGACATTTCCATCGACCTGCGCCACCCGCAGGCGAAGGGCCTGGTGCTCGACCTCGTCCGCCAGGCCGATATCCTGATCGAGAACTACCGGCCCGACGTCATGCCGCGCCTCGGCTTCGGCTATGAGACCCTCAAGGCGGTGAACCCGCGGCTGATCATGCTGTCGATCTCCGGGTTCGGGGCGAACGGGCCGGAGTCGCGGCGGCCCGCCTATGCGCCGATCATCCACGCCGAGGCCGGGTTGATGGCGCGGGCGGTGCGGCGCGGGAAGGTGCCGTTCCGCGACCTGCCGCTGTCGGTGGCCGACACCAACGCCTCGCTTCACGGCCTGATCGCCGTGCTGTCGGCCGTGATCCTGCGCGAGCGCACCGGTCTCGGTCAGCACATCGACATGGCGATGATCGACGCCACCGTCGTGACCGACGACCAGATCCACTACGAACTGGAGGACTCGGAAGACACCATGGGCCTGCCGAACGACGTCTGGGAAACCGGCGCCGGCCCGATCCTGGTGTCGAACGACTTTCGGCGTCTCTATCGCCAGCTGACTGGCGCCGGGATGGTGGCCGAGCCCCACACCGAGGGCCTGGACCTCGACGCCAAGATCGCCGCCCGGCGCGCCGCGATTGGAGCCTACATGGCGTCGCTGTCCGACTGGGACGCGGTGGAAGCGGCCATGGCGGCGATCAACACGGCCTGGGGCCAGGTGCGCGCCGGCGCCCGACTGCGCGAGCAGCCGACCGTGGCCCACCGCGGCGCCATCGTCGACATCGACGACCGGGCCGGCGGGACCCGCCCGGTCACCCAGGCCCCGTACCGCTTCTCCGACGCGGCCGCGGGCGTCCGCGGCCCGGCGCCGCACCTGGGCGAGCACAACGCCGAGGTGCTGGGGGAGTGGCTGGGGATGCCGGCGGACGAGGTGGAGGCGCTGTTCGCGGCCGGCGTGCTGGCGCGCGGAGCCTGACGGTGCGACGATGGGCCGGAGGATTCAGGGGATGCTTCGATGCGGTCTGTTGTTTTCGCGGGGCTCGCCGGCGCGCTTCTGATATCGGCGCCGATGGCGCAGAGCAGCCCACCGGCGGCCGCTTCCACCGAAGGCTTGGGCCGGGTCGACAACTTCCTGCTCGCCGACGCGAACCTGCGGGGCTGGGAGCTGCACCGCATGTCCGACGTCAAGGCGGTGGTCCTGGTCACCCAGGCCAACGGCGACGCGGTTCTGCGCAGCCAGGCGTCGGCGTTGAAGGCGCTGAGGGTCGACGGCGTCCGCGTCCTGCTCCTGAACTCGAACCTGAAGGACAGCCGTGAGGCCATCCAGGCCGAGGCCGCCAAGGCCGGCTACGACGCGCCGGTCCTCATGGACCGCTACCAGCTGGTCGGCGAGGCGCTGAACGTCACCCGTTCCGGCGAGGCGATCGTCATCGACACCCGCAACTGGACCGTCGCCTGGCGCGGTCCGCTGGCCGATCCGGACGCCCGCAAGGCGCTTGAGGCGCTCACGGCGGGCCGACCGGTCGCCGCGGCTTATGTGGCGCCCGGCAAGGGCGCCCTCATCGACTTCCCGGCGCGGAGGTCGAAGCCCCAGCTGACCTACGTCAAGGACGTCGCCCCCATCCTCGCCAGGCGCTGCGGCGACTGCCACGCCGAGGGCGGCATCGCCCCCTTCGCCATGAAGGACTACGCGACGGTGAAGGGCTTCTCGCCGATGATCCGCGAGTCCATCCGCACCCGGCGCATGCCGCCCTACGACGCCGACCCGCACGTGGGCGCGTTCGCCGACGACCGCCGGCTGACCGCCGAAGAAACCAAGACCGTCGTCCACTGGATCGAGGCTGGCGCCCCACGTGGAGAGGGCCAGGACCCGCTGCAGGCCAAGCGCCTGGTCGCCGCCGAATGGCCGCTGGGCAAGCCGGACCTGATCCTCGACGTGCCCGCCTACACCATCCCCGCCACCGGCGTGGTCAACTACCAGCATCCGTGGGTCGCCAACCCCGGGACCGAGGGCAAGTGGCTCAAGGCCACCACCATCAAGGTCGGCTCCCGCCAGGGCGTGCACCACCTGCTGACCGGCCTGATGACCGACGTCCCCAAGCCCGGCCAGCCGGCCTTCGAGAGCGGCTGGGGCGCCTCGGTCGGCACCTATGCCGTGGGCATGGAGAGCGAGATCGCGCCGAAGAACGTCGGCACCTGGGTCCCGCCCGGCGGCGCCGTCGGCTTCCAGGGCCACTACACCCCCTTCGGCAAGGAGGTCACCGACCGCACCCAGATCGGCCTCTACTACTATAAGGACGACGAGCTCCCGGACCTCGTCATGCACAACATCGATCTCACCAACACCTCGATCGAAATTCCGCCGAACGAGGCGCACCACGTCGAGGTCGCCTACATGGAGTTCCCGCACGAGGCGCTGCTCTACTCGGCCTTCATCCACGCCCACTACCGCGGCACGGCCTCGGACCTGTCGATCCGCTACAAGGACGGCACGGAGAAGCTGCTGGTCGCGCTCCCGCGCTACACCTTCGGATGGCAGCGCCACTACACCTTCGCCGAACCGGTGAAGATCCCGGCCGGCTCCAAGCTGATCGCCCACTACGTCTACGACAACTCGAAGCAGAACCCCGCCAACCCCGACCCCAGCAAGACCATCGTCTGGGGGCCCCAGTCCTGGGAGGAGATGTTCTTCACCCGCCTGCGCTACCGATGGATCGACGAGACCTCGAAGAAGCTGGTGAAGTACGACGAGGAGCTACAGGAGGGGCGTGTGCTCGGCAGCCTGGACGCCAACATCGACGGCCGCATACAGAAGGCCGAGCTCAAGGGGGCCATGGGCAAGATGCTGACGCCGCGCTGGGCCCAGCTGGACGCCAACGCGGACGGCGTCCTCGACAAGGCCGAGATCGTGGCCGCCGCGAAGCTGTTCCAGCGCCGCCGTCCGGCCCAGGAGTCCGCAGAACACAGCTCCCACGCCGCCGCAGGAGGGCGGTAGATCATGACGCGTACGCTTCTGATCGCCGCCGCCGCGGCGTGCCTCTTGGCGCCGCTCGCAGCCTCTGCCGAGCCGGCGGCCCCGCCGAAGACCGCCGCCTACAAGGCCCCGCGCACCGCCTTCGGCCAGCCCGACCTGATGGGCTTCTGGTCGAGCGCGACGCTCACCCCGCTGACCCGCGACCGCAAGCTGGGCGACCGGCTGGTCCTCACGCCCGACGAGGTGAAGGCGCTGGAAGGCCGCGAGGCCTTCGAGATCGAGGCCGGCAACAAGCCCACCGATCCCAACGCGCCGGTGAACGCCCCCAACGGCCTGGAGCTCAAGCCGTCGTTCGCGGCGGCCGGCGGCGACGTTGGCGGCTACAATCGCGGATGGCTCGATCCCGGCCAGCAGGTGATGCGCGTCGGTGGTGAGCCGCGCAGCTCGCTGATCACCACCAAGAATGGCCAGATCCCGCCCCGCAAGAGCGGCCCGGCCGGCACCATGGACGACGGGGGCGAGGGCAGCCGCGGGCCGCTCGGGTCGTTCGACAACGTCGAGCAGCGGCCGCTGGGCGAGCGCTGCATCGCCTTTGGCCGCAACGTCGGCCCGCCGATGCTGCCCAACGGCTTCTACAACAACAACTACCTGATCGTGCAGACCCCCGAGACCGTCGTCATCGAGGTCGAGATGGTGCACGACCCGCGCATCGTGCGGCTGAACGGCAAGCACCGCACGGACGGCATCCGCCCCTGGTCCGGCGACTCCATCGGCTGGTGGGAGGGCGACACCCTGGTGGTCGAGACCACCAACATCCCGCAGCAACAAAACCTGATGGGCTCCTGGAAGAACCTGAAGGTGACCGAGCGCTTCACGCGCAGCGCCAAGGACCGCCTGCGCTACAGCTTCACCGTCAGCGACCCGGATGCGTGGGACCAGCCCTGGGGCGGCGAGTACGAGTTCGCGCCGCTCAGGGGCGTGATCTACGAGTACGCCTGCCACGAGGGGAACTACGCCCTGCCGGGCATCCTCATCGGCGGCCAGAAGGTCGCCTCGGAGAAGTAGTCACAATGCGGGCGGCTTGGCCTCCGCGGCCTTCCTCGCCCGCGCGATCACCTCGTCGAGCAGCTCCGAGCCGCCGAGGCTCCCTTCGGCGTCGTCCTTCATGCCGCCGAGCGCCCACTCCGGCGGGACGGTCTCCGGCCCTTCGCCCGGCGGCAGCGGCGGCGTGAAGTATCCCAGCGCATAGTTGCTCATGGCGTAGCCGACGAGGGCGGCCAGATCCGGCTCCAGCGTACGGGCGATCTCGGGCGGGCAGGATAGGTACATGTTCTCCTCCTGCCTGAGCCACCCCAGCGAATAGGTGATGTTGAGGCCCCAGCGGTCGTGGTCGGCCGCATTGGCGCCGCCGCCGTGGAACACCGTGCCCGTGTAGAGCAGGATCGAACCCTTCTTCATCTCCGCGTAGGCGATCTCGTGCGGCTCGGCCTTGCGGTCGTTGGGCCAGACCTGCGAGCCGGGGATCACCTGGGTCGCGCCGTTGGCCTTCGTAAAGTCTGTCAGCGCCCAGATGGTGTTCACCTGCGGCTCGATCCCGGCCATGTGCCGGCCCCAGGCCCAGCGGTCGCGGTGGATGGTCTGCGCCGGCTGGCCCGGCATGATGCGGATCAACTGGGCCAGGTGCAGCTGGTAGCGATGGCAGTTGGGTTTCAGCACCGCGTCGCAGATCGCCAGCAGGCGCGGATCGGTGATCAGCGGCCGGATGCGCCGCGAGCGGGCCACCAGGGCTCCGGTCCGCGTGGTCTGGGCGCCGGTGAAGCTGTCGCGGCCCGTGGCTGTGGCTTCGACGTAGGGCCGCAGCTCATCGGCCAAGGCGTCGGCCGCCTCGACGCTGAGCGCATCGTCCAGGATCAGAGCGCCGTCCCGCTCCAGCACCGCCACGATGTCCGCGCTCGGCGCATCGGCCGACAGATGCGTGAGCTCCGGCATGACCCGATCCTCCTCGGGCCATGGTGA
>CAZBXO010000016.1:0-19430 GCA_964495645.1 uncultured Phenylobacterium sp. | reverse complement strand
CGGCCGACAGATGCGTGAGCTCCGGCATGACCCGATCCTCCTCGGGCCATGGTGATCTTGTCGGACCCGGCTTGCAACGTTGTTCTCTATATGTTCATCATCCGATATGACTGACGTCCGCACCGTTCGCCGAGCCATCGCGACGCACCGTGCGCGAAAGATGCGCCGCAATGACACCGATGCCGAGGCGCGGCTCTGGCATGCGCTGCGTGCGCGCCGGCTGGGCGGCTGGCGTTGGCGGCGTCAGGCGCCCTTCGGACCCTTCATTCTCGACTTCCTGTGCGTCGAGGCCGGGCTCGTGGTCGAGCTGGATGGTGGCCAGCATGCGGACCAACTCGCCTACGACGCACGTCGCACTTCCTACCTGGAAGCGCGCGGCTTTCGCGTGCTGAGGTTCTGGAACTCTGAGGTCCTCACGAACTGCGACGGCGTATGCATCGCCATCCTCGACGCCTGCGGCGGCGAACTCCTCTCCCCCGGCGCGTAGCGCCGAGAGGGAGAGGTTGGGAGAGGGCAGCCGCAGAGGTTGGCCTCACACGGAAAGAATCCCGCGGTCGGAGCGGTGCGAGCCGGTCTCTTTTCATGGCGTCGCGACCGCCGTTCCGCCCTCTCCCGACCTCTCCCTCTCCGCGCCTGAGGCGCGGGGGGAGAGGAGACTACGCCCGCGTCATCCACCGGCGCACGCGCGCCTCCAGCACGGGGATCGGCAGCGAACCGCCGGCCAGGACCTGGTCGTGGAACGGGCGGTAGTCGAACCTCGGCCCCAGCCGCGCCTTCGCCTCGTCGCGCAGCTTCTGCAGCCGGATCATGCCGATCTTGTAGCAGGTGGCCTGGCCCGGGTTCATGAAGTAGCGGCGCACCTCCGAGCGGATCGCCGCCTCCGGCTGGGCGGAGTTGTCGACGAAGTACTTCACCGCCTGCTCCTCGCTCCAACCCTTCGCGTGGATGCCGGTGTCGAGCACCAGTCGGATGGCCCGCCAGATTTCGCCGGAGAGGCGGCCGAAGTCGTTGTAGGGGTCGGTGGCGAAGCCCATCTCCTTGGCCAGCGCTTCGGAGTAGAGGCCCCAGCCCTCGACGTAGGCGCCATAGCCCACCTGGGTGCGGAACTTCGGCACGCCGGTCGCCTCCTGGGCGATGGCGATCTGCATGTGATGGCCCGGCAGGCCCTCGTGATAGGTGATGTTCTCCAGCTGGTAGACCGGCATGGCGTTCATGTCGGAGAGGTGGGCGTAGAAGGTGCCTGGCCGGCTGCCGTCGGGCGTGCCCTGCTGGTAGTGCTGCGCGCCGCCCGGCTCCTCGCGGAACGCCTCCACCCGCTTCACCACCAGATCGCCCTTCGGCAGCACGCCGAAGTACCGCGGCAGCGCGCGGCGCATACCGGCGAGGTAGTCATTGGCGAGCTTCAGGTACTGCGCCCGGCCCTCGTCGGTGTTGGGCAGGTAGAAGCGCTTGTCGGTGCGCATGAAGATGAAGAACTCGGCGAGCGACCCGGAGAAGCCCGCCCGCTGCTTGACCGCCTCCATCTCGGCGCGGATCCGCGCCACTTCGGACAGGCCCAGCGCGTGGATCTCGTCCGCCGTCATGTCCGTGGTGGTCTGCAGGTAGAGCGCGTTCTCGTAGTAGGCCTTGCCATTCGGCAGGGCGCCCGCGCCCATGGCCTCGGCCGACGTGTTCGGCTTGTCGGCCTCCAGCCACATCGCCAAGCGATGGTAGGCCGGCAGCATCTTGCCGGTCATCGCCGCTGACGCAGCCTTGGTCAGGCGCTCGGCGCCGGCCGCGTCCAGCTTGCCGGCCTTCTGCAGCGCGGCGATCTTGCCCTTGGCGTCGGCGAACAGGGCAGTGTCGGCCCCCGTGGAAAACGGCGCGCCATTGGTCAGCCGCTGGATCTCCGAGAGCGTGCGGTCGTACTCCCAGCGCGGCATGCGCACGCCGCCGGCGGCGTTGATCTTGGCCCGCGCGGCCACCTGGTCGAGCGCCGTGCCGATGGCGCCCAGTCGGCTGACGTAGGCCTCCATGTCGGCCGGCGTGTCGACCCGGTGCTGGGTGATCATGAAATTGGGCAGGCCGGTGTGCGGCCCGCCGCGCCCGACGACGTACCGGTGGCGGCGCCACTTTGCGCTCCGCTCCGCGCGCTCGAGCTCGATGGCCCAGACGTCGTAGGAGAGACGCGCGTCCTCCGAGAGCTTCGCCGGGTCGAACCGCCGCTTCATCTCCGCCACGCTCCTGCGGCGCCAGGCCAGGCGCTCGTTGGCGTAGGCCTCGGTGCGGGGAGTCAGCTCGCCGTAGCGGTCCTTGCGGCCTTGAGAGGTCATGTCCTCTGGGTCGGTCCGAAGCTCCTGCTCGTACTGGGCGTCCAGCCATGCGGTCAGCGCCGCGCTCTGGTCGTCGGCGGCGCGCGCGACGGGCGGCGCGGCTACGGCGGCCGCAGAGGCGGCCAGCATAGCGCGGCGGTTCAGGTTCAATGTCATTTCCCCGACTCCAATGAAAAGGCCCTCCCGCGAGGGAGGGCCGATCCAGACGTCTCAGCGGTTTAGAGGACTTCGAACAGCCCCGCGCCGCCCATGCCGCCGCCGATGCACATGGTCACCACCACGTGCTTGGCGCCGCGGCGCTTGCCCTCCTGCAGGATGTGGCCCGCCAGGCGCGCGCCGGTCATGCCGAAGGGGTGGCCGATGGCGATCGAGCCGCCGTTGACGTTGTACTTCTCCGGGTCGATGCCCAGACGGTCGCGGCTGTAGAGGCACTGCGAGGCGAAGGCCTCGTTCAGCTCCCACAGGTCGATGTCGTCGACCTTCAGGCCGTGGCGCTCGAGCAGGCGCGGCACGGCGAAGACCGGGCCGATCCCCATCTCGTCGGGCTCGCAGCCGGCGACGGCCCAGCCCTTGAAGATGCCCATCGGCTCGACGCCACGGCGCTCGGCCTCCTTGGAGTCCATGATCACCACCGCGGCCGCGCCGTCGGACAGCTGCGAGGCATTGCCGGCGGTGATGAACTTGCCCGGGCCCTTCACCGGCTCGAGCTTGGCGAGGCCTTCCAGCGTGGTGTCGGGCCGGTTGCACTCGTCGCGGTTGACCTCGTAATCGACGATGGACTCTTCCTTCGTCTCCTTGTTGACCACCTTCATCTTGGTCTTCATCGGGACGATCTCGTCCTTGAACTTGCCGGCCTGCTGGGCGGCGGCCATGCGGCGCTGGCTCTCCAGGCTGTACTCGTCCTGGTACTCGCGGCTCACGCCGTAGCGCTCGGCCACGATGTCGGCGGTGTCGATCATCGGCATGAAGATCGCCGGGTACATCTCGGTCAGCTTGGGATCGAAGTTGTCCTTGCCGACGCCCGGGTTCGGGATCGAGATCGACTCCACGCCGCCGGCGACCACGGCCGGGGCGCCTTCGGTGCGGACGTGGTTCGCCGCCATGGCGATCGTCTGCAGGCCCGAGGAGCAGAAGCGATTGACGGTCACGCCCGAGGTGGTGATCGGAAGGCCCGCGAGCAGGCCCGCCTGGCGGCCGACGTTGCCGGCGCCGTGGGCGCAGTTGCCCATGTAGACGTCTTCGATGACGGACGGGTCGAGACCCGAGCGTTCGACCGCGTGCTTCACGGCGTGAGCGGCCATCGACACAGTCGGCGTCATGTTGAAGCCGCCGCGGGCCGACTTGGCGAGCCCGGTGCGAGCGTAGGAAACGATAACCGCTTCACCCATCTGGAAATGATCCTCCGAAGAAATTCGCTTGAGGCCCTTAGGGCCGGAAGACACTCCCGGCAACCTTTGCATCCCAGGGCCGAAATGGCTAGGGACGGACCCGTCCACACGGGGGTCAATACCGCATGGCGCCGGCCCGGCCGCTCAGCTCGCTCTGCCTCGTCGCGGCGCTCGCGCTGAGCCTCGCCGCGTGCGACCGGGACGGCGGCAGCGACAAGCCGCCCGAACGGGGCGACGTGCCGGCCGCGAAGGTCGATGGCAAGACCGTCTGGGTCTCCGACGTCAAGCGCGAGGCGGTGGCCCAGGGCTTGATCGGCGCCGGCGAGCCGCTCGAGACCTCGTCCGATCTCTTCCAGCGCATGCTGGACGAGGTCGTGGATCAGAAGCTGCTCGCCGCCGAGGCCCAGAAGCGCAAGCTGGACAAGGACGCCCTGGCCCAGCGCAGGCTGGCCGCCGCGCGCGACCGCATCCTGGGCGACATGCTCGTCGAGAGCGTCGTGTCCGACGCCGTCACCGAGGACAACATCCGCGGGCTCTACGAAGAGCAGCAGAAGAATATCAAGCGGTCGGAGGAGATCCGGGCGCGCCAGATCGTGTCGTCCAGCCTGCCGGAGGCAGAGGGCATCAAGAAGCTGCTGGCCGGCGGCGCCTCCTTCGAGGCGGTGGCCATGGAGCGCTCGGCCGACCGGGCCACGCGGTTCAACGGCGGCGACCTCGGCTACTTCACGCTCGACATCATGCCCGAGGCCTACGCGACCGCGCTCGCCGGCGCCAAGCCCGGTCAGGTCGTCGGCCCCTTCGCGGTCGAGGGTGGCTACGCTCTGGTCAAGGTCGAGGATCGCCGGATGGAGGCCGCTATCACCCTCGACGCCGCCCGGCCGCAGATCGTGCGCTTCCTGACCTATGATCGGGTCCGCGACCTGCTGGAAAAGCTGCGGGCCAAGTCCAAGGTCGAGACTCTGGTCAAGCCGGCGGAGGGGACGCCCAAGGCGACGCCGCCCGCCGACGCGCCGAAGGCCGCCGCGCCGGCGCCGGCAAAGGCCGAGATCCGGGGGACGAAGTGAGCCGCACGCCCAAAGCCGCGCCCAAGCCCGCGAAAAAAGCCGCCAAGCCAGCGCCGCGGGTAAAACCCGTCGAGGCCGCGGCCCAGGCCGTCCAGGCCGTCGAGCGCGCACTCGATCCGCTCGCCACCGCCCTCAAGCGCGCCGCGCTGAAGCGGGCCGACAAGCTGGCGCACGCCTTCGACCGCGAGCCTGCGGCGGCGCCGATGCCGGCGAAGGCCAAGGCCCAGCACGGCGCCATGCCCGTCTCTCCGCTGGCTGTGGCCTTCCCGAAGTTCGGGCCGATCGGCGGCGTCCTCCTCGGGACCGGCCGCGCCGGCTTCTACAAGCACGAGCGCGACGACCTCGTGGTCATGAGCTTCCCGGAGGGCGCTTCCTGCGCCGGCGTCTTCACCCGCCACGGCGTGGGATCCGCCCCGGTCGACTGGTGCAAGCGCCACCTGGAGGCCACCAAGGGCGAGGGCGTCCGCGCCCTGGTGGTCAACGCCGGCTGCGCCAACTCCTTCACCGGCCGGCCCGGCGCCGACGCGGTGCGGCGCGTCGCCTCGGCGGTCGGCAAGCGCTTCGATTGCCGCCAGCGCGACGTGCTCGTGGCCTCCACCGGCGTGATCGGCGTGCTGCTCGACGACGCCAAGATCACCGCGCGCCTGGCCGACGTGGAGCACGGCCTGAAGGCCGACGCCTGGCCGCAGGCGGCCCGCGGGATCATGACCACCGACACCTTCCCGAAGGGCGCCTACGCCGAGGCGAAGATCGATGGCGTGACGGTGCGGATCGGCGGGATCGCCAAGGGCTCCGGCATGATCGCGCCGGACATGGCTACCATGCTGGCCTTCGTGGTCACCGACGCGGCGATCGCGCCGGCGGCGCTGCAGACCCTGGTCAACCTCTACACCCGCAACACCTTCAACGCCGTGACCGTGGACGGCGACCGCTCCACCAACGACACGCTCCTCTTGTTCGCCACCGGCGCCTCGGGCGCGCCGAAGGTGCGCCGGGCCGGCGAGCACCGCCTGGCCGACTTCCGCGACAAGCTGGAGCGGGTGCTGATGGACCTGGCCCACCAGCTGGTCCGCGACGGCGAAGGCGCGACCAAGTTCATCAAGGTCACGGTGATGGGCGCCCAGTCGGCCGCCTCGGCGCGCAAGATCGCCCGCACCATCTGCGAGAGCCCGCTGGTCAAGACCGCGTTCGCCGGTGAGGACGCCAACTGGGGCCGCATCGTCATGGCGGTCGGCCGCGCCGACGAGCCGATCGACCGGGACTCCATGAGCGTGAAGTTCGGCCCGCACTGGGCCGCGCAGGACGGCCTTGTCGCGGCCAGCTACGACGAGGCCAAGATGAGCGCCTACATGAAGAAGCGGGAGCTGGAGGTGGCCGTCGACGTCGGTGTCGGCCGCGGAACCGCGACGATGTGGACCTGCGACCTCACCAAGCGCTACGTCGAGATCAACGGCGACTATCGGAGCTGACCCACGGCGGAACGCGCCGCGGCGGAAACGCCAGGCCATAGTCCGAGCGCATGCGGTCGAACAGCGGACCGTAGAACGGGTCGTTGTCGAGCGTCGAACCCCAGCGCTTGCGCATCTCCGCCACTTCCGCGGCGAACCGCGCTTGGCGCACCGGATCTTCCTTGTCCGAGCCCCGAGACGCGCTCTCGTGGTGGATCAGCTCGGCGTGCGGGGTCCAGACGATGTCGTAGCCGGCCGCGCGGACCTTCAGGCAGAAGTCCACGTCGTTGAACGCCACGGCCAGCGCCGGATCGAGGCCGCCCACCTCGTCGTAGACCGCCTTGCGCACCGCCAAGCAGGCCGCGGTCACCGCCGAGACGTTCCGCGTCATCCGCCAGTGGCCGTAGTAGCCGGGGTCGTCGCCCTCGGCGTGGTAGCCCATATGGCCGGCCACGCCCGGATCGCTGCCGATCCCCAGCGCCACGCCGGCGTGCTGCAGCTTGCCGTCGGGATAGACCAGCCGCGCGCCCACCGCCCCGACGTTCGGCCGCACGGCGTGCGCCATCAGCGCATCCAGCCAGCCGTCGTCCGGCATGGAGATGTCGTTGTTGAGCAGCAGCAGCACCTCGCCCCGCGCCGCCGCCGCCGCCTGGTTGTTGAGCGCCGGATAGTTGAAGGGGCCAGGCGCCGGCAGGATGCGCACGCGCGGGTCGGCCAAGAGCCGCTCGAACAGGGCGTGGGTCCCCGGCTCCGCGCTGTCGTTGTCGACGATCAGTAGCTCCAGGTCGGGATAGCGCGTCTGCGCCAGGACGCCCTCGGCGCACTGCGCCAGCAGCTCCGCCCTGTCGCGGGTCGGCACGATGACGCTCACCGGCGGCCGCGGCTCCGGCGCGGGCTGGCGCACGTCCAGCCAGGCCGACACCCGCGCCTGATTGGTGACCTCGGCCACCTGGCCGGTGCGCGCCAGGTGTTCCTGAACCGCCCGCCGGGCGCTGTCGGCGCACTGCGCCAGCTGCCGTTCGGAAAACGTCCGGCCCCGCGCCTGCTGGCGCCAGTGGTAGAGGACCCAGGGGATGTGGTGGATGCGGTCGGTCCGCTCGGAGACCCGCAGCGCCAGGTCCCAGTCCTGACTGCCCTCGAAGCCCTCGCGCAGTCCGCCGACCGCATCGATCAGGGAGCGCCGATAGACGCCCAGGTGGCTGACCAGGTTCTGGCCGAGCACGAGTTCCGGGTTCCAATCGGTCTTGAGATACGGCTCGAAGCGCCGGCCGCGGTGGTCGACCTTGTCCTCGTCGGAATAGATGACGTCGGCGTCCGGGTGCGCCTCGACCACGGCGGCGACCTCGTAGAGCGCGCGCTCGTGCAGCAGGTCGTCGTGGTCCATCAACGCCACGAACTCACCCGTCGCCAGCCCCAGCGCCGAGTTGGTCGCCGCGCAGATGTGGCCGTTGGCCCCGCGGCGGATCAGCTTGATCCGCGGCTCCTTCGCCGCCTCGTCCTGCAGCACCCGCCAGAGCGCGTCGCCCGGCGAGGCGTCGTCGGCGATGCAGAGCTCCCAGTGCGGCCAGAGCTGGGCCTTCACTGAGGCGATCGCCGCGCGGATCAGCGGCTCCGGCGTCGCGTAGGCCGGCATCACCACCGAGATCAGGGGCTTGCCGGCCATCCGGCCGATGTGCGCCGCGATCGCCGTCCGGTCGTCGTCCGACAGGACATCGTAGCGCTCGCACCAGTAGGCCCAGAACCGCGGCGTCTGCTCCGGCGCCAGCACCTCGCGCAGCAGCCGCCGGCCAGGCGGCGTCGCCGCCACGGCGCGCGCCGCGGCGTTCACCGCCCGGTGCAGACCGGGGCTCCGCCGCGCGAGGCGGCGGGCCGAGAGTGCGAGATTGCGAAGCGGGGCCCACATCGACGCGCGGGTTGTGGCGCGCCGGGTGGGCCTCAGTCCAGCTACCAGTTGCGCCAGACGTCGCCGCCGCCGCCCGACGAGCGGCTGCCGCCCCCCGAGCGCTGGCCGCCGCCGCCGCCCGGCTTGCGCCGCGGGCCCTTGAACGCCGGCTTGGCGCCTTCCGGACGGCCGCCTTCGGGACGATGCCCCGCCGGCTTGGCCGCGTGGTTGCGGTTGCGCTTCGGCTGGTGCTGGCCGCGGTGGGGCTGGGCCGGACGCTCCGGCTTGCCGACTTCGGGCATCGCCGCAGTCGCCGCGCCCAGGTGGCGGTCGTTGCGCCGGTCGAAGGACGGGATCCGCTGGCGTGACACCTTCTCGATGTCCTTCAAAAGGCCCCGCTCGTCGTCGGCGCAGAACGCCACCGCCGAGCCGTCGGCGCCGGCCCGCGCCGTCCGCCCGATCCGGTGCACATAGGCTTCCGGCACGTTGGGCAGGTCGAACTGCACCACGTGGCTCACCGCATCGATGTCGATGCCGCGGGCGGCGATATCGGTGGCGACCAGGGCGCGGACCTCGCCGGCCTTGAACGAGGCCAGGGCCCGCTCGCGCTGGCCCTGGCTCTTGTCGCCGTGGATGGCTGCGGCATCGACGCCGGCCTGCTCCAGGCCCTTGGCCACGCGGTCGGCGCCGCGCTTGGTGCGGGTGAAGACGATCACGCGCTTGAAGCTGGCGTCGTCGAACAGCTCGGTCAGCAGCGCGCGCTTGCGGGTCGCCTCGACGAACAGGACCTTCTGGTTGATCCGCTCGACGGTGGTCGCCTGCGGCGTCACCGACACCTTCAGCGGGTTCGCGCCCAGGATCTCGGCGCCCAGCTTCTCGATCTCGCCCGGCATCGTGGCCGAGAAGAACAGTGTCTGCCGCTGGCGCGGCACGTACTTCACGATCTTCCGGATCGGGACGATGAATCCCATGTCGAGCATCTGGTCCGCCTCGTCGAGCACGAAGGTCTCGACGCCTTCCAGGTGGATCGACTTCTCCTGCAGGTGGTCCAGCAGGCGGCCGGGGGTGGCCACCAGAACGTCGACGCCGGGCGCCATGGCGCGCATCTGGCCGCCGTACTTCACGCCGCCGAAGATCACCGCCACGGAGATGCCGAGGTGGCGCCCGTAGGCCTTGAAGCTCTCGCCGATCTGGGTGGCGAGTTCGCGGGTGGGGGAGAGCACCAGGACGCGCGCGCTGCGGCGCGGGGCGGGATGCCGGTTCTCGGCCAGGCGGTGCATGATCGGCAGCGCGAAGGCGGCCGTCTTGCCGGTGCCGGTCTGGGCGATGCCCAGCAGGTCGCGGCCGGCCATCACGCCGGGGATCGCCTGCGCCTGGATCGGCGTGGGGGTGGTGTAGCCCTCGTCGGCCAGCGCCTTGAGCAGCGGCTTGGCCAGGCCAAGGTCAGTGAATTGGGTCAAAACGGGTAACTTTCAGGTATGCGCCCAACGCGCCCGCTCAGGAGACTCCTGGGGCGCCGCGAGGCTGTTCGATGGGGAAGCGCCCCGCGTGATGGGCGTCTCTATGGAGAGGTTCTCTCCGCGCTCGACAGGCTGGGCTCTCGGTTCTGAGAGCCCCACGCGGCTGGAGCGCCGATAGCGCTTCGGTGTGAAGCGCGAGCGGCACATCGGGGTTTGCGGCGTTAATGTCAACCCATGCGGTCGGGAATAGCCCCGGCAGTTGCCTTTTGGCCGCAGCCCGCCGAAACCGGCGCCATGACCGCCAAGCCCCTCGTCCTCGTCGCCGCGGCGGCGCTCGTCGATGTCGACGGGCGGGTGCTGATCTGCCAGCGGCCGGAGGGAAAGCAGTTGGCGGGGCTGTGGGAGTTCCCGGGCGGCAAGGTCGAGACCGGCGAGACGCCCGAGGCCTGCCTGATCCGCGAGCTGGAGGAGGAACTGGGGATCAAGGTCACCAAGGCCTGCCTCGCGCCCTTCGTCTTCGCCAGCCACGAATACGAGAGCTTCCACCTCTTGATGCCGCTCTACCTGATCCGCCGCTGGGAGGGCCGGGCGCAGGCGCTGGAGCACGCCGCGATCGCGTGGGTGAAGCCCAACGACATGGACAAGTATCCGATGCCGCCGGCCGACCCGCCGCTGGTCGCCTGGCTGCGCGATTTCCTGTGAGGCAAGCGGCCCACACACTCAGCTTCTCCACGCGCGGCCAGGGCCTGCACGAGATCACCCGTGAGGTGGCCGCCTGGACGGCTGCTCAGGGGATGACGACCGGCCTGCTCTCCCTCTTCTGTCGCCACACCTCCGCCTCGCTGGTGATCCAGGAGAACGCCGACCCTGACGTCCAGCGCGACCTCGAGGCCTGGGTCGCGGCGATCGCGCCCGAGAGCCCGGCCTACCGCCACCAGGACGAAGGCCCCGACGACATGCCGGCCCACCTGCGCGCCGCCCTCACCGGCGTGAATCTCACCATCCCGCTGATCGGCGGCCGCCCGGCGCTCGGGACGTGGCAGGGGATCTACCTCTTCGAGCACCGCGCCCGGCCGCACCGCCGCGAGGTGGCGCTTCACCTGCTCGGCGAATAGGCTCGCCGGAAACGGGGAGGGGACGCCATGAAGCTCGCGCTCGGGATCGCGCTCGGCCTGGCGCTGGCGGGCGCCGCCCACGCCCAGCCCTGGTTCGGCGTCCCCCTGCCGGGACCGGTCACCGCCCCTGACCAACCCACCTTCCGCGCCGGGCCGAACCCCTATGGCCCGACGCCCTTCCACGGCCGCCCAAAGGACGACGTCCGCCGCGCCCTGACCGCCGCGAAGATGATGGCAGACGTGAAGACCATCGTCGGGTTCTCGCTGGCGTCGAAGGCGCGCGGTGAGCCGCTCTGGGGCCGGATCAGCGGCCTGCCGGCCGAGAAGGACACCGTCGACTGGGCGGTCGCCCGCCTCAGGGCCGTGGGCCTGAAGGACGCCCGCGCTGAGAGCTATCCCTCGGAGAACCCGCTCTGGCTGCCCAAGGCCTGGGAGGTCCGGCTCTCCACACCGGGCAGCCCGGATGTGGTGCTGCAGACGGCCGTCCCTATCCGCAACGCCGATACCAGTCCCAAGGCCGCCGAGGGCCCGCTGGTCTTCGTCGGCCGCGGCTCCGCCGCCGAGCTCGCCAACGTCGACGTCCGCGGCAAGGCCGCCGTGATCAACGTCGTGCCCGACGACAGCCTGTTCGCCGCGCGCGAGAAGGGCGTCGCCCGCGAGCTCGAGCGGCGCGGGGCGGTGGCGGTGATCAACGCCGTCGAAAGCCCGGGCAACCTGCTCTTCTACGACAACCGCTACGGCTGCGAGCGCGCGCCGTGCTTCCTGGTCGGGGGCGACGACGGCGCCTTCGTCGAGAGCGTGATCGGCAAGGGCCCGGTGCGCGGCAGGTTCAGCCTGACCAGCGAGACCCGCGCCGGCCTCACCGCCTGGAACGGCGTCGCCACCATCCCTGGCCGCAGCCCCGAGGTGGTGATCGTCAACGCCCACGCCGACGCCTGGTACGACGGGGCCGACGACAACGCCGACGGCCTGGCGGTGATGCTGGCGCTGGCCGACTACTTCGCCCACCGCGGCCGCCCGCCGGAGCGGACGCTGGTGTTCGTGGTCTCCGGCGGCCACCACTCGGCCAACGGCCCGGCCGCCTTCATCAAGGCCCACCCCGACATCATCGCCCGGACCGTGCTGGTGATGAACCTGGAGCACCTGGCCCAGATCGCCGTCGGCCAGGAAGCCCGGCTCGACCCGAAGCAGGACAACTACGCCTCCGGGGTCTGGGGCGGCGCCACCACCGAGACGCCGAAGGGCGCCGGCGCGGTCAACGTCGGCCCGCTGGTCTTCGAGCTGATGGCCAAGGCCAGCCAGGAGTTCGGCGTCGCGACCAGCTACGTCCCGTCGAACAGCGCCCCCGGCGACCTCGGCGCCTACATCCGCGCCGGCCTGCCGTCGGCCCAGCTGATCAGCTCGGAGGTCTACTACCACTCGAGCGGAGACACGCCCTCGACCATCTCCGGCCCCGGCCTCGAACGCGCCGCCGCCTTCTACGCCCGCTTCATCGACGACGTGGCGCGGGCGCCGAAGGAAAAGCTCAGGGGTCCGCCGCCGGCGCCCAGCCGGTGAGCGTCACGATCTCGAACGTGGCCGGCGCCCGGGCGTCCTCTCCGGCGAACCGCTGGAAGTAGATCTCGAACGCACGGTGCATCAGCCGCCGGGTCAGCGGTTTCGGGTGCCGCTCGGCCAGCGCGCTGGTCTCGCCCATCCGCCGCAGGTCGTAGAAGAGCTTCAGCGGATGGTCGTAGGTGACCCTGACCGTGTCCACGTCGGCGACCGGCATGGCGAATCCGGCCCGCTGCAGCAGGCCGGCCGCGTCGCGGGTGTCGGCGAAGGGCGAGACCCGGCTACCCGCTCCGCCGAGGATCTCCGCCTCGGCCGCGGTCAGCGCCTGGCGCAGCTCGGTCAGCGTCGTGCCGCCCAGGAACGCGCCGATGAAGAGGCCGTCGGGCTTCAGCGCCCGGCGCGCCTGGATCAGCGCGCCGACCACGTCGTTGGTCCAGTGCAGGCCGGTGGTGGAGACGATCAGGTCGAGTGAGGCATCCGCGAACGGCAGCCGCTCCTCGTCGACCACCACCCGCGCGCCGGATCGCCCGGCCAACATCCGCGCCGACAGGTCAGCCTCCACCAGGAACCCCACCTTGCCCGCCGGCACGGTCTCGGCGAAGGCCCCGCGACGCGCCGACAGGTCGACGCCCACGGCAAAGGTGCGCATGATGGCCCCCAGGCGCTCGGCCACGTCCTCCGCGGCCCGGCGCTGCAGGAAGTCGGCCCCGTCATAGTTGCGCGCCGCCCGGTCGAGGCGCTTGCGCACCAGGGCGCGGTCGAAGAGCTTTGGTGGACTTGGGCGGGGCGGGGCGGCCATTGCGCGCGGAAGATGGCGAGTTCGGCGGGCGTTGGGAACCGGGCCCCCGTTTGAGCGCGGCCTGGCGCGGCGCGCTGGACCTGGTCCTGCCGCCCCAGACGATCGATCCCGGCCCGCGCCCGCTCGCCGGCGGCTTCACGGCCGCCGCCTGGAGCCGCATCCGCTTCCTCGACGGCCCGGTCTGCGACGGCTGCGGCGTGCCGTTCGAGTTCGACATCGGCGCCCGCTGCGCCGCCTGCCTGGCAAAGCCCCGCGCCTTCGACGCCGCGCGCGCCGCCTGTCTCTACGACGAGACCTCCCGCGACCCGATCCTGAAGCTCAAGCACGCCGACCGCGTGGACCTCGCCCCCATGCTGGCCCGCTGGATCAGCCGCGCCGCGACCGAGCTCATCGAGGCCGCCGACGCCATCGCGCCGGTGCCGTTGCACCGCTTCCGCCTCCTGCGCCGTCGCTACAACCAGGCCGCCGAGATCGCCCGCCCGCTCGCGAAGCTGACCGGCACGCCCTACCTGCCCGACGCCCTCCGCCGGATCCGCGCTACCGCGACCCAGGGCGGCCGCTCGGGGTCGGGCCGCCGGCGCAACGTGGCCGGCGCCTTCGCCGCCGATCCCGCCAAGGTCCAGGGCCTGCGCATTCTGCTGATCGACGACGTGCTGACCACCGGCGCCACCGCCGAGGGCTGCGCGCGGGCGCTGAAGGCCGCCGGGGCCGCCCGCGTCGATCTGGCCGTCGTCGCCCGGGTTCAAGCCGCGGCCGGACTCACCATATGAAGCCTAAGCGACAGGACGCTCGTTAGAGAGGCCATGACCCAGGTCACCATCTACACCAAGCCCTACTGCCCCTATTGCGTGCGGGCGGTGGACCTCCTGGAGCGCAAGGGCGTCGAATTCACCGAGATCGAGGCCGCCTTCGATCCCGACAAGCGCCAGGAGATGATCCGGCGCTCGGGCCGCACCACCTTCCCCCAGATCTTCATCGGCGAGCGCCACATCGGCGGCTGCGACGACATGATGGCCCTCGAACGCTCCGGCCAGCTCGACCCGCTGCTGCAGGCGGCCTAACGGCCAGCGCCGGAGACCCGGGACCCAGCAGTTCCGGCTTCTGAGCGGCTGGGTACCGGATCGGCCTACGGCCGTCCGGGATGACGGAGGGGTGTGTGTCGACTAAGTGAGCAGTGATGAAGGTCGGGCTCGTCCAGACTCGCACGCCGGCGTCGCATGACGCCGCGCTGGCGCACGTCCTCCCGCTCGTGCGGGAGGCGGCGGCCGGCGGCGCGCGCCTGGTCGCGACGCCGGAGGGGACCAACATCCTCCAGCGCGACCGCGAGACCCTGCTCCCGCAGTTGAAGACCCAGGCCGAGGACCCCGTCGTCCGCGGCCTGGCCGACGCCGCCCGCGAGTCCGGCGTCTGGATCCTCATCGGCTCCGCGCTGGTGAGACGCGAGGACGGCAAGGCCGCCAACCGGCTCGTTCTCATCCGGCCCGACGGCCAGGTCGCCGCGACTTACGACAAGCTGCACATGTTCGACGTCGACCTGCCCGGCGGCGGCTCGACGCGGGAGAGCCACACCTACGAGCCCGGTGACCGGGCGGTGACCCACGACATCGACGGCGTGAGGCTCGGCCTGACCATCTGCTACGACCTGCGCTTTCCCGCCCTCTACCGCGCGCTCGCGGTCGCCGGCGCCGAGGTGCTGGCGATCCCGTCGGCCTTCACCCGGCCCACCGGCGAGGCGCACTGGGACGTGCTGATGCGGGCGCGCGCCATCGAAACCGGCAGCTACGTCATCGCCCCCGCCCAGGGCGGCCGCCACGAGGACGGCCGCGGCACCTGGGGCCGCACGATCGCCGTCGGCCCCTGGGGTGAGGTGCTGGGCAAGCTTGACCACGACGAGCCCGGCGTGCTCTTCGCCGACCTCGATCCGGCGGAGGTCAGGAAGGCCCGCGCCGCCATCCCGGCTCTCGCCAACGCGCGGGCGTTCACCGGCCCATGATCAAGTACGCCCTCACCTGCGAACACGAACATGGCTTCGAAGGCTGGTTCGGCTCCTCGTCCGACTACGACGACCAGCAGGCGCGCGGCCTGCTCTCCTGCCCGGTCTGCAACTCCGCAGCGGTGCGCAAACAGATCATGGCCCCCGCCGTCGCCGGCACGAAGAAGACCGCCGCCCCGCAGGCGCCCGCCGTCCCGCAGGCGGTGATGATGGAGGCCATGGGCCGCCTGCGCCGCCACGTGGAGGAGACCTTCGACGACGTCGGCGACGCCTTCGCCAAGGAGGCCCGCGCCATCCACGAGGGCAAGTCCGAGGACCGCGGCATCTACGGCCAGGCCTCGCCCGCCGAGGTCCGCAGCCTCGTCGAGGACGGCATCCCCGTCGCCCCCCTGCCGCCCGAACCCCCCAAGAAGACCGAGGTGAACTGACGCCGACGGCGCAGCTTGCGCGTGCGTTTCCGTGACGGCACTCTGAGAGCGAGGGTGTGGGGGAACGCAGATGATCAGGGGGATGGCCGCGCTCGGCCTGGCGCTGGCGATGATGTGCGGGAGGGCCGCGGCCGCGCCGCTGGAGGCCTACGGCGGCCTGCCGAACATCGAGGACGTCCAGCTCTCGCCCGACGGCGTGACCCTGGCGGTGATGATCTCCAATGGCGACCAGCGCGGCCTCATCATCAAGCCGGTGGGCGGCGGTGACGGCAAGACCTACGGTATGGGCGACACCAAGGTGCGCCGCATCGACTGGGCCGGTCCCGACCACGTCATCATCACCACCTCGCGGACGACCCAGATCGTCGACGTGATCGCCCCGCGGCAGGAGTGGTTCCTCGGAACCGACCTCGACATCCGCACCGGCAAGATGGAGCCCCTGCTGAAGCATGCGCCCGGGCGGGGCGGCACGGGCACCAACCTGCGCGACCGCGACAGCGGAAAGGGCGGGATGACCCTCAACGTCCTCTACGACGCGCCGGAGGTCCGCACCGTGCGGGGCAAGCCGACGCTCTTCCTGAAGGGCGTGTCGTTCCCGGCGGGCCGCGGCGTGCTCACCGTCTTCGAGGTCGATCTGAAGAGCGGCGACGCCCACTACGGTGAGATCGGCGACCGCAACACGGCCGACTTCGTGCTCGGGCAGGACGGCGTCGCGCTCGCCCGCTCGCGTTACGACGTGGAGAGCGGCCGCTGGGCGCTGCAGCTGAAGCAGGGCGCAGGATGGAAAGAGGTCAAGAGCGTCGAGGCCAAGAACGACCGGCCCTACCTCATCGGCCTCGGCCGCGACGGCCGCTCGATTCTGGTCGGCCAGATGGAGGCGGATCGCTACACGATCCGCGAGGTCGGCCCCGAGGGAGTCTGGAGCGAGCCGCTCGACGTCGATGACAGCGACGGCCCGATCTACGATCCCGAGACCCACGCCTTGATCGGGTTCCGCAGCCTGAAGGGCGACGAGGACAGCTACACCTTCTTCGATCCCGCCGACCAGAAGGCATGGAACTCCGTCAAGGCCGCCTTCAAGGGCGACCGGGTCCTGCTCCAGTCGTGGTCGCACGACCGCCGCAAGATCGTGGTGCTCGCCGACTCCCGCACCGAAGGCCCGGCCTACGCGCTGGTCGATCTCGACGCCAAGTCGGCCAACTGGCTCGGCGGCCGGTACCAGAAGCTCACGCCGGCCGACATCTCCCCAGTTCAGGGGGTGAAATTCAAGGCCAGGGACGGCCTCGATCTCTCCGGCTACCTGACGGTCCCGCATGGCGCGGAGCCGAGGAACCTGCCCCTCGTCGTCTTCCCCCATGGCGGCCCGGCCTCACGCGATACGCCCAGCTTCCACTGGTGGGCCCAGGCGATGGCGTCCCGCGGCTACGCGGTGCTGCAGGTCAACTTTCGCGGCTCGGACGGCTTCGGGCAGGCCTTCCTGGAGGCCGGGTACGGGGAGTGGGGCCGCAAGATGCAGACAGACCTCTCCGACGGCGTCCGTCACCTGGCGGCCCGGGGCGTCATCGACCCGAAGCGGGTGTGCATCGTGGGCGGCAGCTACGGCGGCTACGCGGCGCTCGCCGGCGTGACGCTCGATCCCGGCGTGTACCGATGCGCCGCTTCGGTGGCCGGCCTCTCTGACCTGCGGCGGTTCGTGAACTGGTCGCGGAACCAGGACGGGCTCGCCGCGCAGCGCTACTGGACCCGCTTCATGGGCGCGGAGACCCGCCGCGATCCTTCGCTCGCCGAGATCTCTCCGATCACGCATGCGGCTCGGGCGGAGGTCCCGGTGCTTCTGATCCATGGCCGTGACGATACGGTCGTGCCGCTGGAGCAGAGCCAGGTCATGGCCGATGCGCTTCGGCGCGCCGGCAAGCCCGTGGAGCTGGTGGTTCAGCCCGGCGCGGACCACTGGCTGTCGCGGGGCGAGACCCGGCTGGCGACGCTGCAGGCGGTCGTCGCCTTCCTCGAGAAGCACAACCCGGCCAGATGATGGAGCCGACTGTGGCGATCTCGCGCAGCGACTTGAATTCCCTGAAGCAATGGCCAGGTAGCGCCGTCCAACGAACAAAGGGATCGCAAGTGCTCGTCCGCATCGCCGTATCGCTTTTCCTCGCGCTTGCGAGCCTCAGCGCCGCCGTCTCCGCCCGCGCCGCGCCGCTGACGGCCTACGGCAAGCTGCCGTCGATCGAGGCGATCTCGCTGTCGCCCAGCGGCCATGCGCTGGCGTTCGTGGTCACCAACGGCGAACAGCGCTCGATCGTCGTGCGCGAACTCGCGAGCGGGAAGATCCTGCTCCGCGGCCTGACCGGCGAGGTGAAGGTTCGCGCCGTACAGTGGGCGGGCGACAAGGACCTCGTGGTCGTCTCCTCCGCGACCCGCAACGCCTGGGGGTTCATCGATGCCTGGGGCGAGTGGCTGTTCGCCTCGGTGATCGACATCGACTCCAAGAAGCTGACGCCGCTGATGACCAAGGCCGACGCGGACCTGCAGGCCATCCTGGACATGCCGGTTGTGCGCAAGCGCGACGGCAAGGACTACGTCTTCCTGCAGGGCATGTACGTGCAGGGAGACCTCGGCCACGCCGCGCTCTATCGCTACGACGTCGCCAATGGCGGCAATCGCCTGGTGGAGACCGGCGGCGACGGAACGGTCGACTGGGTCGTCGGGCCTGACGGCGAGGCCGTAGCCCAGGAGATCTACAGCTCCCGCACCGGCGAATGGGCTCTGAAGGTGCAGGTAAAGGACGGCTGGAAGACCGCCGTCAAGACGACCGCCTTCAACGATCGTCCCCAGATGATGGGGCTGGGCCGCGACGGCAAGTCGGTGCTCTACGCCTGGCGCGAGGACGGCGCTTGGTCCTGGCGCGAGGTGCGCCTAGACGGCGCGGAGCCCGCGACGCCGATCACCCTCCGCGGGGCCCAGGCGCCGGTCCGGGATCGCCAGGACGGGCGGATGATCGGCATGTCCGTCATGAAGGGCGATGTCCTGGACTACGTGTTCTTCGATCCCGCCGACCAGCGGGCGTGGGACACCGTCAAAGGCTCCTTCGCCAGCATGGGCGCCGTCTCACTGGAGTCCTGGTCCGCCGACCGCAAGAAGGTCGTGTTCCGCCTCGACTCGCCGACCGAGGGCCCGCGATACGGTCTCGTTGACCTCGCCACCCGTCAGGCCGACTGGCTCGGCGCCGAGTACCTCGACCTCAAGGCCGAGGATATCTCCCCGCAGAAGACAGTCCGCTACAAAGCCGCCGACGGAACCGAGCTCAGCGGCTACCTGACCCTGCCGCGCGGCCGCGAGGCGAAGAACCTGCCGCTCGTCGTCTTCCCGCACGGCGGCCCGGCGGCGCGCGATACCGCCGGTTTCGACTGGTGGGCGCAGGCGATGGCGTCGCGCGGCTATGCGGTGCTGCAGGTGAACTTCCGCGGCTCCGAAGGCCTCGGCGACGACTTCCTGGAAGCAGGCTACGGCCAGTGGGGCCGCAAGATGCAGACCGACCTTTCGGACGGCGTACGCCATCTAGCGGCCCAGGGCGTGATCGATCCCAAGCGCGTGTGCATCGTGGGCGCCAGCTACGGCGGCTACGCGGCGTTAGCCGGCGCCACCATCGACACCGGCGTCTACCGCTGCGCCGTCGCGGTCGCCGGCGTCGCCGACCTCGGCCGCATGATCGGCCGCGTCCGCGACGCCTCGTTCAAGTACTGGACCCGCTTCATGGGCGTCGAGAACGGCCGCGATCCAAAGCTGGCGGAGATCTCGCCGGCGGCGCTGGCGCACAAGGCCTCGATCCCCATCCTGATGATCCACGGCAAGGACGACAGCGTCGTGCCGGTCGAGCAGAGCGAGATCATGGCCGAGGCCCTGAAGAAGGCCGGCAAGCCCTACGAGCTGGTCGTCCAGAAGGGCGCCGACCACTGGCTCTCCCGCGGCGACACCCGCCTGCAGACC
>CAZBXO010000015.1:29825-37518 GCA_964495645.1 uncultured Phenylobacterium sp. | reverse complement strand
CCTTTCCTTTGAGGCGGTTCATCGTCCGGGTTCCTCCCTCGGGCGCGAGGATAGGGACGCAAAATCCGGTAGGCTTTGAGCGCGATCAACTCGAGGCCCTACCCAGCGACGCCGCGCGCGAGGCGCTTCTCGAAGCTCTGTCGCGCTCCGTCGTCACAGGCCGCGCGATTGAGGCAGGTCAAGGCGGCGAGCCCGCCGCCGCAGCAGTTTGAGGCCAAGCCGCCAACCAGGAGATCCCGCCATGTCCAAGTCACTGACCCGCAAGATGAAGCATGAGGTCGAAGACACCCTCGAGGATGTCGCCAAGACCCTGCGCGAGGCCGCCGACGATCTGAGCGACGACGCCGAGAAGGCCGTCGCCCAGGCCGCGCAGGCGCTACGCGAGGCCGCCAAGGCGCTGGCTGACAAGGCCACGCCGGAAGCGAAGCACCTTGCCCGGAAGGCGGTGGAGGAGGTCAAGGCTCACCCGATCGCCACGGCCGCGGCGGCGCTGTCGGCTGCGGCCGCCCTGATCACCCTCCTGGGCCGAGCGCGCAGGAAGCCCGCCTAAGACCGTCTGCGCCGGCCCCAACAGTGCGCGGGGCCGGCCGCCGGCGGCGGCCTTGGCGCCCGTCCCGAAACGCGCTGCCGGAGCCTCCGTACTGGTACTTAGTGGTCGCTCACGAATGTCGGGCCGGTCGGCTCGGCGGTAGCTCTTGGTCATCGAACTGGAGCCCGCCATGACCCTGGCCTACCCCCTCGACGACCCGCGCGGCGCCCGACCGGCCTCCGCTCTGACCGATGCCTTCGATCGTCACGGCATGCGGATGACCTACAGCCGCAACGAGGAGATCTACGCTCAGGATGACCCCGTGGAGATGCTCTACCGGGTGGTCCGCGGCGTGGTCCGCACCAGCCGCTTCACCGTCGACGGTCGTCGCCAGGTGGGCGATTTCTACTACCCCGGCGACCTCCTCGGCCTGGAGCCGGGCCCCGATCACCGGTTCGGCGCCGAGGCGCTGGACGACTGCGAGATCCTGGTGGTCCGCCGCAGCGCCGTGCGCGCGGCGGCCGGCGACGCCGAACTCGACCGCGCCATCCTCGAGGCGCAGCGCCTGGAAATGGAGCGACTGCAGGACCACGTCGTGATGCTGGGCCGCAAGAGCGCCTGCGAACGGGTGGCCAGCTTCCTGATGTCGATCGCCCAGAAGGGTGGCGACGATGCGGCCAACCTCGCCATGGGCCGCCAGGACATGGCCGACTACCTGGGCCTCACGATCGAGACGGTCTCGCGCATGCTGACCAAGCTGCAGGGCGACGCGATCGTCGAGTTTCCTTCGACCCGCCGCTTCCAGGTCCGGAAGTGGACCGCCCTGGAGGCGCTTGCCGCTTGAGGACCGCATTCGCTTGGGCGGTCGCAGGCGTCCGTCGACCGATCTGGCAAAGGAGCCGATGATGCAACAGACGATGGAACGTCCGGCGACCCAGGCGGTCGTCCCGACCCCGAGCTACGCCACGATCCTTGTCCATGCCGAGCCCGGTCTGACGTCGACCCGCCGGGTCGAGTTCGCGGCCCGCTTCGCGCGCAGCCTTGATGCCCGGCTGATCGGGCTCGGGGCGGAGACCTTCGACGCCTCGCTTCTCTCGGGACCGTTCGAAGGGTTCTCGGCCGGGGAGTGGGCCGGCCTCGTCCAGGAACAGATCGACAAGAACCTCGACGCCGCCGAAACCGCGTTCCGCCGCGACGCCGCGGGCGCCGACTTCGAATGGCGAGTCATCCGGGACTACCCGCACCGGGCGCTCGTGAGCACCGCGCACGCCGCCGACCTCATCGTGGTCAGTCCGCGCAGCCGCCGCAGCGCTTTGCAGTCGGCAGACCCCGGAGACGTCGCCATGGCCGCGGGCCGCCCCCTCTTGGTCGTTCCGGACAGCGGCGCGCACCTGGCCGGCAAGTCGGTGCTCGTCGCCTGGAAGAATACGCGCGAATGCCGCCGCGCCATCACCGACGCGATGCCGTTCCTGCTGCGCGCCGAGGAGGTGGTGGTCGCCGCGGTCGTCAACCCGGACAAGGCCGAAGCCGCCGCGTTCGAGCTGGACGACGTGGTCGCCAATCTGAAGCGGCACGGCGTGAACGCCCGCCCGTCGGTCACGGCCAGCGTCCACGAAGCCGTGGAGTACGAGCTCGAGCGGATCGCGGGCCTGAACGGCGCCGATCTGATCGTCGCGGGCGCCTACGGTCACAGCCGCCTGCGCGAGTGGGCGTTCGGCGGCGTCACCGACAGCTTCCTCACCCGGCCCGGCGGCTTCGTGCTCCTGAGCCACTGACCGGCCCCCCCCTGCGGATACGGGGCCGCTAACGGTCGCGCATCCGCCAAGCCCTTCGGAGCCTGGCCATGAACGCCATGCGATTCCTCTTTTGCGCCGGGAGCCTGCTGCTTGCGGCCTGTGCTTCGACGCCGCCCGGCCCGGATTGGGCGAGCGTGCCCTCCCTGCCAAAGCTGACGCCTGCCCAGCAGCGCGGTCACGACTTCGCGGCCCGGCGTTGCGCCGGCTGTCACACGGTCGGACTGGACGACGACACGCGCGACGGACCGGCGTTCTACAAGCTCGCTCGCCGTTACAACCCGTTGTCGCTGGAGAAGCGCTTCGCCGAGATCTCGGCGCACGGCTACGACCGCATGCCGGCCGTCAGCTTCACACGCGCCGAAGGTGAAGACCTGATCGCCTACTTCGACAGCCTCCTGGGCAACTGAGGTATTCGCCATGGCCTACCGCGATCTGCTTCTGACAGCTCTCACTTATCCCGATGCGACGCCGGAGCGGGCGTTGCGAACGGGCGTCGCCCTCGCCAGCCGGATCGGAGGCGACCTGACCCTGCTTTCGGTGCGCGTCGACATCCCCGCCATCCGCAACGCCCTGGCCAACGCCGTCGCCCATCTCGACGAGATCGCCCAGCAGGAGGAGGCGCGCAGCGCGGCGATGGCCGCGTTCCAGGCCAACTGCGCGCGTACGGCCGCTCAGGCGACCGGCGCTCCGCTGCGCACCGAGTGCGTCGTCGCGCGCCTGTTCGAGGAAGCCGATGTCGTCGCTGCGCGTGCCCGCACCCGGGACCTATCGCTGGTCGCGATCGGGCCGGCCGTGCAGGCGGAACGGGGGCTGGCCGAGGCGCTGCTGTTCGGCTCCGGCCGTCCGGTCCTGGTCTATCGCGAAAGCCAAGAGATCATGGCGGCTGACGGCTTCGACACGGTCGCCATCGCCTGGGACGGCGGCGCGCGCGCGGCCCGGGCGGTGGCCGATGCGCTCCCGCTGCTCGCCAGGGCGCGCGACGTGCGCATCTTCGTCGCCGTCGGCGAGAAGCCGCAGGCCGTGAAGGGCATGGCCGGCGACCTTGTCCGTCACCTCGCGGCGCACGGCGTGGCCGCCGAGGTCGACGAGCGCCCGGACCAGGGACAGTCGATCGGCGACCGGCTGGCGGCTTACGCCGCGGCCACCCGGGCCGATCTGCTGGTGATGGGCGGCTTCGGGCACACCCGCGTGCGCGAGTTCGTGCTCGGCGGCGCGACGAGGGCGATGCTGGAGGCGCCGCCGTGTCCGGTCCTGATGTCGCATTGAAGCCGCCCGGCGCGCAGCTGGCGCTGTCGCGCTTGCGGACGCGCCTGCGCCGGCCCGGCGCCGTCCTGCAGGCGGCCGCCGTCTTCGCCGCAGGGCTGCTGATCTGGCGCCTCGCCGACGTGCTGCTGCTGGCGTTCGGCGCGATCCTGGTCGCGGTCCTGCTCAACGCCCTCGCGCAACCGCTGACCCGGCGCCTCGGCCTGCCCCGGAGGGTGGCGCTCATCCTGGCCGTCGCGGGCTTCGGCCTGGTGATCGGCGGCGCGGTCTGGCTGTTCGGCCAGCAGATCGCCGTACAGGCGGCCACGCTCGGGGATCTCCTGCCGAAGGCCTGGACCGCCCTGCAGGCGCCGCTGTCGCGCTCGCCGCTGGGCGCCTACGTGCTCGACGATCTGCAGCGCCTGCGGAACGCCGACGGTCTCGTCGTCGAGACCGCCACACGTCTTGTCCGCGGCTCGCTCAGCGCCGCGGCGGCGACCGTGATCGTGCTGTTCAGCGGCCTTTACCTGGCGTTCCACCCGGCCACCTACCTTCGCGGCGCCCTGCGTCTCGTCCCCATCCGCGGCCGGGCCCGCGCGACCGAGGTCGCGGCCGCCTGCGGCCACGCCCTGAACCGCTGGCTGCTCGGCTCCCTCGTTTCGATGCTGGTGGTCGGCGGCTCCGTCGGTCTCGGCCTCTGGTGGGCGGGCGTGCCCTCGCCGCTGGCCCTCGGCGTCCTGGCCGGTCTCGCGCAGTTCGTGCCCGTGATCGGGCCGTGGGCCGCCACGGTTCCCGGCCTCATTCTCGCCGCCGCCCAGGGACCCCAGGCCTTCGCCTGGAGCGTCGCCATCTACCTCGGATCTTCCCAGATCGAGGCCAACGTCCTGACGCCGCTGCTCCTGCGACAGATGGTCGAGTTGCCGATGGGGCTGACCCTGTTCGCCGTCCTGGCGATGGGCGTCCTGCTCGGCCCGCTGGGGGTTCTGTTCGCCACCCCGCTCGCCGTCGTGGCCTACGTCGTTGTCCGCCACCTCTATGTCGAGGACGTGCTCGGTGATCGCGTTCCGCACGCGGCGACGGTGGAGACCGTCCGATGAACGCGCCCGCGCCGCAGGCGCGCGGCCCGCTCTCGCACCTGCACCCTCATCGACGACGCCCGGCGCGCTGGGTCGGGGCCGGCATGCTGCTGCTTGCAGCCGCGGCGGTGGCGTTCCCCGCCGCGACGACCGTCGCCGTCGGCGGGGTCGGTGGATGGCTCCTCTGGTTCGCGGGCGCGCTGATGCTCGGCGTCGCCCTTCTGACCTTCACCGGTGGTCTGCGCTGGCTAGGCTCTGCTGTGGCGCTGTCGGCGATCGCGCTGGGGGCCTACCTCCTCTTCAACCCGACGACGGGGGCGTTCGCAGCCCTCCTCATCCTCGCCGGGGCTCTGGCGATCGACGGCAGCTTTCAGCTGGCCGCTTCATTCCGCCTGCGTCCGCTGATCGCCTGGCGTTGGCTTCTGGCGTCGGCCCTGACCAGCCTCGCCGCCGCCGCCATTCTTGCGCTCGGCGGTCCGGAAAGGACACCCCAGGGCGTCGCCTTCCTGCTGGCGGCGGCCTTCGCCACGACCGGGGCGGCGCTCGTCGTCACCAGTTTCACGCAGCGCGCGCCGTGCCCCGCCGGCTAGGACCCTCCACCTTGTCACAGCCGAGCTTCGGACCTACCGCTGCGCCGATGGAAGCGCGCTCGACGCCTGGAACGAGCGGACGGCCCGGCCTGGCGTGGGCCGCCGGCTATGCCGTCGCGATCGCCGCCGCGGCGGCCTGCCTCGGGTTACGGGTCCTCATGGACCCCTTCTTCCACGACGATCTGGTGTTCCTCATGTTCGTCCCGGCGCTGCTCGCCGCGGCGGCCGTCGGGGGCTTCGGGCCCACCATGCTCGCTGGCGGGCTGTCGATCGTGTTCAGCCTTTCGGCCATCGGCTTCGGGACCTTCGACGAGCCGCAGACCATGGTGCGCGCCGGGATCTTCATGGCGTTGACCCTTGCCATCGGCGCGGGCGGCGAGCGGCTCAAGCGCGCGGCGCGCGATGCGCAGGCCCGCGAGGCGCACCTGCAGTCGATTCTCGACACGGTGCCGGACGCCATGATCGTCATCGACGAGCACGGTCTCATCCAATCGTTCTCGACCGCGGCCGAGCGGCAGTTCGGCTGGACCGCGTCCGAGGTCATCGGCAAGAACGTGCGCATGCTGATGCCGGACCCGTACCGGACGCAGCACGACAGCTATCTGGCGCGCTATATGTCGACGGGGGAACGGCGGATCATCGGCATCGGCCGGGTCGTCGTCGGGGAGCGCAAGGACGGGTCGACCTTCCCGATGGAGCTGGCGGTGGGCGAGATGGTCTCCGGCCAGCAGCGGTTCTTCACCGGCTTCGTCCGTGACCTCACTGAGCGAGACGCGGCCGAGCGACGCCTGCAGGACGTCCAGGGCGAGCTGGTCCATGTGTCGCGGCTCACCGCCCTGGGCGAGATGGCCTCGGCCATGGCCCACGAGCTCAACCAGCCTCTCACCGCGGCGACCAACTTCATGAAGGGCTGCCTTGTCCTGATGAAGCGCAAGCCGCTCGACGAGGAGCGCCTGGCCGACATGATCGCGCAGGGCGCAGAACAGGCGCTGCGGGCCGGGCAGATCATCCGGCGCCTGCGCGACTTCGTCTCCAAGGGCGAGGCCGAGCGGCGCATCGAGAGCCTGCCGAAGCTTCTCGAGGAAGCCGGCGCGCTGGCGATGGTCGGCGCGCGGGAACGCAGCGTACGGCTTCGGTACGAGATCGATAGCCGCGTGAACCTGGTGCTCGCCGACAAGGTGCAGATCCAGCAGGTGGCGCTGAACCTGATCCGCAACGGGATCGAGGCGATGGAGGAGTCGACCGTCAAGGACCTCTACGTCGGCGCGCGGCCCGCGGACGACGACATGGTCGAGGTCTACGTCAGCGACACCGGGCACGGCATCAGCGAAGAGGCGGTCGCCCAGCTCTTCCAGCCCTTCATGACCACGAAGGCGCAGGGCATGGGGATCGGTCTGTCGATATCCCGCACGATCGTCGAAGCCCACGGCGGGCGCATCTGGGTGGACGCCAACCCCAAGGGAGGGACAATCTTCCACTTCACCCTGCCTGGCGTCCGCGAGGAGGAGGCCGCCTGACATGAACGCGCCGCTTGTCCACCTGATCGACGACGATGAGGGGATTCGCACCTCTCTCGGCTTCCTGCTGGAGATGAACGACCTGCCGGCGCGGACCTATGCGTCGGCGCTCGAGTTTCTCGCGGTAGCGGACAGCCTGGACGGCGGCTGCATCGTCACCGACGTGCGCATGCCGGAGATGAACGGTCTCGAACTGGTGCGGAAGCTGAAGGAGCGCGGCATCCGGCTTCCGGTTGTGGTGATCACCGGCCATGGCGATGTGCCGCTCGCCGTCGAGGCCATGCGGGCGGGGGTCATCGACTTCATCGAAAAGCCCTTCGACGACGATGTGCTGCTGCGCTCCATCCGCATGGCGCTGGACTCCAAGGCGGAATCCGATGCGCACGCCGAGGAGCGCCAGCGGTTCGAGCAGATGCTCTCGACCCTCTCGGGTCGCGAGACCGAGGTGTTGCGCGGCGTGATCGCGGGAAAGATGAACAAGGTGATCGCCTACGAACTCGGGATCAGCCAGCGCACCGTCGAGGTCTACCGCGCCAACGTGATGAGCAAGACCCGCGCGAACGGTCTCTCGGAACTGGTCCGCATCGCCATGCTCGCCGGATTCTGAGCGGTTGAGCGAGGTCAAGGCCGCTTCGATCGGCGGGTGAGAAACTGTCGGCATGGATCAACGCGTCACCCCCTCCCGGACCACCATCCACGTCGTCGACGATGACGCGGCCGTGCGGCGGTCGCTCGCCTTCGCGCTGGATCTGGAAGGCTTCGCCGTCGAGACCTACGACAGCGGCGAAGCTCTGCTGCTGAAGAGCCCGTTGGCCCCGGGCTGCCTCGTGCTCGACGAACGCCTGCCGGGCGTCTCCGGCCTCGACACCTTGACTCAGCTGCGCACGCGCCAGGTGTCGTTTCCCGCGATATTCATCACCAGCCACCCAAGGCCCGCGTTCCG
>CAZBXO010000015.1:16659-29725 GCA_964495645.1 uncultured Phenylobacterium sp. | reverse complement strand
GGCGTGATGTGCATGTGCGTATCTCCGAATGCCGCCCGAACCCTGCATCGGTCGCGGCCCGGTCCCCTTGATCGCGATCAAGCTCAGAGCGCCTTGGCGTGGCGACCGGACTCGGGCTCGAAATAGGCGTCGAAGACGGCGCAGATCGATCGCACGACGAGCCGGCCGTGGCCGACGACCTCGATCCGTCCCCCGTCGACCTGCACCAGGCCGTCCGCAAGGAACGGCCCCAGCCTGGTCAACTCGCGGGTCAGTTCGGCCGGATCGCGCCGGTGATGGCGGCAGACGGCCGCCAGGTCCACCGCGAGGTCGCACATCAGGCGTTCGATGATCTCGCCGCGAAACCGGTCGTCGTCGGTGAGCTCGACGCCGCGCGCCACCGGCAGCCGGCCTGCCTTCACGGCGTTTCGCCACGCCACCTCCTGGGCGAGGTTCTGCATGAAACCGCGCGGCGTGCGGCCGATCGCCGAGGCCCCGAGGCCCAGGAGCGCGCCTGCCGCGTCGGCTGTGTAGCCCTGGAAGTTGCGATGCAGCCGGCCCTCCGCCAGCGCGACCGCCAGCTCGTCGGACGGCAGGGCGAAATGATCCAGGCCGATGCGGATGTAGCCGGCCGCCTGCAGTCTCTCCGCCGCCGCCTCGCTCTGATCCAGACGTTCGGCCGGCCCGGGCAAGGCGGCGACCTCGATCAGCTGCTGGTGGGTCTTCATCCAGGGGACGTGAGCGTAGCCGAACAGGGCGATCCTCTCCGGCTTCAGCCATAGGACCTTGTCGATGGTGGCCAGCGTGTTGCGCGCCGTCTGGTGCGGCAGGCCGTACATCAAGTCGAGGTTTATCGAGCGGACGCCCGCGTCGCGAAGCCAGGTGATGGCCTGCGCGATCTGCTCGAAGCTCTCGCGCCGGTTCACCGCGGCCTGGACCTTCGGGTCGAGGTTCTGGACGCCGAGGCTGGCGCGGTCCAGGCCGAGCGCGGCGGCGGCGCGGACCCAGTCGTGCGTCAGGACCGCCGGGTCGATCTCCGCGGCGAGCGAGACGTCCTCCGGAAGATGGAACATGCGGTGTAAGGCCGCCATGATCGCCGCGAGCTCGTCCGGCGAGAGCATGTTGGGCGTGCCGCCGCCCAGGTGGATGGCCTCGGCCTTGAGCCGTCCCGGGAGCGCGCCCCGCAGCAAGGCCGCCTCGGCCAGCAGCAGTTCGACGTAGTCCGATACCGGCTCATGCCGGTTCACGGCCCGCGTGTTGCACCCGCAGTACCAGCACAGCCGGGCGCAGAACGGCACGTGGATGTAGAGCGAGACCGCCTCGTCGGCCGGCAGCTCGGCCAGCCAGCCGCGGTAGATCGCCTCGTCGACCGCCGGGGTGAACTGCACGGCCGTGGGATAGCTGGTGTAGCGCGGTGCGCGGCCGTCGTACCGGGCGACGAGGTCGGCGCGGGTCCGGGGACCGGAGAGCGAAGCGGCGGAGGTCATCTTCCATCGCTTGCCGGTTCTCACGGAGCGCCGCCGTGATCGAGATCAAGGTGCGGCGGGGCGGTCCTCGGGGTCATCGACGAGGATGCGCGCGGCGTCGCCCGCGGGATCCTCGTACTGGCCGGCCCTGAGCGTCCACCAGAACGCCGCCACCGCGATCAGACCGAGACCCAGCGAGAAGGGGGCCAGGAACATCAGGATGTCCATCGGCGGACTCCGGTGCGCAGGGCGTTGAGCGTGACCGCCAGCGACGACCCAGACATGGCCAGCGCGGCCACGAACGGGTTGACCAGGCCCAGCATGGCGGCCGGCGCGGCGACGGCGTTGTAGAGCGCCGCAAATCCGAAGTTCTCCAGCGCGCGCCGCCGGGCGCTCCTGGCCATGTCGATGGCCTCCACGACCGCCATCAGGCCCTCGCCGGAGAACACCAGATCGGCGGCGTTCTGGCTGGCCTCGAGGGCCGTGCCGGGCGCCATGGCGGCGTGGGCCTTGGCGAGGGCGGCCGCGTCGTTCAGGCCGTCGCCGACCATCAGGACCTTGCGGCTCATGGCGGCCAGGTGCTCGACGTGCGCAGCCTTCTCGTGCGGCCAGGCCTGCGCCTTCCAGGTCTCGACACCGGCCATCTCGGCCGCCCGCGCGACAGGCTGCGGCATGTCGCCGGACAGCACCTCGACGGAGAGGCCGCGGGCCTTGAGGGCGGCGACCGCGTCGACAGCGTCGGCCCGTAAGCGGTCGGAGAAGCGGAAGCGGATCTTGGTGTCGCCCTCGAATCCGAACCAGAGCTCGGTCTCTTGCGCGGCCGTTGTGGTGGCCCCGACGAAGGCGGCGCGGCCGAGGCGCGCCTTGCGGCCGTCGATCATGCCTTCGACGCCCTCGCCGGCGACTTCGCGGACCTCCTCGGCGACCGGGCCCATGCCGGCCTCGCTGGCCAGCGCGCGGGCGAGCGGATGGCGCGAGGCGCGCGCGAGCGGCGCCGCGAGCGCCACCACGGAGGCCACGGGATCGATGAGGCGCGGACGGCCCTCGGTCAGCACGCCGGTCTTGTCGAACACCACGTGGTCGACTTCGGACAACCGTTCCAGCGCGGCGCCGGACTTCACGAGCACGCCCTTGCGGAAGAGCCGCGACGAGGCCGTGATCTGCACGGCCGGCACGGCAAGCCCCAGGGCGCAAGGACAGGTGACGATCAGCACCGCCGCCGCGCGGATGAGGGCCTCGCGGGGGCCCAGACCCAGGAGCCAACCGCCGACAAAGGTGGCGGCCGCCACCGCGTGGACGACCGGGACGTAGACCGCAGCCGCGCGGTCGGCGAGGCGGACGTAGCGCGACTTGGCTTGCGCGCCGGCCTCGACGAGGCGGGCGATCCGCGCCAGCGCCGAGTCCTCGGACGCCGCCAGCGCCCGCAGGCGAAGGACGCCGGAGAGATTGAGCGCGCCGGCGCGGCAGACGGCGCCGGGCTGCACAGCGAACGGCGCGGTCTCGCCTGTCAGCAGGCTGTTGTCGAGCTCCGAACGGCCGCTCTCGACGGTTGCGTCGACCGGCATGCGCTCGCCAGGCCGGACAAGGAGGCGGTCGCCGGCCCGGATCTGGTCGAGCGGACGTGCAGCCAGTCCGCCGTCGTCGAACACCGTGGCGGTCGGAGTTTGCAGGGCCAGGAGGTCCCCAGCGGCGCTGCGCGCCCTGGCGCGCAACTTGTGATCCAGCCAGCGACCGATCAGTAACAGGAACAGCAGGGAGACGGCCGCGTCGAAATAGGCGTCACGGCCGTGCTGGATCGTCTCGGAGAAGCTGACGGCCAGCGTCAGCAGGACGCCGATCGAGATCGGCACATCCATGTTGGCTCGGCGGGCTTTCAACGAGCGCCAGGCCGAGGCGAAGAAGGGCATCCCGGCGTAGAGCGCACACGGTGCGCCGACCGCGCCGGAGAACCACATCATCACGGTCCGGGTCGCCGGGCCGAGCTCCTGTCCGAACAGGCCCGCCCACAGCGGAACCGAGAACATCATCGCGTTCATCGCGCCGAAGCCCGCCACGGCGAGCGCCAGGATGAGCCTGCGTCCCTCGGCGTCCTGGGCGGTTTGAGCCTGGCCGGGATCGTAGGGCGTGGCCGGGTACCCGGCGCGCGCCAGCGCCGCGACCACGGTCCCGGGATCGCCGGAAGGTCCGGCGAAGGTGACGGTCAGCTTCCTGCTCGTGAGGTTGAGGCGCGCCGCCTCGACGCCCGGCGCGCCGAGCGCGGCCGCCTCGACCTTGGCCAGGCAGCCCGCGCAGCGCGCGTCCTGGACCAGAAGGTCCAGGCGCGACGTCCCGTCCTCGCGCTTCAGGAACGCCCGGTAGTCGGTGTCGGGGGCGTAGGTCAGGGCCACGACAGCCTCCGCTCGGCGAGGAAGACGGCGCCGCGCCCGTCACGGGCTTCGGCCGACAGGTCCCAGGTCCCGGCGAGCGACACGGCCGCCTCGTAGCGGCCGGGCGTCGTTTCGCGGAACGCCGGCGCAATCCGGCCGGCCTCGGTGGCCGGACGTTCGAGGCGAGCGCTCAGCTCCAGGCCGCGGACCGGCGCGCCCTCGGCGTCGACGAATCGCACGACCACGCGGCCAGGCTCCGCGGCGGCGCTGGCGCGCCAGCCGAGGCGGGCCTGGGCGTCCATCTGGGCGATACGGCGATTGTAGAGCAGCCCATCCTCATAAGGGGTCACCGAGACCTGCCCGGGGTTGGAGCGGATCGCCATCACCGTGAAGGCGGCGTCGACGCCGATCACGACCGCGAAGAATGCGCTGACCCCGGCGGCCACGTGCCAGCCCCGGACGCGGAACCCGACGGATTCGTTGGCTTGGACGACGCTCATGGATTGGCGGCTCCGGAGAGGAAGACGGTCTTGGCGCGGGCGGTTGCGCCGGCGGCGGCGCGGACCTCGAACCGGGCGGGGAGGCTCGGCCCGGCGAGCGCGGACGCCGGGGCGGTGACGAAGACGCGGATGGCCCGGACCTCGTTAGGTTCCACCGTGGCGTGGACCACCGGTCCCGGCGCGTCACCGGGGGTCCGCAGGGCCACGTCCTTGACGCCGCCGAAGGTCACGTCGACCGGCATCGGCGCGAAGCTGCGGTTGGCGACCTTCAGTGTGTACCCGTTCTGGACGCTGCCGTCGGAGAGGCGCACGAAGGTCGGGTTGCGGTCGCGTAGGGCATGGACGTCGAGCGGGCTTCGCGTAGCCAAGCCCCACACCATCAGGCCGCCTACCAGGACGAGCGCGATGGCGTAGTAGGCCGTCCGGGGCCGGATGAGCTTGTAGCGCGGCCTGTTCCCGCGCTCACGCTCGGCGACGGCGGAATCGGTGTCGTAGGCGATCAGGGCCCGTGGCCGGCCGACGCGGTCCATGATCTCGTCGCAGGCGTCGATGCACAGGGCGCAGTTGATGCACTCCAGCTGCGGGCCCTTGCGGATGTCGATGCCCATCGGGCAGGCGACCACACAGGCGTGGCAGTCGATGCAGTCGCCGCGACCGGTCCAGGCCTGCCCCTTCTTGTGCGCGCCGCGGGGTTCGCCGCGGTCGTAGCGGTAGGTGACCTGCAGCGAATGGTGGTCGAGCATGGCGCCCTGGATGCGCGGCCAGGGGCAGATGTAGGTGCAGACCTGCTCGCGCATGTGGCCGGCGAAGACATAGGTCGTGGCTGTCAGCAGGGCGCAGAAGATGTAGGCGGTGGCCGGCGCCTGGCCGACCCAGAAGTCGCCGATGAGCTGTGGCGCGTCGTGGAAGTAGAAGATCCAGGCGCCGCCGGTGCCGAAGGCGATGCCGAGCCAGACGGCGTGCTTGCCGGCCTTGCGCCAGGCCTTGTCGAACGACCACGGCGCGGCGTCGAGGCGCATGCGCGCGTTGCGGTCGCCCTCGAAGGCGCGCTCCACGTAGATGAAGAGGTCCGTCCAGACCGTCTGCGGGCAGGCGTAGCCGCACCACAGTCGACCGAACAGCGCCGTGACCAGGAACAGCGCCAACGCCGCCACCACCAGCAGGCCGGTGATGAAATAGACCTCCTGGGGCCAGAGCTGCAGGCCGAAGAAGTAGAAGCGGCCGCCGAAGAAATCGACCAACACCGCCTGGTCCGGCAGCTTGCCCGGGCGTTCCCAGCGGATCCAGGGCGTGACGTAGTAGATCGCCAGCATGGCGATCAGCAGCGCCCACTTGATGCGCCGCCAACGGCCATGGACGAGCTTCGGATAGATCGGCGTGCGCGGCTTGTAGAGGCCCCCGTGCGCGTCGCCTTTGGCCCGCGCTCGGTCGGCGGCCGAGGCCGGCGCGGTGGTGGCGGCCTGATGCGCCGTCCGCTCGATCACGACCGTCATGGCGTGGCTTGGGCGGCGGGGGCGAATACGACCTGCGAGGCGCCTGCGGCGGCCCTTGCGTCACCCGCGGCGTTGGCGTGGACGTAGACCGCCAGGGCCTTGAGCGTCTCCGGCGAGAAGCGGCGCTCCCAGGTGGGCATCACGCCGTTGCGGCCGTCGCGAATCTGCGCGGTGATCGCCTCTCGGTCGGAGCCGTTGAGCCACTCGCCGTCCGTCAGGTTCGGCGCGCCGGGCTTGGCGCCGCGGCCGTCCGGCCCGTGGCAGGCGGCGCACTGGTCGGCGTAGGTCTGCCCCGCGCGCGCCACGGCGGCGCGGTCGGCCGGACGGCGCGACAGAGCCACCACATACTCTGTGAGGTCGGCGATCTGATCGGGCTTGAGCATCTGGTCGCGGCCGAAGGCCGGCATGGAGAGGTCTCCCCCGCGCGTCTGCCCGTGGCCGGAGCGGACCCCGACCTGGATGGTGTGGCGGATCTCCTCCAGGCTGCCGCCCCAGAGCCAGACGTCGTCGCGCAGGTTGGGATAGCCGTTCGCGCCCGCGCCGCCGGCGCCGTGGCAAGTGGCGCAATTGTCACCAAACACCGACTGGCCGACCTGCAGCGCGTAGGCCTGCAGCTGCGGATCACGCTCGATCTCCTCGAGCGACGCGGTCTTGAGTTTCAGCGACTCCCGGGCCCGGACGCCGTCCAGCGCGGAGAGTTGGCGAACCACGGCGGCGCGGTCGGAGGCGCCGAGCATGCCGCGCGTGTAGCCGCTGATCCCCGGCCAGGCCGGCATCACCACCCAGTAGCCGATGGACCAGACGATGCAGCCGTAGAACACCCACAGCCACCAGCGCGGCAGCGGCGTGTCGAGCTCCTTGATGCCGTCCCACTCGTGGCCGGTCGTCTCGGTCCCGGTGGGTTCGTCGCGTTCCCGTTCGAGGTCAGACATGGTCGCTCTCGTCCTTCTCGAGCGGAAGCTGGGCGAGGCGCTGGAAGGCGTCCCGGTGGCGCGGCCAGAGCGCATAGGCGAGGCCGGCGAAGAACATCAGGCCGAAGTAGAGGGTGCCCCCCTGCTGGGCGAAGCGCGCCGCGGCCTCGTAGGTCAGGCCGCTCATCGCAGGTTCTCCGGGTCCTCGGCCTTGTAGGTCCGGAAGTCGACCATGGTCCCCAGCACCTGCAGGTAGGCGATCAGCGCATCCATCTCGGAAAGCCGCTCGGGATCGCCGTCGTAGTCGCGCTGCTGGACCTTGGCGCCGTAGCGCTGCTTCAGGCCCGACCGCTCACCGGCGAAGGGATCGACCTGGGTATCCAGGTCCTCACGGGCGTGAACGAGCTGGTCCTTCGTGTAGGGGACGCCGACCGCCTTCAGCGTGCGCAGCCGCTGCTCGATGGCCCGGACGTCGAGCTCGTTGTCCTTCAGGAAGGCGTAGGGCGGCATGTTGGACTCGGGCACAACCGAGCGCGGGTTCACCAGATGGTCCGCATGCCAGTTGTCGGAGTACTTGCCGCCGACGCGGGCGAGGTCCGGCCCTGTTCGCTTCGACCCCCACTGGAACGGGTGGTCGTACATGCTTTCCGCGGCCAGGCTGTAGTGGCCGTAGCGCTCCACTTCGTCGCGCAGCGGACGGATCATCTGCGAGTGGCAGACGTAGCAGCCCTCGCGGACATATATGTCGCGGCCCGCCTGCTCGAGCGGCGTATAGGGCCTTACGCCCTGCACCTTCTCGATCGTGCTCTCGAGGTAGAAGAGCGGGCTGATCTCGACGAGGCCGCCGATCGACACCACCACGATGATGCCGATGACCAGCCAGAGGGAGTGCCGCTCGAAGCGGACGTGCTGTTTCCAGATCCTGGACATTTGAGGCCCCTCACTCGGCCGCGACGGCGAGCGGTGCGGGCGCGGCGATCGCCGCCTCAGCGTCGGCCTTGGCCGCGCTCGGCAGGCGGATCGTGCGCCACAGGTTGTAGGACATGATCCCCGCGCCCAGGAGGAACAGGACCCCTCCGACGGTGCGGATGACGTTCTCGACGTGCTTGGCCGCGACGGTCTCGACGAAGCTGTTGGCCAGGTAGCCCTGCGGCGTGTACTCGCGCCACATCAGGCCTTCCATGATGCCGGAGACCCACATCGAGGCGATGTAGAGGAGGATCCCGGTGGTCGCGATCCAGAAGTGCCACTCGACCAAGCGGTTCGAGTAGAGGCCTTCCTTCTTCCACAACCACGGGACCAGGCAGTAGACCGCCGCGAAGGTGATCAGGCCGTTCCAGCCGAGTGCGCCGGAGTGGACGTGGCCGATGGTCCAGTCGGTGTAGTGCGAGAGCGCGTTGACCGCGCGCACGCTCATCAGCGGGCCCTCGAAGGTGGCCATGCCGTAGAAGGCCATGGCGACCACCATCATCCGGACCACCGGGTCGGTGCGCAGCTTGTCCCACGCGCCCGACAGGGTCATCAGGCCGTTGATCATGCCGCCCCAGGACGGCATCCACAGCATGACCGAGAAGGTCATCCCCAGCGTCTGCGCCCATTGCGGCAGCGCTGTGTAGTGGAGGTGGTGCGGTCCCGCCCAGATGTAGATGAAGATCAGCGACCAGAAGTGGACGATCGAGAGGCGATACGAATAGACCGGGCGACCGACGCGCTTCGGCACGAAGTAGTACATCATCGCCAGGAAGCCGGCGGTCAGGAAGAAGCCGACGGCGTTGTGGCCGTACCACCACTGGATCAACGCGTCCTGGACCCCCGCGTAGGCGGAGTAGCTCTTGGATTCCAGCAGGCCGACCGGGATCGCCGCGTTGTTGACCAGATGCAGGATCGCGACGGTGACGATGAACGACAGGTAGAACCAGTTGGCCACGTAGATGTGCGGCTCTTTGCGCTTCCAGATCGTGCCGAGGAAGACGAGTAGGTAGGCGACCCAGACGATGGTCAGCCACAGGTCCACGTACCACTCGGGCTCTGCGTATTCCTTCGACTGGGTGATGCCCGCGAGGTAGCCGGTGGCCGCCAGCACGATGAAGAGCTGGTAGCCCCAGAACACGAACCAGGGCCAGGCGCCGCCCGCCAGCCGCGCCTTGCAGGTGCGCTGGACGACATAGAAGGAGGTGGCGATCAGCGCATTGCCTCCAAAGGCGAAGATCACCGCGCTGGTGTGCAGCGGACGCAGCCGGCCGAAGTTCAGCCAGGGCGCTTCGGCGAAATAGAAGAGGTCCGGCCAGGCCAGCTGCGCCGCCGCCAGACCGCCTGCCGCCAGGCCGGCGATGGCCCACACCATCGTGGCGATGACGCCGGCCTTGACCACGCCGTCGTTGTAGCGGCTCGGGTCCGAGCGGAGCCGGCCCGACCCGATCCCCAGGGACATGGCGAAGAAGGCCGACAAGAAGGCAGCGACCAGCACGTATCCGTGGAAGCGGAACGACGGGTCCTTCGTGAAGGCCGTGGCCAGCAGCGACAGGAGCGCGGCCACGCCGGTGAAGGCGTAGAGGGCGACGACGTCGAAAGGCGTGTCGTCTTTCGAGACGGATGGAACGTGGGTCATGGGCCGCGAAATGCCGCGCCGCAGCAAGGCCCGCTTTGATTGCGATCAAGGGCGCCGTCGTCCGCATGCATCACAACGGCCGCGTGTTGAGGAGACCGGCCGATGCGTGGACGCGCCGACCATCGAGCGACCCTGGCCGCAGGCATGCTCGGCTTTACGCTCACGGCCTCCGCCGCCTTTGCGGCCGACCTGGCGCGCGAACACATGCTGAGCCTAGGGACGATCTGCGGCGCGGAGGTGGCGCACTGCGGATGGTGCTACGCCGCCGTCCCCTTCGGCCTGGCCGGGGCGTCCGCCTTCGCGGCGGCGGTGCGGCCTGTTCTGCGGCGCGGGAGGGCGTGATGGGGAAGATCGCGCTCCAGCCTCCCGTCGCCCATGTCCCGGCGCTGGGGTTCCTGCAGGCCGTCGCGGCCGCGGCGGACGCGGCGCCGGGACGCATCATCGTCGCGTGCGAACCGGACCTGGAACTGGCGTCGAGCCAGCTGGAGCCGATCGCCGCGGTGGTGGAGGAGGCGCTCTCCAATGCCCTGCGCCATGCCTACCCCGACGGAGAGCCGGGCAAGGTTTGGGTGGCGCTCGGCTGCGAGCGCGGGCGAATGAAGCTCTCCATCCGCGACCACGGCGTGGGATTTCCCGTGCTGGAGGACAGGCCATCGGAGGGTCGCGCGCTCGTCCTGCGCGCCGCCGGGACGCTGCGCGGCTACGCTCGCTTCGACAACCGAAACTACGGCGGGGCCGAGGTCACGGTGGTGTTTCCGCAGGTCTGATGGCGCTTGATCGGGATCAAGGCCTCGCCGAGATCCGCACGGGACACTCCGCGAAACAAGCGGAGCAGCCTGATGGCTCACATCTCCAACACGCCCCCGGCCGCCGAACTGAATGCAGGCCGCCTCGCGGTCGCCGGCGCGATCGCCCTGCCGGCCATCGTGGCCATGTGCTGGGTCGGCGGCGTCTTCGTGCCGGAGGCCCCGCAGCGGTTCATTCGCCTCTTCACCAGCGTCCCGACCACGCACGTCCTGGCGCTGATGGAGGGGATGGGTTTCGCCTCGGTGTTCGGCGCCATCGGCGGCGGTCTGCTCGGCGGCCTCTACAACGCCACCCACTTTATCGGCCGGCGCCTGGCCGGCGACGTCTCCTGACGGGCCTGGCGCGAGCGTCCAATTTTTCGAAACTTCGGTTTGTTTCAGATCAAGGCCATCGGGTGGTGCGCCTGGAAGATCCCCCTTGCGGCCGATGCCGCCAAGAAAGGGGATAGACGATGACCACCCGACTCGCAGCTGCGGTCCTGCTGACCGCAATCGCCTTCGCCGGCGCCGCCGAGGCGCAGGACTTCCAGCCGAAGGCCAAGGGTTCGACGATCCTGAATGTCCGCGTGACTGACGTCGCCCCGCAGGGAACCGACCCCATCTTCACACTGGCCGGCGCCGCCACCGGCTTGCGCGCGGACGCGAGCTACGACGTCATGCCGACCGTCGGGCTGACCTACTTCCTGAGCGACCACGTCGCCGTGGAGGGCATCGCCGGGACCACGCACCACACGGTGCGCGCCAAGGGCGCGGCCACGAACCTGAAGGTCAAGGAAACCTGGGTCCTGCCGCCGGTGGCGACCGTCCAGTACCACTTCGCGCCCGCGTCGCGGGTCAGCCCCTATGTCGGCGCCGGAGTGAACTACATGCTGTTCTACGGCGGTTCGAACAAGAACGGCTTCAAGCTGAAGATCGACGACGGGTTCGGCGGCGCCTTGCAGGCCGGCGTGGACATCGCCACGGGCGGTCGCTGGGCGATCAACCTCGACGCCAAGAAGATCTTCTTCAAGACGGACGCCGTCGATCGCACCGCGAGCCTGAAGACCAAGGTCACGCTCAATCCCTGGGTCCTGTCCGCAGGCATGGGCTACCGCTTCTAGACGCCGCCGCCGCTTGATCCTGCGCAAGGCCGAGGGCTCTCGATCCCCTAGCCTTCTCGCACACTGAGGAGGCCGGCATGCCCGGGTTCAGCGTCCCCGCCCTGGTTCGTGCGGTCATGGTCTGGCTGCTGATCATGGCGGCGGAGAGCGTACAGGGCGGGCTGCGGCGGCTGCTGCTGAGTCCGGAGGCGGAGTTCGCCCTGCGGCAGGCGTCGGTCGTCGTCGGCGCCGTAGTGATCTTCGCGATCACCTGGGTCTGCATCCGCTGGATGCGGGTGCGGACCGCGGCCGATGCGCTGGCGATCGGCGTGGTCTGGGTGATCCTGACGCTCCTCTTCGAGTACGCCGTCGGCCGCGCGGTCGGGATCAGTCTCGAGCGCATTCATGCCGACTACGACCTGCTGCACGGCGGGCTGATGCCGCTCGGCCTGGCCGCGATGGCGCTGACCCCATGGGCGGTGCGCCAGCTGAAGGCGCGGCGAGCCCCAAACACGCCCCAACCCGCATCGACGGAGACCCTCCCGTGAAGCACGCCGTCATCCTCGCGCATCCCTCGCACAAGAGCCTGAACGCCGGGATCGCGCGCACCTACGCGCAGGCCGTCCGCCGCCTCGGCCACGAGGTCATCGAGCGGGACCTGTGCGCCATCCGCTTCGATCCCTGCCTGAAGGCATCGGAAATCCCGGGCCCGAAGGCGCCGGTGTTCCGGCCGGAGGTCCGCCGCGAGCGCGAGTTGCTGGCCGACGTCGACGTCTTCGCCTTCGTCTATCCTTTCTGGTTCAACGCGCCGCCCGCGATCCTGAAAGGCTATGTCGACCGGGTCTTCGGGATGGGCTTCGGCTTCGCGCCGACCTTCGGCGGCACGGAGCCTCGATTGACGGGCCGCCAGCTGATCAGTTTCTCGACATCCGGCGCGCCCGACGCCTGGGTCCAGCAAACCGGGGCGCTGAGCTCGCTTGTGCGCGTGTTCGACGAGCACCTGGCTGCCACCTGCGGGCTTGCTCTGGTCGACCATGTCCACTTCGGCGGCGTGATGTCCAACCTCACGCCTGACGCTGTCGGCGATATGCTGGCCAAGGTCCGGCGGACCGTTGGCGACCACTTCGCGACCCCGGCTCGCGCTCTCGCCTCCTGACCAGGCTCGTGTTCCGCTGGCGCCGACACGGGCGGTGGCTCGCGCTCGCGGCCGCCGGCGCGGCCCTGGGGGGCGCCGTCGCCATCGCCTACCGGCACGACCTGACCGCGGCGCGCGCGCATCTGCACGGGCGAAGCCAAGTCATCGAAACACCCTACGGCCGGATTGAGTTCGCGGATCGCGGGGCGGGACAGCCCATCCTGATGATCCACGGCAGCGGCGGCGGGTTCGACCAGGGCCTGGCGTTTTCCGAGGGCTTGCCGCGCGAGGCGTTCCGGATCATCGCGCCCTCGCGCTTCGGCTATCTACGCAGTGACCTGCCCGTCGGCGCGACGCCGGAGATGCAGGCCGACGCTCTGGCGATCCTGGTCCGGCGACTGAATGTCGGACGGGTCGTGATCGTCGGCGGATCGGCGGGAGCCCTTTCGGCGACGCAGCTGGCGCTACGGCATCCGCACCTGTGTCGCGGCCTGGTGCTGCTCGTTCCGGCTGCCTACGCGCCGGACCGCGCGCCCGAGACCAGCGCCGTCCCACCGCCTGTGATGCGCGCGGTGATCGCAACCGTGCTCGGCTCGGATCCCCTGTTCTGGCTTGCGATCAAGACGGCGCCGGACCAGATGACGCGTCTCATCCTGGCGACCGACCCGAAGCTCCTGCGGACGGCAGGCAAGGCGGAGCGCCAGCGGTTGCGGGCCGTGCTGT
>CAZBXO010000015.1:0-16559 GCA_964495645.1 uncultured Phenylobacterium sp. | reverse complement strand
ATCTGCCGCCGTAGGCCGCGGCCCGCGATCAGGCGCCCTCTTCGGGCACGGGTCTTCCCAGGAGCGCGAACAGAGCAGCCGCGGCGCAGCCCGCTGCGATGCCGATGGTGAGGTCCCACGCGAGGGTCCCGCCGACGGTTGCGAGCGCGACGGCGGCTGTTCGCGGGTTCGCCAGGAGGCGGATGAAATCCGCCCTGTCGGCCATGTTCCAGCACACCACGAGCAGCAGCCCGGCCAGGGCGGCGAGTGGCACATAGGCCGCGAGCGGCGCCGCGACGACCAGGAACACGAGTAGAAACGCCGAATGCAGCATGCCCGCGACCGGACTCCGCGCGCCGGCGCGGATGTTGGTGGCGGTCCGCGCGATAGTTCCGGTGACACAGATGCCGCCGAACAGGGCCGAGGCGACGTTGGCCAGGCCTTGCGCGAGGAGCTCCATGTTCGAACGGTGCTGGCGGCCGGTCATGCTGTCGGCCACCTTGGCGGAGAGAAGGCTCTCGATCGCACCCAGCAGCGTGAAGGCGGCGGCCGCGGGCAGCACCGAGAGGACGAGGTCCAGGCGCATCGGGGGCAGGCTCGGTCGTTCCAGACCCGCGGGGATGCCGCCGAAGCGAGTCCCGATGGTTTCCACTGGCAGGCGAAGGGCCCATGCGCCGATGCTGGCCAGGCCCACCGCGAGCAGCATCCCAGGCCAACCAGGCTTCAGCCGGCGCAGGACGGCGATCCCGACCACGACCGCGCCGCCCAGCGCGCAGGCGGCGAGGTTGAGGCTGTCGAATGACGCCGCCAGCGCGGCGACCTTCGGGAAGAAGCCCCCGGGCTCACCGCCAGGCAGGCTCAGGCCGGCGAAGTCCTTCACCTGGCTGGCGGCGATCGTCAGCGCGATGGCGCAGGTGAAGCTCACGGTGACCGCGTGCGGGATATGGCGGATGAGCGCGCCCACCCGTGCGACCGCCAGCAGCGCCAGCATCAGACCCGAAAGCAGAACAGCCAGCAGCAGCCCTTGCACGCCGAACTCCGCCGCGGTCCCCGCGACGAGGACGATGAAGGCCCCCGCAGGCCCGCCGATCTGCACGCGGCTGCCCCCCGCGGCGGATACCACGAGGCCGCCCACGATGGCCGCGTAGAGGCCGCGCTCAGGAGACACGCCGGAAGCGACGGCGATCGCCATCGAGAGCGGCAGCGCAACCACGGCGACCGTCAGGCCGGCCACCGCATCGGCGCGGAAGCTCGAAGCGCCGTATCCCTCGCGCAGGACGGTCAGCAGCTTGGGGCGGAAGAGGTGGGAGGTCGAAGCGCCGTCAGGCATGCGCCGACGTCCGGGTCGGCTCCGCGCCGATGCTGACGCCGCCTTCCAGCAGCTCGGACCAAAGCTCGGCCGGCGTTTCGGCGAAGCGCAGGAGGTCCAGGTCACGGGGATCGACCATGCCGGCCGCGGCAAGGCCCTCGAAGCTGATGATCGATCGCCAGTAGGCTTCGTCGAAGAGCACGATCGGGATCGGTGGCGACTTGTTCGTCTGACGAAGCGTCAGGATCTCGAACAACTCGTCGAGCGTGCCGAAACCGCCCGGAAAGATGACGAGCCCGGCCGCGCGCATCGCCAGGTGCATCTTCCGCATCGCGAAGTAGTGGAAGCGGAAGGTGAGCTCAGGCGTCGACCATGCGTTGGGCTCCTGCTCGTTCGGCAGGCTGATGTTGAACCCGATCGACACTGCGCCTGCGTCGGCGGCGCCGCGGTTCGCGGCCTCCATGATCCCCGGCCCGCCGCCGGTGGCGATGACATTGCGGCGCGGTTCGCCGGGCGGGGCCATCGCTCCCCCCTGGCGAGACGCCATCGCCGCGAACTCGCGCGCCGCGGCGTACCAGCGGCCGCGCGGACCGTCCTCGCGAACGCGCGCGCTTCCGAACACCACCAGGGTCGACGACACGCCGAAGGCCCTCAGCACCTCGTCCGCCTTGGCGAATTCCAGCATGAAGCGCGTACCGCGCATGGAGCTCCCGAGCAGAAAATCCGCGTCCAAGGCCGCGAGCCGGTACGACGGCGAGGCGAGCTGCGCCGCGTTGGGGCGGGCTGGCGCGGACATTCAGCCGACGGCGAGGCGGCGCGGCGCGGCTTCGGTGCGCTGCCGGCGTTGGATGCTGCGCAGGTAGCGGATGACTCCCACGACCTCGGTGGTGGACAGACGAAACTCCGGCATCGAGGGATGCTCTGTGAGAATTCCCCGAGCCAACCCTTCGCCCAGGGCCTCGACGTCCAACCTCTGCGACATGTCCCGGAAGGCCGGCGCCTGAGGGTTGGGGCTTGGGCCCGAGACGCCGACGGCATGGCACATGGCGCAATTGCGTTCGACGACTGCCCGGCCGATCGCCAGGGACTGGGCCTCGTCAGGCGCCCCGTTTGGTTGCGAAACGGCGGGCAGGGCGAGTCCGACGGCCACCGCCGCCGCGACGCAGAAACCCAGTGCTTGCTTCATGTGAATCCTCCCACGGCTCGACCTTGGGAGCATTCCGGGCCCGGCGCTTTGATCTAGGCCAAACCGGCAGGCGACATCACACCTCGTGGACCTCCACCGTGTCCGACGGCGGCCTGGTAGGCGGCTTGAGGAGCAGGACGGCGGGGATGATGCAGGCGATCCCGAGCGCCATCCACATGAAGATGTTCACGTAGCCGATCATCCCGGACTGGCGCGAGACCTCGCCGTTCAGGATCTGCAGGCCGGTCTGGGTCCGAGGATCCATCAAGCCCGGCAGCAGGCTGCGGATCACCGGGTTGGACGGGTCGATACGCCCGGCGAGCTCGCTGTGGCCGGCCGCCGAGTTGCGCAGCACCGCCGCCAGCACCATCGAGATTCCGACGCTCGAGCCGAGGCTGCGGACCATGGTCTGGACGATGGTCCCCTCCACGCGATGGCTCTGGTGGAGTGTCACGTAGGCGAGCGTACTGAGCGGCGAGAACAGGAGGCCGGTGCCGAAGCCCTGGACGAAGCCGGAGATCAGGATCGGCTGCGAGGTCATCTGGAGGTTGAAGCCGCCCATCATGACGAGAGAGCCCACGGAGAGCATCAGGCCGGTCGTCAGGCTGGTGCGCGGACCCAGCCGCGCCATCACGCTCGGCACCAGGATGAAGCCCAGCAGGGAGCCCAGGCCCCGTGTCACGCTGGCGATCCCGGCCTGGGTGGCGGAGTAGCCCAGCAGGTTCTGCATGAACGATGGAAGGAGGGCCGTGGTCGAGAACAAGAGGACCCCCACGAAGAAGCTGAAGACCGTGGTGGCGATGAAGTTGGCGTCCTTGGCGAGATCCCGGTGGAAGAAGGGGTGCTCGGCGGTCGCGGTCTGGACGATGAACACCCAGAGGCCCGCAATGGCGATGGCGAACTCGATCCAGATTTCCTGGCTGTCGAACCAATCGCGGCCCGGTCCCCGATCCAGCATCATCTGCAGCCCGACGACGAAGGCGATGAGGCCGCCGAAGCCCACGAAGTCGAACGGCCGCTCGCGCCCGCCGCGGTCATGGCCCATGAAGCGCACGACGCCGAGGGTCGCCAGCACGCCCACCGGCAGGTTGATGTAGAACACCCAGCGCCAGTCCAGCTCCTCGGTGATCCAGCCCCCCAGGGTCGGCCCCACGATCGGGCCCAGGATGACGGCCGAGCTCCAGATGCTCATCACCCGCGGGATCATGGTCATCGGGTAGATGTCGAGCATCACCGCCTGGCTGAGGGGCATCAGCGAAGCGCCGGCCAGCCCCTGCAGGATGCGGAAGGCCACCATCTGCTCGACGTTCTGGGCCACGCCGCAGAGCATCGAGGCGGCGGTGAAGCCGATGATCGACCAGGTCAGCATGATCTTGCGGCCGATCTTCTGGGCCAGCCAGCCGGCCAACGGCGTCATCACCGCGGTCGACAGGATGTAGAAGGTCAGCACCCAGGTGATCTCGTCCTGGGAAGCCGAGAGGCTCCCCTGCATGTGCGGCAGGGCGACGTTCGCGATGGTCGAATCCAGCGTGTACATCAGCGTCGCCAGCATCAGCGCGCCGGTGATGGGGATGCGGTTCCTAACGTCCTGGGCGAGCGCCATCGGACCCTCCGGCGCCGCGCCAATCGGCGGCCGAGGCGGCGTAGAGGCTGACGAGATCCCCGAGCCGTTCGGCCTGCGCCTGAGCCAGGTCGCGCTTGTCGCGGTCGAGCTGGCGGCGCGATTGCAGGACGTCCCCGGCGGTGCGCGCGCCGAGGCGGGCCGCCGCCAGCACGACGTCGGCCGACTTGCCGCTCAGCGCGACCGCACGGCCCAGCGCGTCCAGCCGCTGCCGGTCGGTCTCGAGCGCCGCCATGGCGTCCGAGACCTCGACGAAGGCGCGCAGCACGGTGAGGCGATAGCGGGCCAGCGCCTCGCGGGCCTGGGCCTCGGCCTGGCGGGTGCGGGCCTTGCGTGCGCCGCCATCGAACACCGGCGCGGTCAGGCCGCCCAGCAGGGTCCAGCCGGTGGCGTCGGTGGAGATCACGTCCTGCGGCTTGATGGCCGAGAGGGCGCCGTTCGCCGACAGCCGGATGTCCGGGTACTGGTCGGCCATGGCCGCGCCGATCCGGGCCGTTGCGGAGTGAAGCTCGGCCTCGGCGGCCAGAATGTCCGGCCGCTTGCGAACCAGTTGGGAGGGCAGGCTGACCGGCGTCGCGGCCGGGATCGTGAACTGGTCGAGGCTGAAATCGGGCGCGCTCCAGTCGGCCGGCGACTTGCCGATCAGGAGCGCCAGTTGATGGCGCGCGGCGTCGTAGCGTCGCCTGAGCGGGGGCAGGATGGCCTCGTCCTCCGCCAGGGTCGCCTCGACCTGGGTCACGGTATCCTGCGGGATGCCGCCGATGGCGAACGCCTTCCTTGCCAGGTCCAGCAGGATTTGGTCGTCGGCGACGATCTCCTCGAGCGCGGCGATCTCGCCCTTCAGGCCGGCGATGCGCATGGCCTGCAGCGCGACGTTTCCGGAGAGCGCCAGGTAGGCGGCGTCGGCCTCATGCGCCGCCTGGCGAGCGCGCGCCTCGGCGGCCTCGACGCGCCGGCGGCCGCCGCCGAACAGGTCGAGGTCGTAGCTGACCCGCCCGCCGAGTTGGAAGAGATTGTAGGTCCGTGGGCGCCCGAACTCCGAGAACTGCGATCCCGCCGGCGGGCCGGAGAAGCCGAAGGACGCCGGGTTGAACTTCTGCCGCTGGGCGTTGGCGGTCGCTTCCGCCTGCGGAGCGCGGTCGCCCATCGCCTCGTCCACGCTCGCCTGGTAGCGCTCCAGAGCCGCTCGCGCCTGCTCGACGCTCGGGCTTTCGTCCAGCGCCTGGCGGATCACCGCGTCCAGGACGGGGGAGCCGAACGCCTGCCACCAGGGCCCGGCCGAGCGCGCCTCGGGATCGAGGCGGACCCCCGCCGGCGGCGTCTCGCCGGCCATGGCGTAGCCGGCCGCAGGGCTGACCGGCGCGGGCGGCTGGAAGTCGGGGCCGACGGTGGTGCAGGCGCCGAGCGCCACGAGGGCGACGATCAGGGCCAGGCGGGCGGCGAGAGCCATCGCTAATTCCGTTGCGCAGCGTCGCGGACGTCGACCTTGACGGTGGCCGACAGCCCGGCGCGGCCGGCGCGCTCCGGCGGCGGCTTGTCGAACTCGATGCGCACCGGCAGGCGCTGGGTGACCTTGACCCAGTTGCCGGTCGCGTTCTGGGCGGGCAGCACCGAGAAGGCCTGGCCGGTGCCGGGGGCGAAGCTGGCGACGTGGCCCTTCAGCGGTCCGCCGGGGTAGGCGTCGATGTCGATCTCGACGGGCTGACCGACCTCCATATGGCCGATCTGGTCCTCCTTGAAGTTGGCCTCGATCCACGGCCGACCGGAGAGGAGCCAGAACGCGGTCTGCGAGGCGTTGAGGTAGGTTCCGAGCGGCAGCTGCTCGACGCGCGCCACGACGCCGTCGGCCGGCGCGACGACGGTCGCGAAGTCCTGGTTCAGCCGGGCGCGGGCCAGCTGCGCGCGCGCCTGCATCACGGCCGGCGCCCGGTCGCCGATAGCCGGGTCCCCGCCCAGGGCGGCCAGCGCCTGGGCCGCCTGTCGCTCGGCCACGACGAGCTGGTTCCGTGCCTGGTTGGCCGTGTGGACCGCCTGGTCGACCGCCAGGCCCGAGGCCGCGCCGGCCGCGTTCAGCTGCCGCTGGCGGGTGACCTCCTGGTTGGCGAAGGCGAGGTTTTCGCGGGCGGCGGCGATGTTGGCGGTCTCGCGGCGCCAGGCGGCGGTGGCCTGGCTCACCGCCAGCCTCGCGTCGGCCACCTGGGCGGCGGCGAGGTCGGCGGCGGCCTGCAGGTCGCGCTGGTCCAGTCGGAACAGCACCTGGCCGCGCTTCACCGGCTGGTTCTCGCGCACGTAGATCTCCACGACGCGTCCGGCGATCGAGGGCGCCACCGGCGTCTTGGCGACCTGCACATAGGCGTCGTCCGTGGTTTCGAAACGGCCACTGGTCAGGATGAACCAGGAGAGCGCGCCCAGGATCACGATCGGTCCCGCCGCCATCAACACCCATCGCCGCCGGAAGCGGCGGCGCGGAACTCCCGGCGCCGCCGGTTGCGGGTCTTCCGCCTGGCTCAACTTGCTCCCACGCCCCCTGTCACTGACCGCCGCGGCGCCCCGGCCCGAGCGTCCGGATTCGCCGGATCACCTATTCATGGCGCCGCAAGGTCCGGCAAGCGTCGGTGTGCCGCAGATGCGGATGGCCCGTTCAGATGCGGCGGTCGAACAGAATGGCGCCCGGGGTCAGGCGATAGAGAGTCTGGCCGTCGGCGTCGGGACCCATCGGCTCCAGCATGGCGAGCTCGTCCACGCGGCGGCGGAAAGAGCCGGCGTCCAGGGTCGGTGCGCCGAGCGCGATCCTGTAGGCGTCCAGCAGTTCCTCGAAGGTGAAGGTCTCGGGCAGCAGGCTGGCGGGCAGGGTGGAATAGGCGCCCTTCCCACGCAGGCGCGCCACCGCGGCGGCGAGGATCTTGCCGTGGTCGAACGCCAGGGCCTTCGCCTTGGCGATCGGCACGACGGTCAGGGTCTCGGTGGCCGGCCGGTCCTTCAGCCAGGCGTAGGGGGTCAGCGCGAGATAGGCGACCGAGACCGACCACCCGCGCGGGTCACGCGTCGCGCCGGAAAACGTCGCCAGCTGCTCGAGGAAGAAGCCGCGCAGGCCCGCCTTATCCCGCAGCACGCGCGCGGCGGTGGCGTCGGTATCGGCGTCCTTGTCGGCATGGACATAGCCGCCGATCAGGCTCATGGCTCCTTTCAGCGGCTCGCGGACGCGCTCGATCAGGCCCACGCCCAGGCTCTGGCCGAGGATGGTCAGGAGCACGACGTCGACGGTGACGATCTGCTTGTCGCTGCGTGGCGCCACGTACCCCTCCGGCCGGCCCGAGGGCTTCCTTCTAGCTAGGCTTGCGTCCCGTAGTCCACCAGCGCGCTCGGCCCCTCGCCGCTGACCCGGGCGGGGACATCGAAGACCCGGCGGACCAGGTCGGCATCCAGCGTCGTCGACATGGGCCCGAACGCCGTCAGCGCGCCCTCGCGCAGGGCCAGGATGTGGGTCGCATGTCGCGCGGCCAGGGTCAGGTCGTGGACGGAGGCCATGACCAGCCGGCCTTCGTCCAGCGCCAGGCGGCGCAGGCGCGCCACCGTGTCCAGCGCATGCCTGGGGTCTAGGCCCGAGGTGGGCTCGTCGGCCAGCAGCACGGCCGGATCGCCGATCAGGGCGCGGGCGAGCATGGCCCGGGCGAGCTCGCCGCCGGAGAGTGTCGTGGCCGGCTGCAGGCGATGGCCGGCCAGCTCGCAGGCCTCGAGGGCATGCGTCAGGCGAGGCTCGAACCCGCCTGGCAGGCCGCCGAACGCCGGCAACTGGGGCGTGAGGCCGAGGGCCACGAGCCGTTCGACCGAGATCGGCCACTCGGCGCGCAGGTCCTGCGGCAGGTAGGCCCGCCGCCGCGCGAGGGCGCGGCGGCCGAGGCGGCTGAGCGGCTGCCCGTCGAGGGCGACAGCGCCGCCGTCGGGGGCGATCAGGCCCGCGAGGCAGGCGAGCAACGTCGACTTGCCCGCGCCATTGGCGCCGACCAGGGCCACGAACATGCCGCCCTCGAAGGTGGCTGTGACGTCGGCCAGGATGTTGCGGCCGCCGCGGACGACCCTGAGCCGGCTTGCGCTGAGTACGGTCATGGCGACACCCGCTTCAGCCGGATCACCAGCCAGAAGAAGAACGGCGCCCCGACCAGGCTGGTGATGACCCCCAGACGCAGCTCCGAGGCGGTGTGGACGAGCCGGGTGGCGATGTCGGCCATGAGCACGAAGGCAGCGCCCAGCAAGGCGGCGGGCGCCAGGATGCGGCTCGGCTGGTACCCGACGAAGGGCCGGACGAGGTGCGGCGCGACGAGGCCGATGAAGCCGATCGCGCCGGTGACTGAGGTCGCCGCGCCGGCTGCCAGGCCGACCCCCAGCAGGGCCAGCACGCGTGTGCGGTCGAGATCGACCCCCAGGCTCGCCGCCTGCGTCTCGCCCAGCGCCAGGGCGTCGATGGCCCGGCCCAGCGTGGCCAGGAGCAGCATGCCCGCGGCGACGAAGGGTCCGGCGACGAGCACATGGTCCCAGCTCTTCTCGGAGACCGAGCCCAGCAGCCACAGGCTCATCTCGTAGGCCGCGTAGGGCGTCGGCGCGAAGTTGAGCGCCATGGCCAGGAGCGCGCCCATCAGACTGGAGACGGCCGCGCCGGCCAGCACCAGGGCGAGCGTCCCACCCCGTCCGAAGGCGAAGGTCAGCGCGCCGGCGCCGACCGCCCCGGCGAGGCCCAGCAGCGGCGTCGCCAGGGCGAACACACTCGAGAGCCCGAAGTAGATCGAGACGACGGCGCCCAGCGAGCCGCCGGCGGTCACCCCCAGCACCCCGGGCTCGGCGAGCGGATTGCGGGTCAGGCCCTGGAGCGCCGCACCGGAGAGCCCCAGCGCCGCGCCCACCAGGATCGCCAGCACCGCCCGCGGCAGCCGCAGCTCCAGCACCACCAGCCGCGCGAGGGTGACGTCTGACGACAGAAGGCCGTCGACAAGCGCCTGCGGAGTCACGTTCACCCGGCCCAGGAACAGGGAGGCGATAGCGGCGGCCATCAGGGCGAGGAAGGCGGCGAGGGTGACCGGCCAGCGCGCGCTCATCGGAGCCTCTGCGGCCGGGGCGGCAGGGCGTCGAGCGCGCGGCGCATGTCGAGCGCGGTGTCGGCCGACTGCGGCAGGCCGCAGACGAAGCTGAGCTCGGAGTAGCCGATGCGGCGCTGGCCCCAGAGCTGGCGGACCACCCGGTGGCGGCCCTCCTCGCGAGTCAGTGACGGCGGCTGGGCCGCCCCGGTCCCATAGAGCACCGCGTCGGGGTCGGCGGTCAGCAGTTGTTCCAGGTCGAAGGTGGTGTCGGCGATCCCCGGAAGGGCGGCGACGTTGACCGCGCCGGCCGCCTCGATGATCTCGTTGGCGAGCGTCGCCTTGCCCGGCACCGTCGTGCCGCCGCTCCAGGCCACGACCCGCCAGCGTCGCTGCGGCGGGTGCGCCCTCAGCCACGCCAGCTTGGCGTCCATCGCCGCGATCACCGCTTCGGCGCGCGCCGGCTCGCCGACCGCCGCGCCCACCTGGCGCACGGTGGCGCGGATGTCGGCGAAGGAGAGAGCCGACTTCAACTCCACCACCCGCGCGCCCACCCGCCTGGCGAGCCGTCGTGTCACTGGCGTCGAGAAGTCGCCGGCCAGGATCAGGTCGGGCCGGACGTTGATCACGTCCTCCGCGGTTCCGTGGTTGATCGGGATGCCGGCGTCCGCGCCGGGAAACAGCATCTGCGCCCCCTCGCGCGCCAGATAGGTGACCGAGGCGATCCGCGCCTTCGGGACCAGCTGCAGCGCGATCATGTCGGCACACTGGTTCATGGTCATGATCCGCTGCGGCTTCGCGGCGGCGGCCGCGGCGGGCTGCGCCGCCGCGGCCGCTATGATGAGGGCGAACACGGCCCGCATGTCAGAACCGCGCGCGCAGGCCGGCGTAGGCTGCCCTTCCGGGGGTGCGGAAGTTGACCACCTCGAAATAGTCCTCATCGAGCGCATTCTCGATCCGGCCGAACAGCTCGACGCGGTCGCCGAGGTCGATCGACCCCGCCAGGTTGACGAGGGTGAACGACTTCAGCCGTACGCGCGAGAAGGTGGCGAACTCGGTGTCGAGCATCGAGCCGTTGTGGCGGGCGGTAAGCGTCAGGCCGCTGCGTCCGCCCTCGGGCCGCCAGGTCAGGCTGGCGCTGGCCTGTGTCTTCGGCCGGCGCAACTCGCGCAGGCCGGATTCACGGGCCGACAGGAAGGTGGCTGACGCATCCATAGCGAACCCTGCGCCGAGCGCCGCCTGCGCCGCGAGTTCCAGGCCCTTCTGCGTCGACCGGCCGGCCGCGTTGGCGGTGGTGCTGCAGCTGAGGGGCGCGGGGCGCCCGGGGACCGTGCAGAGCGCGAGCGGCGCTGCGAAGACGTTGAAGATCTCGTCGTGCAGGGTCGAGTCGAACCAGGTGACGCTCGCCCGCGCGCGGCGGAAGGTCAGATCGGCGCCCACCTCCCAGCCGCGGGACGTCTCCGGCTTCAGGTCCGGGTTGCCGGCGAAGGGGAAGGCCGAGGCGTTGAAGCCGTAGAGCTCGGTCTGGGTGGGCGCCTTGACCCCGGAGCCGGCGGCCGCCCGCAGGCGCAGCGCCCTGGCCAGGCGGACATAGCCCTCGACCCGGTAGGTGGTCGCGTTCCGGAAGTCCTCGTTGTCGTCGTGTCGCAGGGCCGCACGCACGCCGCCGGTCTCCCCGACGGCGACGCCGTACTCGGCGACGAAGCCGGTGGTATGGACCACGCGCTTGGTGGTGTCGGGCCCAAAGGGGGTGGCCGGCGCGGTATTGCGATAAGTCTCGCGCTCGACGTCGGCGGCGGCGGTGAGTGTGTGGCTGAGACCACCGGACTCGATCCGGTAGCTGGACGTCACCGACGGCTTCAGCCGCGTGCCCTTGTCCCCGCCGTCGCGGACGAAAGCAGTGACGTTGTCCCGTTCGGCTTCGACACCCTGAGCGGACAGGCGGGTCGTCCACCGGCCGTCCGCCAGGACGATGTCGGCCGCGACCAAGCCGTAGAGGTTCCTTGCCTCGACCCGGCTGCCCGGAGAATCAAGGACGAAGCCGGTCGTTCCAAAATCTTGCCCGCTGCTGTCGGCGTCGGCGCCCGTGCGGCGCAGGCTCGCCACGAGCGTGACGGTGTCGGACAAGCGATAGCTCAGCTTGGCCGCCAGCGACGTCAGTTCCGAGCCCACGTCGCGGGTCCCGATCGTCGCCACCGGGTAGCCGTCGGTCTTCTGCCATGCGGCGGAGAGCGCGTAGTCGAGACCGCTGCGGACGCCCGCGAGCCGCGCGGCCGCGCCAAAGGTCGCCATGGAGCCGGCCTCGCCACGCACGCGCACGCCGGGGGCCTCTGCCCCCGACGGCGTGATGTAGTGCACCACGCCGCCGATGGCGTCTGAGCCGTAGAGCGCGCTCTGCTGACCGCGCAGCACCTCGACGCGGGCGACGTCGTCGGCGATCAGGGTGGCGTAATCGAACTCCCCGAAGAACGGGTCCGAGGCTTCGACGCCGTCCACCAGGGTGAGCACGTGATTGCTCTCGGAGCCGCGCAGCCGCAACTGAGTGAAGGCGCCGACCGCACCGGCTCGGCTGACCGCCACGCCAGGAACGTCGCGCAGCACGTCGGACACGATCCGCACCTGCCGGCCCTCGAACTGCGACGGCGTCAGCACAGTGACCGAGCCGCCGGTCCGCGACGCCGCAACGCCCTCGGGCGCGCGCGTGGCCGTGACCAGCAGCTCCTCGACGGTGGTCGGATCAGCCGTCTTGGCCGAGGCCGCGAACAGCGCGGCGACGACCGCGCCATGGATGTAGCTCATGGGCATGAAGCGCCCTCCTCTCCCGTGTCCTGAACGACGGGCGGAGGGCCTCCCGCAGACGCGGGCCGGAGCGCGAACGGGTGGACAGTAGGTCCCGAGCGCGCGACCGAAGCGGCCTCCGCCGCTCTAAGCCGTCGCTCAGACGGAAGACCGCGCCCTGGAGTCCTCTGCTCCGCAGGCTCGAGCGACACGCGCCGGCCGGTCTCCTGGCTCGCGGGTCGTCACGTCCGCACGCCTTCCCGGGACATGACCCAGTGGCTGGCGAGGAACCCTCGCCGCGTGCGCACGCTCGCCGCTCACAGTTGCAGGGACAGCTGCGGCTCGGAGCTGGCGCTCCTTCCGCATTCCCGACACCGGCGCGTCAGTACTACCGCGCTTGTTGGCGCCCCGCGGGCGGCGTGTCCAGCCTAGAGGGCGCTGCAGGAACTCGGATTGACCGGCATCGCCTCGATGCGGGTCCACTCGCCGTTCGCCTTGGAAAACTCCGCGAAAGCCGAGCCGGGCTTGCCCGTGGAGCCGTCCTCGGTCTTGGCGCTGAAGCGGAGCGCAGCCACCACCTTGGCGGTGACCCCCCTGGCCCTGTCTTCCGGCGTCAGGTCGCGGGCGCCCTTGCAGGTCACCTCGAAGCCCACGCATCCCTTCCCCCCGACCTTGGCCTTGCAGGTGGGATGGCTGGCCTCGACCGCCTCGGTCCACGGGACGATCTCCCGGCTGAGGCCGGAATAGGGATCTTTCGGGTCGTCCTGGATTCCGGAGCTGCAAGCGGCGAGGAGCAGGAGAGCGGGCAGGGCCGCGGCGGCAGGCTTTCGCAAATGAAGCTCCGGTTTCGGGGAGGCGGAGCCCTTAGCCCGTCCTTCATGGCGCGGATATGACCAAGTCGCCCCGAACGGCGAATCAGGTGGCCGGCGCCGCGGCGCTCATCACCGGGCCGATCTCGTCGTGCAGAACGAGGTCGGCGTAGGGGTCCTGTTCGGTGGGCTCGCGGTTGACGATGGCGAGGCGCGCGCCGACCCGCTTGGCCATCAGTGGGAAGCCGGCGGCGGGATAGACCACCAGCGATGACCCCAACACCAGAAAAAGGTCGCAGGCGAGGGTCTCCCGCTCGGCCCGCGCCATCGGCCCCGCCGGCATCTGCTGGCCGAAGGAGATGGTGGCGGTCTTGACGATGCCGCCGCAGGATCGGCAGGCGGGAAGGTCGCCGGTGGCTTCGAACAGCGCCTTCAGCTCGTGCAGTTCATGACGCAGGCCGCACTCGAGGCAGCTGGCGTAGCTGGCGTTGCCGTGCAGTTCGATCACCCGGTCGGCCGGGACGCCCGAGGCCTGGTGCAGATTGTCGACGTTCTGGGTGATCACCGCGCTGCACTTCCCGCTGGCGACGAGGCGGGCCACCGCATGGTGCCCGGCGTTGGGCTCGCGGCCGGTCCATCCGGCGCGGCCGGCAAAGGCGCGTTCCCAGGCCTCGCGGCGTTTCGCTTCCGAGCTGATGAAGTCCTGGAAGTAAATCGGCTTCATCCTGCTCCACACGCCGCCGGGGCTGCGGAAGTCGGGGATGCCGCTTTCGGTGGAAATGCCGGCGCCGGTGAACACCACCATCCGCTGCGCGTCGGCGATCATCCGGGCGAGGTCAGCGGCCGTGGGCATTCCCCAGCTTGGCGCGCGGGCTCGGGTCCGCGTCAAGGCGTGAACGGTGGAACCCACTTGCCCCAGCGGGTCCGCTGACCCTGAATCTCCTCGTATCGCTCGGGCCGGTCTACCTGGCGGCGGCCCGGACGATGGGCGAGGTCGCAGCGCACCTCGCTGACGCCGGCGGTCTGGCGCGCCAGCATCTCGGCATGCGCCGCGTCGGAGGCGCCTGGAACCTCGCCGGCCAGGGTGACCACGCCGTCCGCCACCGAAACCTCGATGCCGCGAGCGTCCAGCAGCCGATCGTGCAGCAGCCGCTCGCAGACCTGCTCGCGAATCCGCTCGTCCGAGCGGGTCCAGGAGCGCGGGCCCTTGCCGCGATGGGCGCCGAGCTCGCGGTCAGCCCGCTTGTCCATCCAGCTACGATCGTCGCCCCCGAAGGCCTCGCCGCGGCCTCCGAAGCTGCGTTCGTAGTCCGCCGCGCTCATGCCGCCGGCGTAGGCCTCGCCGCCGAAGCCCTCTCGGTAGTCGCTCGGCGCCACGCTGCCGCCGTAACCCAGGCCATGGCTGCCGTCGAAGCCCTGGTTGAGCCCGCCGCCGCCGAAATCGCGCCCGTAGCCACGACCCATAGCCATTCGGCGCGGCTCTGCGCCGGGCAACCGCTGCGCAGGGCCGCCTTCGCTGTCTTCGGCGCGGTCACGGTCGGCCATGGAAACCTCCTTCATCAGCGGCCAAGGCAAAACCGTCGGACGGCGGAGCCGTTCCGGAACGCGGTTATTGTCGGGGGCTTGGGGGATCGGCCCGGCCGCGGTCGGGGGGATGCCAGGGGTGTGGGCCGGGCCGATCCGGACCTCTCATGTCCGACAGGCAAGTCGTTGAGCGGTCGTGGCTTCAACCCAATCTCAAATGACAAGTTCCGCCAGATCGCGAAAAAACCGTCACGCCGTTCGGTGAAGCGCGTGCGGGCGCTTCCCGGTTTTGACCGTTGCGTCAATACTGCAGTCGAGTCGGGCCCGCGGAAGAGGCCTGCCGGGTAGAGGGGGAAGACCATGCTCGACAGCGGCGACACCGCCTGGATCCTCGCGTCCACCGCGCTGGTCCTGTTCATGACCCTGCCGGGACTGGCGCTGTTCTACGCGGGCCTCGTGCGCTCGAAGAACGTGCTTTCGGTGATGATGCACTGCGTGGCCATCGCCTGTCTGGTCTCGGTGCTGTGGCTTCTGGGAGCATACAGCCTGGCCTTCTCAGGGACCGCGCCGTTGATCGGCGACCTCGCCAAGGTGGGACTGGCGTCCGTGGGTAAGGCCGACCTCAACGGCAGGCTGCCCGAACTGCTCTTCTTCATGTTCCAGATGACCTTCGCGGTGATCACCCCGGGACTCATCGTCGGGGCCTTCGTCGAGCGGATCCGCTTCGGCGCCGTGCTGCTGTTCTCCGGGCTCTGGGTGCTGGTCGTCTATGCGCCGGTCGCCCACTGGGTGTGGGGCGGGGGGTGGCTGGCCGGCCGCCACGTCATGGACTACGCCGGCGGCCTCGTGGTGCACGCCACCGCCGGCGTCTCGGCGCTGGTGATCGCCGCGATGATCCGTCCGCGCGACGGCTTCCCGAAGGACCTGTCGCCGCCCCACAACCCCGGCATGACCATGATCGGCGCCGGCATGCTGTGGGTCGGCTGGTACGGCTTCAACGGCGGTAGCGCCTTGGCGGCCAACGGCGACGCCGCCTCGGCGATCACCGCGACCCACCTGTCGGCCTCCGCCGCCGGCCTCGTCTGGGCGGCGATCGAGTACATCCGCTTCAAGCGCGCCAGCATGGTCGGCATGGTGACCGGCGTGGTCGCAGGCTTGGCCACCATCACCCCGGCCTCGGGCTTCGTGGGCCCGCTGGCGGCCGTCGGCGTCGGCGCGCTGGCCAGCCTCGTGTGCTACCAGGCGGTCGAACTCGTGAAGCAGCGGCTGAAGATCGACGACAGCCTGGACGTCTTCGCCGTCCATGGCGTGGGCGGCATCCTCGGCACCCTGTTGGTCTCGGTCCTGGCCTCCACCGACTTCGGCGGCGCCGGCTACGCCGAAGGCGTCACCATGGCCGACCAGGCGGCCACTCAGGTCATCGGCGTCCTGGCTGTCGGCGCCTGGTCGGCGGTCGCCACCGTGATCCTGGCCTTCGTCTGCCGCTTCACCGTCGGCTTGCGGGCCAAGGACGAGCACATCGAGGACGGCCTCGACATGTCGGCCCACGGCGAACGGGCTTACACGCCCTGACCCAACGCGCGCATGAGCGCGGCGGCATCGACGTCGATTTCAAGCCGCTTCACCCGCGCGGTCTCGCCCGCGGCGATGCGGACGGCGGACTTCGGCAGGCCCAGCGTCCTGGCGATGAGGACGACGACGGCGGCGTTGGCGGCCCCCTCGGCGGCGGCGGCGCCCACCCGGACCTTCAGCACAGGCCGGCCCGCGCCGTCCACGGCCCAGCCGTCGACGGCGTCGCGGCCGCCCTTGGGGGTCACACGGATCGTGAGGCTCGCGGTCAGCCGATCAGCATCCGTAGCGGGGCGAAAAGCCACGGGAGGAGGTAGGACTTGATGCCCTGGAGCACGATGATCGCTATGATCGGGCTGATGTCGATGCCGCCCAGCGGCGGGATGATCCGCTGGAAGGGCCACAGGATCGGGCGTGTTACGCGGTCCAGGACGTAGATGAACTGGCGGGCCACCGGGTGGTGCACGTTGATCACGTTGAACGCCACGAGCCAGGAGAGCACCGCGCTGACGATGATCGCCAGGATCATCAGCGAGATCAGGCTGGAGATGACGTAGTAGAGAAAGCCGGTCATGGCGCCGGTTCTAGCGGGGCGCCGGCGGCAAGGCGAGCCCCGGCGCCGCACAGCGGTGGGCGCGGGTTGACACGGACCCCCGGTATCGCCTTATTCCGCGCCTTCCTGGGGCCGTAGCTCAGTTGGTAGAGCGCCTCGTTC
>CAZBXO010000014.1:29040-37651 GCA_964495645.1 uncultured Phenylobacterium sp. | reverse complement strand
CCGCCGTAGCCGAACGGACGCCAGGCCGCCGTCACCAGGCCGACACGGCCGCCGTTGACGATCTGGAAGGCCTGGGTCCCGGCGACGTTGGGATCGCCGAACGCCAGGGTGCCATTGGAATTGCGCAGGCTGTTGAGCAGCTGGCGCACCGCCGGGTTGCTGCCAGCCACCGTGTAGGCGGCGCTCACCCCCACAAGCTGCGTGGCGCCCGTCGGAGACGCCGGGTTGATCGGGAAGATCAGCGGAACGTTGGTGAAGTTGTCGAGCGGGATGTGCGGGATGTCGAGCTTGTAGAGCAGCGCTTCGGAGTGGAACTTGATCCCGTTGTCGAACTTGTAGTTGAACTCCGCGTAGCCCTGATAGGTTTCCGTCTCCTCGACCAGGTTCGAGGTCAGGCTGGACTGGAAGTAGCAGATCGGCGACGGCGTTGCGCTGAAGCCGCGGAAGCCGCCGACGTCGGCGCAGTTCGGGTCACGCACCAGACCGGTTGAGCTCATCTGCACATCGCCGCCGAACCGGTTGCCGCTGGCGGCCGTGGCTGTGGGCGTGATCGAGGCGAAGGTCGCGCCCGAGGCGCGCTGGAAGACGTAGGACCCGGGTGAGCCGTAGGTGCTCCATCCGGCCGGGTTCGTCAGATAGTCCTGCAGAGCGAAGCTGCGGTCGGCGACGTCGACCTCGCTGCGATGCTGGTAGCCCGCAACGACCATCACGTTCCAGTTGTCGGCGACCTTGCCCCAGCTGATGTCGGCGTCGTAGTCGCCGTTGGAGTCCTCGATGTAGCGGTAGTTCGCGTTGACCTCGAGGCCGTCGAGGTTCTTGCGCGTGATGTAGTTGATGACCCCGCCCACCGCGTCGGCGCCGTAGGTGGTGGCGCCGCCGTCCTTCAGCACCTCGACCCGGCCGATCGCGGCGTTCGGGATCAGGGCGATGTTGTTGAAGCGGCCGACCGAGGCCGAATACTGCTCTGGCAGGCGCCGGCCGTTGAAGATCGCCACCGAGCGGGAAGACCCGACGCCGCGCAGGTTGACCGACTGGGCGCCCACCGCGAACAGGTTGCCGCGGTTCGCCTCGCCCGCCACGGAGCCGATCTCCGAGAGGCTCTTGATCAGGTCCAGGTTCGAGGGCGAGCCCTGCTGGCGCAGTTCCTCGAGCGTCACCGCCTCCACCGGGATGGCGGCGTCCTCCGGGGTCCCGGCGATGAATGAGCCGGTGACCACCACCTCCGACACCTCGGAGTCTCCGGGCTTTGCCGGTGCGGCCGGCGCCCGCTGGGCAGGATCCGGCGCCTGCGCGTGCGCCACCGAGCCACCCGCGGCGACGGCCAGAAGCACGGCAGCCGACGTGGCGCAAAGATACTGAGCTTTCGACATAATCACGTTTCCCCCGTGGCCGGCTGCCCGTCTTGTGCGGGTCATGCGCGGTAGGCCCAACTTCGGCCATCTTCCGGGGAATCCGGCGGACTTCAACTACACAATTGCAACAGTCGCCATGTAATCGCCGATAACCAAAACCGTCAGAGGCGACGGTAGAGGATACCGGACCTTCGGTAAGGCTCTATCGGTGGTAGGGACGCGCCGCGAACCGCCTACGCCTTGGGCCCGCCGCCGTCGCGGCCCAAGGCGATTCGCTTGCGGCGTCAGGCGTCGAAAACGATCACCGAGCGCGCCACCGCGCCGGTCTTCATCTCCGCGAACGCCTCGTTCACCTGCTCCAGCTTGATGCGGCGCGAGACCATGTCGTCCAGGTGCAGCTTGCCGGCCATGTAGAAGTCCACGAGCCGCGGCATGTCGACGGGGAAGCGGTTGGATCCCATCAGCGAGCCCTGCAGCCGCTTCTCGGCCAGGAAGGCTGCGCCCATCACGCTGACCATCTGGCCGACCGGGATCATGCCGATCACGTTGGCCGTGCCGCCGCGCCGCAGCATGTTGAAGCACTGCTCGGCGGTCTTCGCGAGGCCGATCGCCTCGAAGCTGTGCTGCACGCCGCCCTGGGTCATCTCGATGACCTGCTTCACGACATCGTCGCCGCCGAGCAGGAAGTCGGTGGCGCCCATGGACTTCGCCAGGTTCTCCTTTCCCGGCGCCATGTCGATGGCGATGATCCGCCCGGCCCCGGCGATCGCCGCGCCGTTGATCGCGGCCAGGCCCACGCCGCCGCAGCCGACCACCGCCACGGTGTCGCCCGGACGCACATTGCTGGTGTGCATCACCGCGCCGACGCCGGTCATCACCCCGCAGCCGATCAGGGCGGCGCGGTCCAGCGGCATATCCTTGCGGATCGCCACGCAGGCGTGCTCGTGGATCAGCATCTGCTCGGCGAACGAGCTGAGGTTCAGATACTGCACCATGGGGCCCTTGGCCGAGGTCAACCGAGGCTCATCGTCCGGTCCGCGCTTGGTGTCGGGCGACACGCAGCGGCTCATGTGGCCGGTCAGGCAGTGCTCGCAGTGGCCGCAGAAGGCCGACAGGCAGGTGATCACGTGGTCGCCCGGCTTCACCGTGCGGACCTCCGCCCCGACCGCCTCGACGACACCGGCGCTCTCATGGCCCAGAACCGCCGGCAGCGGGTGCTGGTAGGAGCCTTCGACGAAGTGCAGGTCCGAATGGCAGACGCCGGCCGCGGCCGTGCGGATCAGCACCTCGTGCGGGCCCGGCTTGCCGATCTGGACGTCCTCGATCTGCAGCGGCTTCCCGACTTCGCGCAGCACGGCGGCCTTCATCGACGTCTCCCCTCGCGTTTCCTTGGCGTTCGGCGCAACGCTTATCGTTGTTCAGATGCGCCTGAAAAGGGCTTTCGGTCGACAGCCGCAGCGTCAACTTCCATCTAGAGACGGATGGACGCCGCCCAGCCGACCCGCGCCGTGACGCCGCTCGATATCTTTCTGGCGTTCCTGAAGCAGGGCCTGACGGCCTTCGGCGGCCCGGTGGCGCACATCGCCTACTTCAGGCGGGAGTTCGTCGAACGCCGCGGCTGGATCTCCGACGCCGCCTTCGCAGACCTCATGGCGCTCTGCCAGTTCCTGCCCGGGCCGGCCTCCAGCCAGATGGGCATGGCCATCGGCCTGCGGCACGCGGGTCTCGCCGGAGCGGTGGCGGCCTTCGCCGGCTTCACCTTGCCTGCGGGGGCGGCGATGATCGCCTTCGCCGCCGTCTCGCCGGATCTGATGACGCGCTTCGGACACGGCTGGATCCACGGCCTGAAGATCGCAGCCGCAGCCGTGGTCGCCCAGGCGATCGTGCAGATGGCGCGCACGCTGGCGACCGGCCCGATCCGCGCCGGCATGGCGATCGGCGCGGCCGCGGGGCTCGCGCTCGCGACCGGTCCGGTGGCGCAGGGCGCCGTGATCGTCGCGGGAGCGGCTTTCGGCCTTGCGTTCTTGCGCCGGGAGACCGCGCCACCTACGCCGGACGCCGCGCCGGAAACCGTCGATCCACAGAGCGCCCTGATCGCGCTCGGTCTCTTCGCCGTCCTCCTGGTCGGGCTCCCGCTGGCCGCAGCCCTGCTCGCCAACCCAGGCTTGGGTCTGGCCTCGGTGTTCTATCGAACCGGCAGCCTTGTGTTCGGTGGCGGACACGTGGTCCTGCCGCTGTTGCAGGCGGAGGTCGTGGGCCGCGGCTGGATGGACCAGGACGCCTTTCTCGCCGGCTATGGCGCGGTCCAGGCGCTGCCGGGGCCGCTATTCAGCTTCGCGGGCTTCCTCGGGGCGAGCCAGACGTACGGCCCGACCGGGGTGGCCGGCGGTCTCATCGCCCTTTTCGCGATCTTCCTCCCCAGCCTGCTCCTCGTGGCGGGGGTCATGCCGTTCTGGGACCGGCTGAAGCGCGAGACCTGGGCGCGCGGCGCGGTCGACGGCGTCGGGGCCGTGGTGGTCGGGTTGCTGGCTGCCGCCCTCTGGGACCCGGTGCTGACCTCGACCGTTCAGCGCACCGCCGACTGGGCGTTGCTGGCGGCGGCGTTCGTTTTCCTGACGGTCGTGCGCGTGCCGCCGGTGCTTGTGGTCCTGGGCTTTGCGGTGGCGACGGGGATCTTCACCCCGCACGTCATCTAGGCTGCGGCCGCCTGCGGCGCGGGCTTGGGCAGCTTGGGCGCCCACAGCGCCGGAAGCTTCGGCCAGCGGAACGTCCAGGTGATCCGATCGGGGATGCAGGCCTCGATCGCCGACAGCAGTTCCTCGACCGGGCCGTCGTTCAGGAAGTGATTGGCCCCGTCGGCCTTGGCCAGCCGGATCGGGCGGCGCGTCACGGTCTCGGCCGCCAGCCGCTCGGCGACCTCCAGCGGCGCGAAGTCGTCCTTGTCGCCGTGGATCATGTGGATCGGGATGTTCAGCCGCGCCAGCGCGCGCTTCGCGTGCCGCAACTGCGGCCTTTGGCCCGAGGCCTCGATCACGGCGTTGCGCAGGTCGCGCGGGATCACCTTCAGGGCCTTGGTCCCCACGTCGATCAGCCAGCGCGCCGTCGGACCCGTCTCGCCGAAGAAGCCGGAGAGCAGCACCAGGCCGGCCACCTTGCCAGGGTTCTCGTCGGCCATGATCGCCGCGATCGCCGCACCGTAGCTCTGCCCGACGAGCAGGACCTTCTGCCGCGGCGCCGCCTTCAGCACCGGCGCCAGCGCCTCGGCCTGCACACGGATGTCGGTCACCGGATGCAGCGGTTCGGACGCGGCATAGCCCGGCCGGTCGACCACGATCATCTCGCGGTCCGGCGGCAGCGCCGCCAGGGTGTCGGCCCAGTACTCCGCCCACGAGGGCGCGCCCGTGATCACGACGATCTTCCACGGCGCCGGCGTCTCGCGGGGGGTCTCGAGCGCCGAAATTCGCCAGCCGTGGCCGCCGCCAGCCGTGAAGCTGGTGCGACGAACGACGCTTTCCGGGTACACCTCGGATGTGGAGACGTGTTCCTGACGGCCGGTCACGGCAGCTTCGATCGCCGCCCAGCCCACCGCCAGAACTCCCTTGGGACGCTTGCGCATCGACACCGGATCTCCACGCTCCTCTTCACTATGACGTGGACTTGCTAACGCCCGGTTCAAGGGACGGTTCAGTTAACCTTCAGCAACATGGTTCTGCGCCTTCGCCGCGTGTGATCGAGGCCACAGATCAGGCGGCCATCCGGGCCTTGAAGACCCCGTCAGGCAGCTTCGCCGCACGGGCCGGATGGATGAAGAAATAGTCCTTCCATGGCAGGCCTTCGACGAGGCTCGTGCGCTCCTCGAGCCGGTCGCCATTGAGGGCGAACATGCGGTAGCCGCGCTCGCGGAAGAGCGCCATCACCGCCTCCCCGGAGCCGCCGAAGCGGGCCTGCAGCATGGGCGGATGGATCTCCACCAGCACGTGCGGCCGATCGCGGTCGAGGATGCCGGCCGCCCCCTCCAACGCCTTCTGCTCGGCGCCTTCGATGTCCATGCGGATGAAGTCGACGCGGTCGATCCCGCGCTCGGCGCAGAAGCCGTCCAGCGTCACCACCGGCGTCGGCTGCACCTCCATCCCGGTGTCCTCGAGATCCGGCCGCGCCGGGCCGTTCGGCATCGTCTCGGCGACATAGGCGTAGGCCCGGCCCATCCGGCCGCTGGTCTTCTTCGGCGTGACGAGAAGCAACTCGCCCGGCTTCTCGGCGACCGCGGCGTGGATCGGCGTCACCTGGCCGTCGATGCCGTGCCACTTCATCGCGACCTTCAGCACCTCGTAGGCGAAGGCCGACGGCTCGAACGCCCAGATCCGCGCCTTGGGCGCCACCTGGGTCATCACATACGAATGGCGCCCGTCGCTGGCGCCCACGTGCAGGCACACCGGCGCGCCGGAAAGCAGATCGGCAAGGTAGGGGGTCTCGGGCTCGTGCTTGGCCCAGCGCCGGTTCCGCCGCCAGGCCCGGAAAGCGTGGCCCAGCACACGCAGGGAAGGCATCGACACTCCTTAGGCCGCGTCCCTGACGACCGTCATCATGTAGTTCACGTCGGTATCGGTGGATTCCGTCCACCGCCCGCTGAGCGGGTTGAACACCACCCCGAACGGCCCGTCCACCGTCACCGGCTCGGCGGACAGAAAGTCGCGCAGCTCGTCCGGCTTGATGAACTTGTTCCAGTCGTGCGTGCCGGCCGGCAGCCAGCGCAGCACGTATTCGGCGCCCACCTTCGCCAGCGCCAGCGCCTTCAGCGTCCGGTTCAGGGTGGCGACGATCATCAGCCCGCCGGGCTTCAGGAGCTTCGCGCAATCGCGCAGGAAGGCCCCCGGATCCGCCACGTGCTCGATCACCTCCATGTTGAGCACCACGTCGAACGGCGCCTCGTCCGCCGCCAGAAGGTCTTCGGCCGTGGAGGCCCGGTAGTCGATCGAGAGCCCCTGCTCGGCGGCGTGCGCCGCGGCCGTCCCGATGTTGCGCTCGGAGGCGTCGACGCCGGTCACCTCGAACCCCAGCCGGGTCATGGGTTCGCACAAGAGGCCGCCGCCGCAGCCGATGTCCAGCAGCCGTAGGCCCTCGAACGGGCGCCGGGCGCTTGCGTCCCGCCCGAACCGGTAGAGCGCCTGATCGCGGATGAACGCCAGCCGCACCGGGTTGAACCTGTGCAGCGGCGCGAACTTCCCCTTCGGGTCCCACCACTCCGCGGCGATCTTCGAGAACCGCTCGACCTCGGCCGGGTCGACGGAGCTGGCTTGCGACATGGTCAGCGTATCAGCACGACCTCGACGCCTACGTCCACCGTCGTCCACGCGCGATCGGCGGTCAGCACCCGCGCTTGCCGGCTGGACGCGAGGTCGAGGCAGGCGCAGTCGGCCAGAGACAAGCCAAGCCCGGAAGAATCGGCGCGCAACAGGCCAGATCGAATCGCCGCTGCAGCCTCCAGCGGCTCCACCGACAGATTGAACAGCCACACGAAGGCTTCGATGTCCGACCGGGTCATGCCGCTTTCGGACATCTTCTGCGAAACCTCCGCCAGGTTGACGGCAGAGATCAGGCTGCCCTTGACGAGGTCGGCGAGTTGGTCGGAGCCCTTCTCTCGGAAGACCAGGGCGAGGATTGTCGAGGAGTCGACGACGCTATTCACCTCTTGCTGCAGCCGCACGGCGTTCAGCGATCAGCTCCTCTGAGATGAGGCGGCCATCCTTGGGCCGGTAGGGCTCAGCCAGCGCCTGGATCCTGGCCCAGACGGCGCCATGGCTGAGCACCACGAGCCGGTCGTCCTCGAAGTCTGCGATCAGGACGCCTCCGGCGGGCGTGCCGAGCGCCTCGAGCACCTGTGGCGGCAGCTTCACCGTGCCATCCAGACCAACCTTGAGCCGCACGACGCCCTGGTGGATGAACGTCGAAGCGCCTTCGGACATGCCCTGGCCCGGAAATGGCGGCTCAGAAGGTGCGGCCTCGCGGCGGGCGAGCTTGTCACCCTCAAGAACGTTGCGAACGTGCTGGTAGCGCTTGTCCAGTAGCCGCGCGATCTCGGCGCGCGGGAAGCCTGCCGCGTCGAGCGCCCGGATCTTGTCGGAGACCTTGGCGTCGGAGGCCGCGATCCGCAGAGCTTCAGCCTTCTCCACGCCCAACATCTCCTATGGCGCTGTGGTTAGGTAGTTAGTTAGATACTTTGAAGGCCCGGGTCAAGCCCGTTGTGCGCCGCAAACGCCGCCGCTATGAGGGCCCGCCCTATTCGGAGGTCCCGCGAAGCCCGTGTCGCGCCTGGTGATGAAGTTCGGCGGCACCTCGGTGGCCGACCTGGAGCGCATCCGGCGTGTGGCGCGGCTGGTCAACGCCGAGGTCGAGGCGGGCCGGCAGGTGGCCGTGGTCGTCTCCGCAATGGCCGGCAAGACCAATGAGCTGGTCGCCTGGACCGACGGCGCCGGCGCGGCCGCGCAAGGCATCGATGCCTCCGACGACGAGTACGACGTGGTGGTGGCCTCCGGCGAGCAGGTGACCGCCGGCCTGCTCTCCATGACGCTGCGCAACATGGGCGTACGGGCCAAGTCCTGGCTCGGCTGGCAGATCCCGATCCTCACCGACGCGGCGCACGGCAAGGCCCGCATCGACGAGATTCCGCCCGAGAACCTCAGCCGCGCGATGGACGACGGCCAGGTGGCGGTGATCGCGGGATTCCAGGGCGTTACCCGCGACGGGCGCATCGCCACCCTGGGACGCGGGGGCTCCGACACCTCCGCAGTCGCCATCGCCGCCGCGCTGGGCGCCGACTGCGACATCTACACCGACGTGGACGGCGTCTACACGACCGACCCGCGCATCGAGTCCAAGGCCCGGCGCCTGGCCAAGATCTCCTACGAGGAGATGCTGGAGATGGCGTCCCTGGGCGCCAAGGTGCTGCAGACCCGCTCGGTCGAGCTGGCGATGGCCTACAACGTGCCCGTCCGGGTGCTGTCGAGTTTCGTGGAGCCGGGCGAAGCCCCCGGCCAGGGCACCGTCGTGTGCGACGAGGAGGAGATCGTGGAGAAGCGGATCGTGAGCGGCGTGGCCTACAGCCGCGACGAGGCCAAGATCAGCCTCTTCGGCCTGCCCGACCATCCGGGCGTGTCGTCGACCATCTTCGGCGCGCTCGCCGACGCCAACGTCAACGTCGACATGATCGTCCAGTCCAAGGCCCGCACGGCCGACACCGCCAACATGGAGTTCACGGTCGG
>CAZBXO010000014.1:8414-28940 GCA_964495645.1 uncultured Phenylobacterium sp. | reverse complement strand
CTCGCCGTCCGGGCGCTGCACGCGGCCTACGGGTTGGACCAGCTCTAGCTAGTCCCAGTCGAACATCACCACGTCGTGCGGCGGCGGCTCCACCCCGCCGGCGGCCGCGTACAGGCGCATGGCCGGCTCGTTCGAGCGGTTGGTGAAGACGTACATCTCATCCCAGCTACGCTCGAACCGGAGCGCCTTCAGCCGCTCGATCATGGCGCGGCCGACACCGCGCCGCTGGAAACGCTCGTCCGTGTCGACCGAGTAGATGAAAAGCCCGGTCGCCTCGAACCGCTTGAGCACATAGCCGTAGACGAAGCCGGCCACCTCGCCGTCGATCAGGGCCACGACGTTCACCAGGCTCGGATCGGCCAGGTGCGCCGCCGCCTGATCGGGGGTCAACTCGGCTTCCTCGATCATCGCCACGGCGCGGACCAGCAGGTCCTCGTCGCCGGCCGCCAGCACCCGCACGTCCATCCCCTCGTCTCCCTGCTATGGTGCAGGTACGCCCATGTCCCATCGGTTTGAAGACTTCGCCGCCCTGACCGCCGCGCAGCGCGCCGAGGCCGCGCGGATCCTGCGCGACGCCTTCGCCCACGCTCCGGACGTCTGGGCCCAGCCCGACGAGGCGGAAGCAGAGGTGCAGACCTTCTTCGACGACCCCGACCGCTCCGCCATCGCCGCCATGGAAGGCGACGCGGTTGTCGGGTGGATCGGCGTCATTGAGACCTACTCGCACGGTTGGGAGCTGCACCCGCTCTGCGTCGACCCGGCCCATCAGCGCCGCGGCCTCGGCGCCGCGCTGGTGGCCGCGCTCGAAGCCAAGGTAAAGGCCGACGGCTGCCTCGTCCTATACCTCGGCACGGACGACCAGTTCGGCGGCACGAACCTCTACGGCGCGGACCTCTTCCCGAACGTGGCCGCCAAGATCGCCACGCTGGCCGAGACAGCCGGCCACCCCCTCGCCTTCTACCGCAAGCTCGGCTACGAGGTGGTCGGCCTGCTCCCCGACGTGAACGGTTTGGGACGGCCGGACATCTGGATGGCCAAGCGGCTCTGATCAGGCGCGCTCGGCCGTCCCTGTCAGGCGGAAGGCGCTCCAGGTCCCCACCACAGCGAGCGGGATGACGCTGGCGAACACCCACAGCGAGGCCGCCCGGGCGCTGGCGTCCGTCAGCCCAGTCGAGAACCCCGCAAGATTTGCCGCCACGCCGGCGATGGCCGCCCCGGCCGCCGCGCCCGACTGCCGGACCGCGGTGATCCCCGACGAGCCGATCGCGCGGTCCTCGTCAGAAAGCGCCGCCAGCAGCCTGCGGCTCATGAACGCCCAGGAAAGGCCGAACGCCGCACCCATCAGGGCGCCGCCCGCCAGCATCACCAGGAGCGGCCCGTCGGCCATGGCGAACATCAGGATCACCAGGCTTGCGACCAGCATCAGCCCGCCGATCCGGATCCATCGCGCGTCCCAGATGGCGCCGGCCCCGGCCACGGCCATGGCGCAGAGGGTCCAGGCCAGCGACTCAGCGCCGATGGCGTAGCCGGCCCAGAGCGGAGAAAACCCGCGCAACTGCTGCAGGATCGGCGGCCCGTAGATGGCGAACCCCATCGACGCCGCCGTCAGGGTGAACATGGCGAAATAACCGGACCCGCAGACCGTGGTCAGATCGCCCGCCCGGTGCGGCAACAGCCGGACCCGCCGCTTGGTGTCGAGCCAGGGCAATGCGCCGAGGAGCGCGAGGCCGCCAACCACCAGTACGATGGCGGGCGCCGCCTGCGTCAGGACATTGGCGACCGCGATCGCGGTGACGCCCGCCCCCAATACGCCCAGCTGCAGCCAGGGGATGCCGGGCCCGCCCCGCCCCCGTCCGGAGCCGGCCAGCAGCATCGGTGCGGCCGCCGCGAACACCAGGGTCTGGGCGGCGAACAGCCAGAACACCAGCCGCCAGTCGCCCACCTCCACCACCACGCCGCCGAACAGCGGCCCAAGCACCGTGGCGATCCCCCAGACGAAGGTCACCGCCGCGAACACGCGGGCCAGGTGCCGCTCCGGGAACAGGAAGGCGATGGCCACCATCGCGAAGCCGGAGATCCAGCCGGACCCCAGCCCCTGGATCAGACGACCCACCAGGAACAGGCTCACGTCCGGCGCAGCCGCGCTCATCACGCAGCCGGCGCCCATGATCACGCCCGCCGCAGCCGTCGCGCCGCGCAGGCCGAACATCTCCGAGAGCCGCCCGGCCGACGCCCCGGCCAGGATCGCGCCCACGAAGTAGCCCGCCGTCGCCCAGCTGAAGTACTCGAAGCCGCCGAGATCGCGTCCGACGCTGGGCATGATGGTCGAAGTCACCAGGCTGTCGGCCGCGTTCAGCCAGACGCCCAGCATGATCAGCGCAAACCGCGGCAGCCGCCCGTCACTCAGCAGGTCCGCCCAGGTGGGCCGACCGTCGATCGTGTGTTCCGCCGCCATCGCTCCCAGATAGGCGATGGCAAAGCTTGCGGCTACGTCACCGCCCTCTTGCCGCGGCCGGCGGCGCCGGCGGCTCGAAACCCGGACGCCAGTGGTTGGCCGTCCCGCTCGTCACGTACCAGGTGATCAGCATGGCGCAGATCAGCGCGCCCGGGACGTAGGAGTTGGTCCGGCGGTAGGTCCACATGCCGATGATGCCGATGAAGGCGAGCAGCGGCACGAACTGGATCGCCACGATGGTGTTCAGAGGCTCCATCGGCGTCGCAAGCTGGTGGGTCGCGAACATGGTCGCGTACTCCCAGACCACCAGCGCCAGGAACCCGCCGGCCATGGCTACCTTCGCCCAGCCGAGAGCCCAGAAGGTGCTTTCGCCTTTCACCGCGATATTCAGCGCTAGCCCGCGGATCGCGATCAGGAAGAAGGCGATCCACAGGAACAGGTAGGAGTGGCCGATCGCGAACCGCTCGTGGCTGAGCGGCTTGATCCCCAGCACCCAGAACCGGAAGTCGGTCCTGAAGAGCGCGTCGACGACGACGATCGACAGGTAGGCCACCGCCATCGTGGCCACCGCGATGCCGATCGAGCCGATCCAGCGGTGGGTGAAGGTCGCCTTCCCGGGACGCAGCACGAGGCCGATCACCAGGCTGATCAGCGCCGTCCCCAGCGCCCAGACCGTCAACTGGTTGTGGATCGACTGCGGGAACAGGAAATACGGCTTGAACCACTCGGCGCCCCACTTCATCAGCGGGAAGTAGGTCAGAGCCGGCAGCGCCGCGGTCACCAGCATCGCCAGCCACCATCGCCCGTTCCGGCGCTCCGCGACCGGCTCAGCCGGATGATTGAGCGACGCGAACGCCGGCGTCGCCAGCAGCAGGTCGAACGTGGCCAGGATCAGGCCGATAAGGCCCAGGAAACCCACCAGGGTGGCGATCTCCTTCACCCACCACACCTGGTCGGAGACCGGCAGCGGCTTGGGCGCCCCGATGGTCAGCTGGAACCAGTCCAGCGCCCCGCCAACGCCGGCGTTGCTGAAGTGCTCCAGCGGGTGAGTCGTCGGGATCCGGTACAGCTTGCGCGCAGTGCCGGCGGCGATGTCGCCGTAGAGTTGGCGGTCGACCACGGGCGCCGTCGTGCCGAACAACTTCATCAACCGCTCGGACTCGCCCACCTTGTCGCCGGTCGGGACCTGCCACATCAGCCCGGCGAACTCCTCGTAGTCGCCGAACACCAGGGCCGTGTTGCGCGGGCTCTCCGGCGCCTTGGCGCGCAGCAGTCCGGGGGTCGAACCCTCAAGTACGATGGCCCGATACCCGTCCGGTTGTTCGGCGGCCGCGGCCATCACCGGCCCGCCGCCCATAGAGTGGCCCTCCATGCCGATGCGGCTCTTGTCCACGAACGACTGGCTCTGCAGGTACTTCAGCGCCGCTGGCCCGCCGAACCCGTCGGTCCCGACGATGCCGCCGGAATAGCCGTGGCCGGTCATGTCCATGGCCAGCACCACGAAGCCGCGCCGCGACAGCTCGATCGCGAACGGCGACTGCATTTCGCGGGTGTTGATGTAGCCGTGGCTGACCAGGATGCCGGGCGCCGGCGCCACGGCCGTCGCCGTCTTCGGCCGATAGAGCAGCCCGCTCACCCGCTCGCCCGACTCCGCCGGGAACGAGACGTCGGTCACCTCCACGGAGTCCTGCGAGGTCTGCACGACGCCGGCCACGAACCCGCTCGCCAGGATCACCACCCACGCGAGCGCAAACAGCAGCCACCGGCGCATGGATTTCCTCCCCGACCCCTATTGTTGGAGGGAGACTGAACCGCCTGCCCGCGCCGTCAAGCGCCCCGTGCGACCGAGCGCCCCCTTGCCTACGGCGGCGCTTCGCGGCCATACCCGCGCCCCGGGAGAGGGGCTTCGACTTTGACGGATCACGGGCAGACGGGCGCGTTCAGCGAAACCGAGAGAAAGGTCACGCTGGCCGGGATCATGATCGTCTTCCTGCTGTCGGCGCTCGACCAGACGATCGTGGCGACGGCCATGCCCCGCATCATCTCAGAACTGAACGGCCTGGAGCTCTATTCCTGGGTCACCACGGCCTACCTGCTCACCTCCACGGTGATGGTGCCGATCTGGGGCAAGCTGGGCGACCTCTTCGGACGCAAGCCGGTCCTGCTCGCCAGCATCGGCTTCTTCCTGCTGGGGTCCTGGCTCTCGGGGCTCTCCGGCGAGTTCGGCGACATGCCGGTGCTCGGCGGCGGCATGGTGCAGCTGATCGTCTTCCGCGCCATCCAGGGGATCGGCGGCGGCGGGCTCTTCACCACCGCATTCGCGATCATCGGCGACATGTACGCGCCGCGGGAGCGCGCCAAGTTCGGCGGCCTGTTCGGGGCGGTCTTCGGCCTCTCCTCGATCATCGGGCCGCTGGTGGGCGGCTGGTTCACCGACCACGGGACGACTCAGATCGCGGGCTACACAGTCGCCGGCTGGCGCTGGGTCTTCTACGTGAACCTGCCGCTCAGCCTGCTGTCGCTGTTCATGATCCTCTTCGTCATGCCGCGCATGTCGCACAAGGCGAAGGGGAAGATCGACTTCCTGGGCGCGGGCCTGATCATCGCCACGGTCGTGCCGCTCCTCCTGGCGCTCACCTTCGGCGGCCATTCGCATCCGTGGACATCGCCGACCGTGCTAGGGCTCTTCGGCGCCGCCGCACTGGGCCTTGTCCTCTACATCGTCGCGGAGCGCTTCGCGTCCGACCCCATCCTGCCGCTGGAGATGTTCCGGAACCGGGTGTTCACGACGGCCAACCTGTCGGGCTTCCTGCTCTCCATGGCCTTCATGTCGACGGTGACCTTCTTGCCGCTCTTCATGCAGCTGGGCCAGGGCGTGAAGGCCACCACCTCCGGCCTGGCGACCCTGCCGATGATGGGCGGCCTCCTGGTCTCCTCGATCATCTCGGGCCGACTGGTGACCCGCACCGGCCGATACAAGCCCTTCATGATCGGCGGCATCGTGGTCACCCTCATCGGCATCTGGCTGCTCGGCCAGATGACCGCGGACACCAGCCGCGCGGACCTGGCCTGGCGCATGGCGGTGCTGGGCGTGGGCCTCGGCCCCGGGCAGAGCCTGTTCTCGCTGGCCATCCAGAACGCCATGCCGGTCAGTCAGCTGGGCGTCGTCACCTCGTCCAGCCAGTTCTTCCGCCAGATCGGCTCGACCATGGGGGTGGCCCTCTTCGGCACCTTCCTGACCAACCACCTCAACGCCGGCCTCGGCAGGATCATGCCGGGCGTCGACGTCACCAAGCTCCAGGGCATGGCCGCCTCAGCCACGGGCGGCGCTCCGCTGCAGTTGCCGCGGCTCGTGAAGGACATCGTCTCGACGGCCATCACCGACACGTTCCTCGTCGGTCTCTACGTCGTGGCCGCCGCCCTGGTGGTGGCCTTCTTCATCCCGCACGTGCCGATGCGCGACCGCTCCCCCTTCGGCGCGCAGGCGTCGTCGAAGGAAGACGACCCCGATACGGTCATTCCGTCGGAAGCGCACCTGTAAGCCTGAGCGTCATCGGCATCCCGCCCTGCGGGCGCATCGAGACACGCATGAGCGGGCGGACCCTGTGGCCGGGATCGGGCTCCAGCACCGCCCCACGCACCAGGGTCGCGAGGATCGCCACCGCCTCGACCATCGCGAACGCCTGGCCGATGCAGACCCGCGGGCCGCCGCCGAACGGGATGTAGGCAAAGCGGTGGCGGCCCTCGCTCTCGGCCGGCCCCCATCGGTCGGGATCGAACACGTCGGGGTCGCGCCACAGCCGCCGGTGGCGGTGGATCGCGTAGACCGGGATGAAGATGAAAGTCCCGGCCTTGATCGACAGGCCGCCCGTCGCGACGTCCTCGGCGCACATCCGGGTCATCATCGGCAGCGAGGGGAAGAGCCGCATCGCCTCGTGGATCACCTGCCGAGTGAAGGCGAGCCTCTCCACGTGCTCGTGGGTGATGGTCGCCTCGCCCGCCACCGCCGCGATCTCGTCGCGCACCCGCGCCGCCGTCGGCTGGTGCGAGCCCAGCAGGTAGAGCGACTAGGTCAGCGCCAGCGCCGTCGTCTCGTGTCCGGCGCCGATGAAGGTGAGCAGGTTGTCGCGCAAGAGGCCGTCGTCCATCCGCCGGCCGGTCTCCGGGTCCTGCGCCTGCATCAACAGGTCCACCAGGTCGCCGCGGGCCGCTTCCGAGCGCCGCCGCACGATCATCCGGTCGACCATGGCCTTCAGATAGACGATCGCCCGGTAGCCGCGCGGCGCCATGGCGATGCGGCTCCACGTCGGCCACTGGAAGAGGTCCGCCACGTTGATCTTTCCGAGCGTCTCCAGGTAGTCGGTGATCCGCGCCGCGGCGGCCGGCACGTCGATCCCCTCCCCGCCCGACAGCATGGTCTGAAGGATCACCTCGAAGGTGATGCCGGTCATCTCGGTGGCGATGTCGAGCCGTGCGCCCTCGCCCTTGTCCCGCCACCGGCCCAGCGCCGCCTCGGCCGCGGCGACCATCGCCGGCGTCATCGCCGCCACGTTGTCCGGCCGGAAGCCCGGGGCCGCGGCCCGCCGCTGCCAGCGCCAGTGCTCGCCCTGCGCGGTCAGCAGCCCCTCGCCCAGCGCCGGCTTGGTCACCCGGTCGAACATCCAGTCCTTCGGGAAGGCCTGCGCCTTGTCGAGGAAGATGTCCTTCAACATCGAAGGGTCGCAGACGTAGAGCATCCGCGCCGAACCGTCGCCGCGCGTGAACCAGGGCTCCTCGTAGACCGCGCGCGGCCACGCCTCGATGGGATTGTCCATCAGCTTCCACAGGGCGTGAAAGTACGGCAGCGGCTCGTCCGGCGGCCGGACCGCCGGCGGGACGAAGCGGGTGTCGATGCTCGTGCCCTCAGCCACGGCGCCATCCTATTCCGCAGTGCAGCAACAGGCCAGTTTGCAGGCACGCCCGTGCTCACATTGCGCGGAGCGCGACAATTCCGTTTCCCATCTGAAAGATTGGCCTGCTAACCCTGCGGCAGGACGGGAGGACGAGCGCGAACGGCATGGCGGCCCCACAGGCCATACGCGGCCAGCGGAGCCTGCTTCGGCAGATCCGCGAGGCGCTGGAGGGCGGCGGTCCCGCCCAGGCGCGGCTCAACGCCGTCGTGCGCATCATCGCGCTGTCGATGGTCGCGGAGGTCTGCTCGATCTACCTGCGGCGCGCCAATGGCGAGATGGAGCTGTTCGCCACCGAGGGCCTGGACCCCGAGGCCGTCCACGTCACGCGCATGAAGCCGGGCGAGGGCCTGGTCGGCGAGATCATGAAGCTGGGGCGGCCGCTGAACCTGGCCGACGCGCCGGCCCATCCGGCCTTCTCCTACCGGCCGGAGACCGGCGAAGACCCCTACCACGCCTTCCTGGCGGTTCCGCTGCTGCGCGGCGGCCGGGCCATCGGCGTCCTCGTCGTCCAGAACCGCACCGCCCGCGTGTACACCGAGGACGAGGTCGAGGACCTGCAGATCATCGCCATGGTCCTGGCCGAGATGGTGGCGGCCGGCGAGCTGATCGGCGCCGAGGAGATGAAGGGCGTCGAGATCGCGCCCCGCCGGCCCGATCGTCTCCTGGGCTCGAAGTTCGCCGAGGGCCTCGCCTATGGCGTCGCCGTCCTGCACGAGCCGCCGGTCGCACCCTCGCAGCTGCTCTCCGACGACGTGGCGGCCGAGGAGGAGCGGCTGAAGCAGGCGATCTCCAGCCTGCAGAGCCAGATCGACGACATGCTGGGCGGCGAGCATGGCCTCGTCGACGCCTCGTTCGAAGTACTCGAGACCTACCGGATGTTCGCCCACTCCGGCAGCTGGAACCGCAGCCTGGAGGACGCGGTCCGGAACGGCCTCACCGCCGAGGCCGCCGTCGAGCGCGTGCGCTCGGAGCACCGCGCCCGCCTTGGCCAGGCCCGCGATCCCTACCTGCGCGAGCGCCTGCACGACCTGGAGGACCTCAACGACCGCCTGCTGCGGCACCTGGCCGGCGACGGCCACATGGCCCGCGAGCTGCCGGAGGGCGCCATCCTCGTCGCCCGCAACCTCGGCCCTGCGGACCTGCTCGAGTACGACCGCACCCGCCTGGCCGGCCTGCTGCTCGAGGAGGGCTCTGCCGCCTCCCACGCCGCCATCGTCGCCCGCGCGCTCGACATCCCGTGCGTCGGCCGCCTCGCCGGCCTGCGCGACAAGGTCTCGGAGGGCGACCCGGTCATCGTCGACGCCGAGACGGGCGAGGCGTACCTGCGGCCCCGCACCGATGTCGTGAAGGCCATCCAGGCCCGCATCGACGTGCGCCAGCAGCGCCGCGCCGAGTTCGCGCGCCTGCGCGACACGCCGGCCTTCACCCGCGACGGGGTCAAGATCACGCTCCTGATGAATGCCGGCCTCGACGTCGACCTCGAGAGCCTGGCCGAGACCGGCGCGGAGGGCATCGGCCTCTTCCGCACCGAGTTCCAGTTCATGGTCTCGGAGTCGATCCCGCGTTTCAACGCCCAGACCGCCCTCTACGGCAAGGTGATGGACGCCGCCGGCGACCGGCCGGTCACCTTCCGCACCCTGGACCTGGGCGGCGACAAGATCCTGCCGTACCTGGAGGCCGAGCGGGAGGACAACCCGGCGCTGGGCTGGCGCGCCATCCGCATGGGCCTCGACCGCCCCGCGCTGCTCAAGCTGCAGCTACGCGCGCTGATCGCCGCCGCCCGCGGCCGGCCGCTCCGGGTGATGTTCCCCTTGGTCGCCAGCGTCGACGAATTCCGCGCCGCCCGCGCCTGGGTAGACTCAGAGGTCGCGTGGGCGCTGCGCCGCGGCCGGCCCGCCCCCTCACGCCTCGACGTGGGCGCGATGATCGAGGCGCCCAGCCTCGTCTGGCACCTCGACGCGCTGCTGCCGATGACCGACTTCGTTTCGGTCGGCACCAATGACCTGATGCAGTACCTGTTCGCCGCCGACCGGGGGAACCCGGTGATGGCCGAGCGCTACGACCCCCTCTCCCCGCCGGCGCTTCGGGCGCTCGCCGAGATCCAGCGCGCCTGCGCCGACAGCGGCACGCCGGTCAGCGTCTGCGGCGAGATGGCCGGCCGCCCGCTGGAGGCCTTCGCCCTGGTCGCGCTCGGCTTCGAGCGCCTCTCCATGCCCCCGGCCGGGATCGGCCCGGTCAAGCAGATGGTCCTTTCCTGCGACCGCGAGGCCGCCCGCCGCGGCGTTTCGGCCATCCTGAAGAGCGCCGCTGGCTCCGTGCGCAACGAGATCGAAACCCTGGCGCGGAAACTCTACCTCGCGGTCTGAGAGACGCCGCGGAAGGGCCTAACTCTCGGCCCAGAGTCAGGACATCCTTCCGACCCGTGGCCCGAACCAAGACCAAGACCAAGCCGAAGCCCAGCCGCGGCCTGTGGCCCTTCCGCCGCCGGCGGCGTGAGGCGCCGTTCAGGTTCGACGACGTGCTGGCGGCCGAGGGCTTCGCCGCGTCCGAACTGCCCACGCTCGGCGAGACCCTGAAGGCCGCCCGCCACGACCGCGGACTCACTCTCGACGAACTCGCCGACACCACGCGGGTGCGCCGGGCCTACCTGGAGGCGCTGGAGGAGATGCGTCTCGACGCTTTGCCGTCCCGCCCCTTCGCCGTCGGCTACGTCCGCGCCTACGCCCAGGCGCTGGGTCTCGAGCCCGACCACATGGTGGAGCTGTTCAAGGCCGAGGAGCCCCTGGTCGACGAGAAGCTGCCCAACCCCATCGGCGTCCCCGACGACAGGGATCCCCGCGTCGCCGCCTTTGTGGTGGGCGCGATCTTCATCATCGCCGCGATCGCAGCCTGGAACATCGCTCAGCGGGCCCTGACCACGGCCACGCCCGCGCCCACCCGCGCCGCCGACGAGCGCGCCTACAAGGTGCTGGCCCAGGCCAAGCCCCAGCCGATCGAGCTCGGCCGGCCGCTGCCGGCGCCGGTGGAATCCACCATCCCGCCGGCCTACGAGACCCCGGGCCTGGCGAAGTCGCTGGGACTCGAGCCCGCCGGCGCCCCGAACGAGACGAGCACGACCACAGAGGACCCGCTGGCGGCGCTGGCGACCCTGCCGACGACCTTCACCCCGACAGGCAAGGTCTATGAGGCCGGACCGCGCCAGACCTCTGTCGTCACCGTCCAGGCGGTGAAGCCTGCCCTTCTGATCGCCCGCGGCGCCGACGGGTCGGTCTATTTCGCCCGCCAGCTGGCCAAGGGCGACGCCTACCGCGTCCCACAGCTCGCCGGACTCACCCTGGACGTCTCCGACCCTCGCGACTTCCAGGTCTTCGTCGCTGGCCAGTCCAAGGGCCTGCTCCCGGCCCAGCAGGTGCTGGCCTCCAAGCTCGTCACGCCGGCCGCCACCGTGACGGCGCCCGGCAGGGCGGCGACGGGAAGCGCCGCGCCTGCCGCCGCGGCCCCGGCGTCCATACCGCCACCGAAGACGCCCGCGACCAAAGCTCCCTAGGATCTGCGTCGCCCCTTCACTTGGGCCCGAACCCAAAACCCCCTATCTTCCGCCCGCGCATGAGCACCCAGGACCATACCTCCGTCCGCCCGTGGCGGGCCATCGAGCGCCGGCCCTCGCGCAAGATCCGCGTCGGGAACGTCGAGGTCGGCGGCGACGCGCCGATCACCGTCCAGTCGATGACCAACACGCTGACGGCCGACGCGCAGGCCACCATCGATCAGGTCCGTGCGCTGGAAGAGGCCGGGGCCGACATCGTGCGCGTCTCCTGCCCCGACGAAGACTCGACCGCCGCGTTCAAGGCGATCGCCAAATCCGCCAAGGTCCCGCTCGTCGCCGACATCCACTTCCACTACCGCCGCGCCATCGAGGCGGCCGAGGCGGGCGCGGCCTGCCTGCGCATCAACCCCGGCAACATCGGCTCGGCCGCGCGCGTCAAGGAGGTCATCCAGGCCGCCCGCGATCACGGCTGCTCCATGCGCATCGGGGTCAACGCCGGCTCGCTGGAGCGCGATCTGCTCGAGCAGTTCGGCGAGCCCTGCCCGGAGGCCATGGTGCAGAGCGCGCTGCGTCACGCGCAGATCCTGCAGGACCACGACTTCCACGAGTTCAAGATCAGCGTGAAGGCGTCCGACCCCTTCATGACCGTCGCCGCCTACCAGCAGCTGGCGGAGGCGGTGGACTGCCCGCTGCACCTGGGCGTCACCGAGGCCGGCGCCACGCGCACGGGCACGGTCAAGTCGTCCATCGGCATCGGGAGCCTGCTCTGGGCCGGCATCGGCGACACCATCCGCGTCAGCCTCGCCGCCGACCCGGTCGAGGAGGTCAAGGTCGGCTTCGACATCCTGAAGTCGCTCGGCCTGCGCCACCGCGGCGTCAACATCATCGCCTGCCCCTCCTGCGCCCGGCAGGGCTTCAACGTCATCGAGACGGTGGCCGAGCTGGAGCAGCGGCTGGCGCACATCTCCACGCCGATGAGCCTCTCGATCATCGGCTGCGTCGTGAACGGCCCGGGCGAGGCGCTGATGACCGACCTCGGCTTCACCGGCGGCGGCAAGGGCGCCGGCATGGTCTATGTGGCCGGCAAGCCCGATCACAAGCAGGACAACGCCGGCATGGTCGACCACATCGTCGCCCTTGTCGAAGCAAAGGCCGCCGAACTCGACGCCGCCGCCGCGCCGCTTGCGGCGGAGTAAGGAAAATGACACCGGCGTCACCCTTGCGCCGGTTCGTCTGACGCGGTTAGGTGGCGCTCCATTTTCGGGAGGGACGTGATGTCCGCAGACGGCAACTGGAAGATCACCATCAACACGCCGATGGGCGCACGCACGATCGACGCCAACATCAAGACCAGCGGCGACACCTTCACCGGCACCACCAACAGCGAGATGGGCTCGGCCGACATCGCCGGGAAGGTCAACGGCAACAACCTGACCTGGTCGTTCGACATCACCAACCCGATGCCGATGAAGCTCGAGTTCGACGCCAACGTCGACGGCGACAAGATGACCGGCAACGTCAAGCTCGGCATGTTCGGCAACGCCTCGCTCACGGGGGAGCGGGTCTAGCATCCGTTGCCGGGCGGGGGATCAAAGCCCCGCCCTCCTGGGTTGCCAGCGTCATCCCCAATGGGAACGCGCATGACCACGCTGACGGACCGCCCGAACACCGCCCTCCTCGTCATCGACGTCCAGAACGGCGTCGTCGCGCGCGCGCACGACCGCGAGGCGGTGGTCGGCAATATCGCGCGCGCCGTCGACAAGGCCCGCGCGGCCGGCGCGCCGGTGGTCTGGGTGCAGCATGAGAGCAAGGACCTGAAGCGGGGCGAAGATCCATGGCGCATCGTCCCCGAACTCGCACCGGACCCGCAGGAGCCGCTGATCGCCAAGCGTTACGGCGACGCCTTCGAGGACACGGACCTGGAAGCCGTGCTGACGAACCGGCGGGTGGGACGGCTGGTCGTCACCGGGGCCCAAACCGACGCCTGCGTCCGCGCGACGCTGCATGGCGCCTTCACCCGCGGCTACGATGCGACCCTGGTCAGCGACGCCCACACCACCGAGGATCTGTCGCAGTGGGGCGCCCCGCCGCCCGGCGAGGTGATCGCCCACACCAACCTCTACTGGAAGCACCAGACGGCGCCCGGCCGAACCGCCGCGGTCACGCCCGCGGCGGACCTGCGGTTCGGCTGAGCGCCCCCTCCCGGACGTTACTTGCTCGGGTTGACCGCGCCGGCGGCCTGGTTCGCCGCGTCGCCGACGCTCTCTGCCGCGCTGCCGACGCTGTCGGCCACGCTGGAGGCCGCGCTCGACACGGCTTGTGTCTCGATCGCGTCGTTGCGGTTCGCCTGCAGCAGGAAGAAGGCCACGATCGCCACCAGCGCCAGCACCGCGATGCCGATGATCACGCCGCCCATCCCGGAGCCGCCGCGCTCCACATAGGTCGTGCCGCCGGCGTCGCGCTCCACGACGCGTTCGCTGGTCAGCCCATCGCTCCTTTCGGTCACGCGTTCGGTCGCCATGTGAGTTCTCCTTCTGTCACCGGCGGCCAAAACCCCGCAGGCGAAGGAGCGTTCCCAACTACCTGCGCCGTGGCGGGACCACATCGGCGAAGATCTCGAAGCTCTTCCACTTCGGCTCCACCGGCGCCTCGTCGGCCTGCGGCGCATAGATCGAGGGCTCGCCGGTCGCCAGGTTCGGGATGTACCGCGGGCAGTTCGGGAAGATCGCCTGCGGCGTCACCTTGACCAGCAGCTGCGCCCCTGGGACCGCGGCCATCTCGGCCGCATCCTGTGTGATCTCGGCGCGCCCGTTCACCCGCAGCCGCTTGGGCGCATCGCCCATGGCGATGAACAGCAGCCCCACGTTCGGGTTCGCCGCGATATTCCCCAGGCTCTTGAACATGCCGTTCCCGTCGTAGTCCGGGAACACCAGCAGGTCCGGCGCGGCCACGCGCACGAATCCCGGCGGCCCGCCCTTGAACGAGCAGTCGGGCCGCCCCTCGCCATCCGCCGTCGCCAGGAAGAAGAAGCTCTGCGTCGCGATGAAGGCTGCGTCGTCGTCATTGAAGCGGTCGCGCTTCAGTGTCTCTTCCAGCCGGTCAGCCAGCGCGCGGCTGCCGAAGGCGTCCTGCAGCGCCCGGTTGCCATCGTGGTACATGGACATGGAGCCACCTCCCGTGCGGCCACTCTACATCCATTTGGCGGAGCGGCCCCAGGTCGGCTAGAGACAGCGCCCCATGCGACTTCCCCAGGCCCGTCTCGACCAGGTGCTCGACCGCTTCCGCGAGATCGAGGCGCGCATGGGCGCCGCCGCCGACGGCGCCGAGATCGTCCGCCTCTCGAAGGAGCACGCCGAACTGAAGCCGGTCGCCGACGCCGTCCAGGCGCTCGAGAAGGCCCGCGGCGAGGTCCCTGAGCTGGAGGAGATGGCCGCCTCGGGCGACGCTGATATGGAGTCGCTCGCCCGCGACGAGCTGGCCGCGCTCAAGGAGCGTCTGCCGCAGCTGGAGCACCAGGTCGCCCTCCTGCTCGCGCCCAAGGACAAGGACGAGAACGCCTCCGCTATCCTGGAAGTCCGCGCCGGCACCGGCGGCGACGAGGCCGCCCTCTTCGCCGGCGACCTCTTCCGCATGTACCAGCGCTACGCCCAGTCCCGCGGCTGGCGCGTGGAAATCGACTCGGTCTCCGAGGGCGAAATGGGCGGCTACAAGGAGATCATCGCCTCCGTCACCGGCGACGGCGTCTTCGGGCGGCTGAAATTCGAGAGCGGCGTCCACCGCGTCCAGCGCGTGCCGGCCACCGAAGCCCAGGGACGCATCCACACCTCCGCGGCCACCGTCGCGGTCCTGCCGGAGCCCGAGGATGTGGAGATCGAGATCCGCGACCAGGACCTGCGCATCGACACCTACCGCTCGTCCGGCGCCGGCGGCCAGCACGTCAACAAGACCGACTCGGCCGTGCGCATCACCCATCTGCCCACCGGCATCGTGGTGACCTCCTCGGAGAAGTCGCAGCACCAGAACCGCGCCCGCGCCATGAAGGCCCTCAAGGTCAAGCTCTACGACCAGCAGCGCGAAGCGCTCGACACCGCCCGCTCCGATGCGCGCAAGAGCCAGGTCGGTTCCGGAGACCGCTCCGAGCGCATCCGCACCTACAACTTTCCGCAAGGCCGGGTGACCGACCACCGCATCAACCTGACCCTCTACAACCTGCCCAAGGTGATGGAGGGCGAGGCGCTCGACGACGTCATCGATCCGCTGATCGCCGAGGACCAGGCGTCCCGGCTGGCGGCCCTCGAGGACGAGCTCGCCTGATCCGGACGAAGCGCAGAGCGATCCGGCGGCCGGCCCCGAACATCAGTCCGAAGCCCTTGCGCACCCCGATGAACGGCCGGCCCACCGTGTCGGCGACCACCGCCCCGCGCTGGCCCATGGGGCGGCGCGCCCCCACCGTCGTATCGCAGGCCGTCTGGTGCTCCAGCTCGGCGGCGAACTCGGCGCCCATCAGCACGATGAGCACAGAGAAGTAGATCCACAGCATGAAACCGACGACCGCGCCGAGCGAGCCGTAGGTCACCTGCAGGTGGGCGATGCTGTTGACGAACCAGGAGAAGCCGGCCGAGCCGGCCATCCAGAACGCGGCGGCGGCGGTTCCGGCGGGGACCAGCCATCGCCACCGCGCCCGCCGGCGCGACGGCCCGTAGCGGTAGGCGATCGAGAAGGCGCCGGCGACCACCACGAACAGCAGCGCCCAGCGCGCCCCGATCACCCAGTCCGTCCGCAACCCGTAGGCCTCCAGCGCCAGTGGCGCAGCGACCAGGATCGCGGTGATCAGGGTGATGAAGATGAGGAACGCCAGCGTGAAGGCGTAGGTCAGGCCGGTGCGGTAGAAGTAGTTGCGCTTTTCGACCTCGTCGTAGGCGATGTTCAGCCCGTCGAAGAGTGACTTCATCCCGGCGTTGGCGCTCCAGATCGAGAGCAGCAGACTGATCACGAAGGCGGCCGAGAGGTTGGCGCTGCGTTCGGTGGCCAGCCGGACCATCTGTTCGCCCAGGAGGCGCACGACCGTCGGCGGGAACACCAGCGCCATCTGCTGCAGTTGGTCCTCTACGGCCTGCAGGTCGGCGACCAGTCCGTAGAGCGAGACGAACACGCCCAGACCCGGGAAGATCGCCAGCAGCACGTAGAAGGTGACGCTGCCGGAGACCGCCTGCAGGCGGTCCTGACTGATCTCGCGATAGGTGCGCCAGGCGACGTCCCGCCAGCCCAGCGGCGGGATCGACCAGGGCCAGGTGGCCAGGCGTCCCCGCCCCGGCTCCCGGCGGTCGATCTCCAGCGGGTCCGGGGGCATCGGTTCGGAGAGCCCAGGCGGGTCCGGGTCGCCCTGAGGCTGCGCCGGCGTCGGGGGTCGGGGCGGCGGCTCTGGCAGCTTGCGTGGTTGGCTCGCGAACCAGGCGGCCGCCATCGCCGCCGTCAGCGCCCAAGGCGCGACCGCCGCCATGACCCTGCCGGTCGCCCCACGCGTCAACCCTGGCCTCCACCGCCACGCCTGTTGTCCAACGATGCGGCCGCCTGCGCGTTCCTGCAGCCTTACCGATTGCTCATTCGACATCGCGCTCGCGCGGGCGCCTGATCGGTGGCCGCCCAGGAGCCCCCGATGCGCCGCTTCGCCCTCGGTCTCGCGTTCACCCTCGCCACCGCGCCGGCTGCGCTGGCCCAGCCCGCCGTCCCGCCCGGTCCCGCGGTAGGCCCGCCCGCGGCCCCCGCAGCCGTCGCCGACAGCTGCCACGTCGGCGCCTACCGCCTCACCGACGGTCGCGTGATCGACGTCGGCCCGGCGATGAACGGCGGCGTCCGCTGGCGCACGATGGAAGGCCTCACTGGCCGCCAGACCCCGCAACCGGACGGCAGCTGGAAGGCGGCCATCGGCCTCACCGAGAAGCCCGATACGCCACATGCCAGCTTCGGCGCCTGCGGCGCCGGCGAGATCCGCTTCGACGGCGTCGCAGGCCGCAAGGTCGATCTGGTCGTCACCGAAACCACCTTCGAGGGTGCCGGCGGGATCAAGCTGGCCGGACGCCTGGTGATGCCGGCCGGGACCAAGGCGGTCCCCATCTCCGTCAATGTCCACGGCTCGGAGAACACCTCGGCGGTCCGCAACACCTGGCAGCAGCGCGCCTGGCCCGCCCAGGGCGTCGGCTGGTTCGTCTACGACAAGCGCGGCACCGGCGCCTCGCAGGGCAAGTACACCCAGGACTTCCACGTCCTCTCCGACGACGCCGCGGCGGCCGCGCGCGAGGCGCGGCGCCTGGCCGGCAAGCGCGTCGCACGCCTCGGCTTCGACGGCGGCAGCCAGGCCGGCTGGATCATCCCGCTGGCCGCCACCAAGGTCGCGGTCGACTACGCCGTGATCCGCTATGGCATGGCCGAGAGCCCGCTCGGCGAAGACCGCGCCGAGACCTTGCAGGACCTGGCCGAGAAGGGCTGGGGCCCGGATGTCCTGGCCAAGGCCCGCGAGGTCACCGACGCCACCGGCAAGGTCATGGCCAGCCACTTCAAGGGCGGCTGGGAGGAACTGCGCGCGGTCAAGGCCAAGTACATGTCCGAGCCCTGGTTCAAGGACCTCAAGGGCGAGTTCACCGGCGACTTCGCCCGCTTCGGCGAGGAGGCCATCAAGCTGGTCGGCCCGCAGCGCGACACCGGCACCACATGGGAGCACGACCCGCTGCCCGTCCTGCGCCAGCTCAAGACACCGATCCTGTGGATCCTCGCCGGCGCCGACCGCGAGGCGCCGATCGAGGGTACCCGCGCGGCGCTCGCCACCCTGATGGCCGAGGGCCGGCCGATCACCGTCCTGCAGTTCCCCGACACCGACCACGGCATGGTCGAGTTCACCCAGGCCCCCGACGGCAAACGCTCGAACACCCGTTTCACCGACGGCTACCACCAGGCGGTGCTCGACTTCAGCCGCAGCGGCCGCCTCGGCGCCAAACCCTACGGCCGCGCCGAGCGGCTCAAGCCCTTGCCCTCCAGCCCGAGGGCGGCCAAAAGCCGCTCATGAGCGGCCACGTCGCAGGCATCTTCCGCTACCCGGTCAAGGGCTTCACCCCCGAGCCGCTGCAGGCCGTCGACCTCGCCCCCGGCGCGGGCTTCCCGCACGACCGGATCTACGCCGTCGAGAACGGCCCGTCCGGCTTCGACCCCGACAACCCGGCCTGGGTGACCAAGCAGAAGTTCACCGTGCTGGCGGCGATCCCGCGCGTCGCCCGGGCCCGCACCCGCTACGACGAAGCCACCGGCCGGCTGACCGCAGAGGCGCCCGGCCGCCCGGCCTTCGCCGGCTCCCTCGCCGACGCAGCCGGCCGCGACGCCTTCGCCGCTTGGCTGGAGCCCCTGATCGGCGAGGACCGGCGCGGCCCGCTGAAGGTGATGGACGCCCGCGGGCCGTTCCGGTTCACCGACCATCCCCTGGGCCAGGTCTCGATCGTCAACCTGGCCAGCGTCCGCGACCTGTCGGCGAAGATGGGGGTCGAACTCGACCCCCTGCGCTTCCGCGCCAACCTCTACGTCGAGGGCTGGCCGGCCTGGGCCGAGCAGGACTGGGCGGGCAAGCGCCTGCTGATGGGCTGGGCCGAGGCCGAGGTCTACAAGCCCATCGTCCGCTGCGCCGCCCCCGACGTGGACCCCGCCACCGGGATCGCCGACGTGGAGATCACCAAGGCGCTGCACGCCCACTACGGCCACCTGGACTGCGGCATCTATGTGCGGGTGACCAACGCGGGCCGCGTCGGCGTCGGCGACGCCGTCACCGCGCCGCAGGTGGAGGCCCCCGAGACGATCGGGGCATGACCCTCCTTCGCCAAGGCTTCGGAGGGTTCATCGGCGGCCAATCCTTCGAAGCTCCGTCAGGAGCGCAGTAGGATGACCCTCACCCTCGTCCAGGCCTGGACCCAGGCGAAGACCCGCCTCGAGGCCGCGGGCCTGCGCGGGCCGGTGATCGACGCGCGCCTGCTGGTGGAGGCCGCCGCCGAAGCCACCCGGGCCGACATCATCGGCGATCCGCATCGTACGCTGACGGCCGAGCAGGCGGCGACGCTGGACGACTACCTCTCGCGCCGCGAACACCGCGAACCGGTCAGCCATATCCTCGGCCGCCGCGGCTTCTGGAAGTTCCTGCTGCGCGTGACGCCCGACGTGCTGACGCCACGCCCCGACACCGAGCGGGTGGTCGACATCGCCCTCGAGGGCTTCCCGAAGCATGCCGCCTGGAACGTCCTGGACCTCGGCACAGGCTCCGGCGCCATCCTGATCGCCATCCTGGCCGAACGCCCGGCCGCCAAGGGCCTGGGCGTCGACATCTCCGAGGAGGCGCTGGCCGTCGCCCGCGACAACGCCGCCAGCCTCGGCCTCGGCGGCCGCATGGCGCTGATGCGCGCCGACTGGACCGCGCTGCTGGGGGACGCCACGTTCGACCTCGTGGTCTGCAATCCGCCCTACATCGCCACAGCCGTCATCGAGACCCTGGAGCCCGAGGTGCGCGATCACGAGCCGCGCCTGGCCCTGGAAGGCGGCGCCGACGGCCTCGACCACTACCGCACCCTCGCGCCCGAAATCCTCCGGGTGCTGAAGCCCGGCGGCCGCTTCGCCGTCGAGATCGGCTACGATCAGAAAGACGCGGTCGAGGCGCTGTTCCGCGTCGCCGGCGCGCGCGGCGTGCGCACGATCCGTGACCTCGCCGACCGCGACCGCGTCGTCGCCGGGACGAAAAAGCCCTTGGAAACCGAGGCCTGACTCGCTACATCCTCTGGCGTCTCCACCGAAATCGTCGGAGTTGAGGCGGCCTGCGTCCTACCTCAGGACGCCCGCCAGTTCCGAGCGGCGCGACCCTGGTCCTCAAGGTCGTACCGGAGCTCCGGGCGGATGACGGGGAACTTAAAGCGTCTTCAGAACTCGACCGGGCCGCAGGGGCCCGAATGAAGGCCAAGCCGGCGGGCGGACGCTCAGGAAGCGGTTCGGAATATGAGAGATTTCAAGGGGATGAAGCGGCAGCGCGGTCGTAACCGCGGAGGCGGAGGCGGCGGCGGCGGCAAGCCGCAGCAGAACGCCAACCGGGCGTTCGATTCAAACGGCCCTGACGGCGTGAAGGTCCGCGGCAACGCCCAGCACGTCTTCGAGAAGTACCAGCAGCTGGCACGCGACGCGAACGCGTCCGGCGACCGGGTTCTCGGCGAGAACTACCTGCAGCACGCCGAGCACTACTTCCGCCTCTTGCGCGCCATCCAGCCCCAGCGGCCGGCCAGCGAGATCCTCGGCCGCGACCAGTTCGCCTCGGGCTACGACATCGACTTCGAGGACGAGAGCGGCCAGCAGGCCCAGGCCTGGGCCGCCGAGGAGCCCGCCGCCGATGGTGGGCAGGCCCAGCAACAGCCGCAGACGCCGCGCGAAGACGGGCCCCGCGACCGGGACCGCGACCGCGGCGACTGGCAGGGACGAGACCGCGACAATCGGGACCGCGACAACCGTGATCGCGACGGGCGCGACCGCGACCGCTGGCGCGACAGGGACCGTGACCG
>CAZBXO010000014.1:0-8314 GCA_964495645.1 uncultured Phenylobacterium sp. | reverse complement strand
GACCGAGGGATGACCGACCTCGTGACCGCGACGACCGCCCCCGCTTCGACCGCGACCGCGATCGCGGCGATCGCTTCGACCGTGACCGCGACCGCGATAGGGACCGGGATCGCGACCCGATGCCGGTGGTCGAGCCACAGGGCGGCCAGTCTTTCGGCGGCGGCGAGAGCGCGTTGCCGGCCTTCCTGCAGGCCCGGCCGGAGCCCCGCCCCGAGGCGGCCGCCGAAGGCGACGAAGCCCCGGTCAAGCGCGCCCCGCGCCGCCGCAAGCCCAAGAGCTTCGAAGCCGGCGAGGGTCCCTCCGACGAAGGCTAGAACCGGTAGCCGACGCCAAGCCTGAGGCTGCGGCCAGGCAGCGGCGCGACCGCCTTCAGGAACGAGGCGTGCTCCCGCGCCTCCACGTCCGTCAGATTCCGGCCCTCGACGAAGACCTTGAGGTCAGGCTTGTCCTCCACCGGCCGCCACACGAGCGAGGCGTTCACCAGCGTGTAGCCCCCAGTCGGCGTCTCGAACGCCGTGACCCGGCTCTGCTGGCCTGTGCGGCGAACCTCCAGGGTGCTCGAGAGCGCCCCGGTCTCGTAGATCGCCCGACCGGTCAGCGCCCACGGCGGGATGCGCGGCGCCGGGCCGGATCCTGCCTCGCCGTGCACATAGTCGGCGCCGGTCTCGAAGCGAAGGCTGCGCTCGCCATCCTTCCAGATGTCGCGGCCCGCCTCGGCCTCGAAGCCGTAGAACTTCGCCCCGGTCTGCACGAACCGGAAGATGGGAAATCCGGACTCAGCGTCGATCTCGCCGGTGGCGAACTGGTCGATGTAGCGGTCGTAGTCCACGTAGAAGAGGTGGGCGTCGAAACTCCAGGGTCCGCCCGTGTGGTGGGCGCTGGCGTCGGCCGACCAGGACACCTCCTTGCCGAGCGCCGGGTCGCCGATCTCGAAGGCTCCGGTGGCAGGGTGCGCGCCGCGAGACGACAGCTCTTCTTCCGTCGGCGCCCGGCTGGTTCGGGCCAGCGACAGCCCCACGAACCAGTGCTCCGAAGGGCGGACGAACACCGCCACGGTCGCCGACAGGTTCGTAAGGTCGCGGTCGGCGCGGACGTTCTTGATCGAGCGGCTGTCGACCCGCAGACCACCCTCCAGGCCCCAGCCCCCGGCGTCGTAGCGCTGCAGCGTGAAGGCCCCCAGCTCGTCGATCTTCGTGAACGGGATCAGCGCCTCCTCGCCGATGGCGTCGAAGGTGCGGCGCAGGCCCTGCACGCCCACCGCGCCCTGCCAGCCACCGCGGTCGGCCTGCACCAGTTCGATGCGGCCCTCGTAACCCTTGGAGAGGAACGTCGTCCCCGGCTCGGGACCCTCGAACTCGGTGTGCTTGTAGTTCGCCCAGCCGCCGGTGATCTTCAGCTTGTCGAACAGGGTCCCTCCGAGGTCGGCCCCGCCCCGCACGTCCACCCGCGTCTGCCGCAGGCCGATAGAGACGTCCTCCTCCGCCGGACTTCCGTAATCGGTCTGCGTCCGTTTCACGGACGCGCCGGCCCACACCGCCTCGCCGACCCAGGAGAGGCCAGCGCCGTAAGCGTCCAGATCGACGAAGCTGTTGGCGACCTTCCCCGGCGCGACGGGAACCTCGTAGTCCTTCGTCCGCCGGTGGGATCCGTCCACGGTCAGGGAGAGGCCGCCGCCCAGCCCCGCCTGCAGGGCCCCGGAGAGCTGCCGGCCGTGGTCCACGCTCGAATACTCGGCGAGCGCCCTTCCGTGCAGGCCGGCGCGGTAGGCGGTCGGAATGCGGTTGTCGATGACGTTGACCACTCCGCCGATGGCCGAGCCGCCGTAGGCCAGCGCCGATGGGCCGCGCAGCACTTCGATCCGCTCGGCCTCCTGTGGGTCCGACGCCACCTGGTGGTCGGGCGACAGGCCCGAGGCGTCGATCAGGCCGACGCCGTTGGTCAGCACCAGCACCCGGGGCCCGGAGAGCCCGCGGATCACCGGCCGGCTGGAGCCAGGCCCGAAGAACGACGAGCGCACCCCCGGCACGCTCGCCAGCACGTCGCCGAGGCCGGCGGCCGGCGCCAGGTCCAGCTCCTCGCGCTTGACCACGTCGACACTGGTGGTGGTGGACTGGATGGAGACGACGTACGGCGCGGCGGTCACCACCACCTCGCTGAGATCCTGCGGTTCCTCAGCACGGGCGGCGACGCCGAACACCAGGGACGAGGCGGCGGCCAGGAGGGCGACGCGGGACACGGCAGACCTCGACCTGAGGCGTTATGAGATAACATCGCTGTTACGAAATAACATAACCGGCCGTCAAGCGTTGCGACGCGTCTGGGAACCGGGTTAGCTCAGGCCATGGCCGACACCTGCCATCACCACGACCACCACGCGCCGACCGGCCTGACGGGCGCGGCCCTGCGGCGGGCGCTGGGCAAGGCGGAGACCCGCTGCGTCGCGACGCAGGAGCGGATGACCGGCCCGCGCCGGCGGGTGCTGGAGCTGCTCCTCACCGCCGAGGCCCCGCAGAAGGCCTATGACCTCATCGCCGCCTTCGGCGAACACGGCGAGCCGGCCAAGCCGCCCACCGTCTACAGAGCGCTGGAGTTCCTCGAACGGCTCGGCTTCGCACATCGCATCGAGAGCTTGAACGCCTATGTCCCCTGCCGCATCGAGGGCGGCCACGCCGCGGCGTTCCTGATCTGCGACTGCTGCGGCGCCGCCGACGAGTTCGAGCCGGACTTCGCCGCCCAGATCGGCGCAGCGACGGCCGCCGGCTATGCCGTCCGTTCGGTGATGCTGGAGGTCCGCGGCCTCTGCGGGGCGTGCCGGGAAGCCTGAACCCGGCGGCCCGGCGGGCGTTCAGCCTGCCCATGCGCAAGCAGATCTACCTCGATTGCGATGGCGTCCTGGCCGACTTCGACCGGGGCGCGCAGGCGGTGCTCGGCCTGCCGCCCAGGGTTTTCGAGAAGCGCCACGGTCCGGGCGCATTCTGGAAGCGGCTGGCCAATGCGCCCGACTTCTTCGCCAACCTGCCGCCGCTGCCCGACGCCTACGAGCTCTACGACGCCGTCGCCCACCTGGAGCCGATCATCCTGACCGGCTTGCCCCGCGGGAACTGGGCGGAGCCGCAGAAGCGCCGCTGGGCCGCGCGCCACTTCCCCGGCGTGCCGGTGATCACCACGATGGCGGCGCTGAAGCGCGAACACTGCCATCCGGGCGACGTCCTCGTCGACGACCGCGACAAGCACCGCCACCTGTGGGAGGCGGCCGGCGGCGTCTTCGTCCATCACAGGAGCGCCCGGAGCTCGGTCGCCGAGCTCCGGGCGCTGGGCTACCTGGAGGCGGCCCCCTACCAGAAGAGGTCGCGGACGACCTGGACGACGCGGCCGGACCACTCCTCGATGAGCACTGCATCGGTTCCGACCCGCACCCACTCGTAGCCGGGCGGCGGCAGCGGCAGGTCGTAGGCCCACGGATCGAGGATGTACCACTCCGGCCCGTACCAGCTGCGCGGCAGGAAGTCGCCGAAGTTCCAGATGCGGATGTAGAAGCCCGGAGGGCGCCGCCAGCTGTGCCGGTAGCGATAGTGGCTGTGGTAGACGCTCGGATAGCGCCCGCGCTCCCAGCGCGGATGGTTCTCGTGCCCGGCCCAGCGGCGGTCGCCGCGGCCGTCCCAGCGCCGGTCTCCGTCCCCCCGGCCGTCGCGGCGGCCGTCCCAGCGGTCCCCGTCGCCGCGGCCGTCGCGCCGGCCGTCGTAGCGGTCGCGGTCGCCGCGGCGCCGGTCGCCATCGCCGCCGCGGCGCTCGTAGCGTCCGTCGGCCCAGTTGCGGTCGCCTTCCGCCGGCCGTCCGTCGCGGGCCCAGTCGCGGTTGCGGGTGTCGTTGCGGCGATCGCCCACGACCCGGTCTGCGCCGCCGTTGGCGGGCGGCGTGACGGCCACCAGCGGGTTGTCGCGCCGTCGCTCGCCGCGCGGCTGGCCGCGGTTGGCGATCCAGGGGCCGGGACGCCCGACGCTGTCGCCGGGAACGTTCGGACGCTCGCGGCGACCGCCGTCGCCCCCGCCGAAACGGCGGCCGTTGCCGTCGCCGCTGTCCGGCCGGTCGGCGCGCGGCTCGCGCGCCCGCGGCGGCTCGGCCGCCCGCGGCGCTTCCGCCGGGCGCGGGGCCTCCCGGGCGCGCGGCGCGTCGTTGTTGTCGCTGCGCTCGCGCTGGCGCTCCGCCTGGCGTTCCGCGCGAAACTCCTGGCGGTCGCGGTCATGCCCGCGCTCGCCGCGCTGGGCGAAGGCGGGCGCCGCCTGCGCCGCAAGGACGACGGCCAATGCCGTCATGGCGATCTTCATCGGTGTCAAATCCACGTGTGGGCGGTCCGCCCGCGGTCCCTTCGTCGCCTAGTAGGCCGCCGCCAGCCTGAACCGCGCTTGAACGAGCGGCCGGCGCGCGCCAAGTCTCGTCCATGGTCGCCCTGCCGAACGATATCCTGGGCTTCTGGCGCAATGCGGGCTCCAAGAAGTGGTTCGCGCGCAATCCCGCCTTCGACGAGGCCATCCGCCTGAAGTTCGAGCCCGTGCACCACGCCGCGGCGCGCGGCGCCTACGACACCTGGGCGCAGACGCCGGAGGGCGCGCTGGCGCTGCTCATCCTGCTCGACCAGTTCCCCCGCAATCTCTACCGCGACAGCGCCCACGCCTTCGCCACCGACGGCAAGGCGCGCCAGGTCGCCCGCGCCGCCACCGAGGCCGGGTTCCACCGCGAGGTCGACGCCGAACTCGCCCAGTTCTTCCTGCTGCCGTTCGAGCATTCCGAGGACCTCGCCGACCAGGACATGGCGTTGGCCCTCGCCGCCGAACTGGGCGACCCGGAGGCGCTGAAGTGGGCCCGGATCCACCGCGACGTCATCGTGCGCTTCGGCCGCTTTCCGCACCGCAACGCCGCCCTCGGCCGCGCCATGACGCCCGCCGAGCAGGAATTCCTCGACGAAGGCGGCTTCGGCGGCTGACCGCCTCAGTTGCTGTTCGGCGTGTTCTGGAAGTCCTCGGTGAGCGAACGGGCCCTGCGCATGTCGGCCGCGGCCTCCTCGGGTGTCTTGCAGACGCGCTTGGGGATGTTCGAACCGATCGGCGAGACGTCGGTGCAGATCTTTTTCGGCTTCTTGGGCTTGCCCGTCTCGACGGCGACGGGCGCTGCGCCGGGCGTCGCCGCCGCGGGCGCGGCGGCCTGGGCGAGCAGCACGCCCGCGATCGAAACGATGAGCAGCATGCTGTCTCCGGGGGCTATTGGCAGGGGCGGCCGCCGCAGCGGGCGTAGACGTCGTTGCCGTCGTCGGCCACCTGGCGGCCCGCGCGGCGCTCCGCCTCGACCTGCTCAGGCGTACGGCAGACGCGCTTGGGGATGAAGCTGTCGGTGCTGGTTTCCTCGGTGCAGACCATCTTCGGCTTCTTCGGCTTCTCGGCCTTGGCGGCGGCCGGCGTCGAGACAGCCGGAGGGACCGCAGGCGCGGCGGCCTGGGCGAGCAGCACACCCGCGAGGGTCGCGGCGATCAGCATGACGGTCTCCGAAGCTCCGGTATGGGCGAGACTAGCGTTCCACAGTCGCCGCACAAGCCTGTGGAGATGTCGCAGGCGTGAGTCGCGGTGATTCGCGAATCACTGCTCGACTGAGGGTCCGATGAACGCGCCCGTCTCCATCGCCGCCCGCTACCAGGCAGACGCCGCCCATCCCGAGCGGCAGTACCTCGACCTGCTGGCCGACATCCTGGCGAACGGCGCGCGGCGCGGCGACCGCACGGGCACTGGCACGCTCGGCGTCTTCGGCCGCCAGATGCGCTTCGACCTGTCGCGGGGTTTCCCGCTGCTCACGACGAAGAAGCTGCACAGAAAGTCGATCATCCTGGAGCTGCTCTGGTTCCTGCGCGGCGACACCAATGTGCGCTGGCTGCAGGAGCGCGGCGTCAGCATCTGGGACGAGTGGGCCGACCCCTCTGGCGAGCTCGGCCCCGTCTACGGCAAGCAATGGCGCTCCTGGGCCGCCCCGGACGGCCGGGTCATCGACCAGATCGCCTCGGTCGTGCAGGGCCTGAAGACCAACCCCGAGAGCCGCCGCCACATCGTCTCGGCCTGGAACCCGGCCGAGGTGGAGGACATGGCGCTGCCGCCCTGCCACTGCCTGTTCCAGTTCTTCGTGGCCGATGGCCGCCTCTCATGCCAGCTCTACCAGCGCTCGGCCGACGTCTTCCTCGGCGTGCCCTTCAACATCGCCAGCTACGCGCTGCTGACCCTGATGGTCGCCAAGGTCACCGGTTACGAGCCCGGCGAGTTCGTCCACACGCTCGGCGACGCCCACCTCTACCTGAACCACCTCGACCAGGCGGCCCTGCAGCTCTCCCGCGAGCCCCTGCCGCTGCCGATCATGCGCGTCGCCGACAAGGACGACCTCTTCGCCTTCGACTACGAGGACTTCCAGCTCGAGGGCTACCGCGCCCACCCCTCCATCGCCGCGCCGATCGCGGTCTGATGCCGCCGCTGACCCTCAGCGAGGTCTCCGAAGCCGCGGCGCGGATCAGCGACATCTACGCCGGCAAGTACGCCATCGACCGCGACGACGACTGGTTTCTGCTGAAGCTTCAGGAGGAGATGGGCGAGCTCACCCAGGCCCACATCCGCCTCTCCGGCCGCGGGCGCGGATCGGCCACCGAACAGGACCGCGCCGACGAGGCCGCCGACGTCCTCTGCATGGCGCTGCTCTACTGCCGCCGCTTCGGCGTCGACCCCGACGCCGCCATCCGCGCCAAGTGGCTGGCCTGGCTGGAGACGGCGGCCTAAACCCCGGCCTATGTCGCTCGTCACCCTTGCCGCCGGCCCCATCGCCCGCGCCCGCAACGGCGTGATCGGGCGTGACGGCAAGCTGCCGTTCCGGCTCCGCACGGACCTCGCCAACTTCCGCAAGGTGACGCTCGGCAAGCCGATCATCATGGGCCGCAAGACCTTCGAGAGCCTGCCCGGCGGCGCGCTCCCCGGCCGCGCCAACATCGTGCTGACCCGCGACGCCGGCTACGCCGCCAAGGGCGCCCTGGTGGTCGACGATTTCTCCGAGGCCGTGCAGATCGCCCGCGAGCAGGCCGCCGAGGACGGCCAGGACGAAGTCTACGCCATCGGCGGCGCCGAGGTCTTCGGCCTCGCCCTGCCCAAGGCGCGGCGCCTCTACCTCACCGAGGTCCACGCCGAGGTGGAGGGCGACGTCGTCCTCCCCCCATTCGACGAGACCCGCTGGCGCGAGGTCGCGCGCGAGGATCACTCGGCCGGCGACAAGGACGAGCACGCCTTCACCATCCGGGTGCTGGAACGCGCCTAGACGGCCGTTGCGGCGCCCCGCAATAGTCCCCGCCAACGATCAGGAGGGACGCGCCATGGACAAGGAACTGGTCTGCGAGGGGCTTGAATTCCCGGAGGGGCCGATCGCCATGGCCGACGGCTCGGTGATCCTGACCGAGATCAAGGGCCAGCGGCTGACCCGGGTGAAACCCGACGGCTCCAAGGAGGTGGTGGTCGAGACCGGCGGCGGTCCGAACGGCGCGGCCATCGGCCCCGACAACGCCATCTATATCACCAACAACGGCGCGTCGTTCGAGTGGCTGGACGTGAACGGCCTCTGCATCCCCGGCCCCACCCCCGCCAGCCACACCGGTGGCTCGATCCAGCGCTTCGACCTTTCCACCGGCAAGCTCACCACCGTCTACGACAGCTGCGACGGCCGCCGCCTGATCGGGCCGAACGACCTGGTCTTCGACAAGGCCGGCGGGATGTGGTTCACCGACCACGGCTGCTCGACGCCCGAAGGCCGCAAGTTCGGCGCGATCTACTACGCCAGGGCCGACGGCTCCTCGATCACCCGCCAGCGGGACCACATCATCTCGCCCAACGGCATCGGCCTCTCGCCCGATGAGAAGACGGTCTACGTCGCCGACACCCAGCTGGGGCGCCTCTGGGCCTTCGACGTGACCGAGCCCGGCGTGCTGGCCCCCGGCCCGGGCTTCGCGCCCGGCCGCGTGGTCTGCAACCTGCCGGACTTCCAGCTGCTGGACTCGCTGGCCGTCGAGGCCGGCGGCAAGGTCTGCGTGGCCACCATCATCAACGGCGGCGTCACCGCCTTCGACCCCGACGGGACCACCGAGCACTACCCGTTCGACGACATACTCTGCACCAACATCTGCTTCGGCGGGCCGGACATGCAGACCGCCTGGGTCACCGCCAGCTCCACCGGCAAGCTCTACAGGGCGAAGTGGCCGCGCCCGGGCCTCAAGCTCAACTTCAACGCTTAGAACTCCCTCTCCCCC
>CAZBXO010000013.1:0-38079 GCA_964495645.1 uncultured Phenylobacterium sp. | reverse complement strand
CCGTGGGTTCATGAAAACGGGCGGTCAGGCGCTTCTCCTCACCCGTAGGGGGAGGGGGACCACGCGCAGCGTGGTGGCGGGGGAACGATCCCGAGCTCAGCGGCCGGCGCGAAGCCCCCTCCACCGCCTGCGGCGGTCCCCCTCCCCCTACGGGTGAGGAGAGCGAGTGGCCTAGCCTCTAACCTAGTCAGCGAGGTTCGTAGCGGGTGGGGTCGCGGGCGAGGTTGCCGAACTTGGTGAGGTCTTCGTTGAACGAGAGTTTCACCGTGCCGATAGGGCCGTGGCGCTGCTTGCCGATGATGATGTCGGCCTGGCCGCGGACCTGGTCCATCTGTTCCTGCCACTTGAAGTGCTCCTCGGTGCCTTCGCGCGGCTCGAGGCGGCTGAGGTAGTAGCTCTCGCGATAGATGAACATGACCATGTCGGCGTCCTGCTCGATGGAGCCGGACTCCCGCAGGTCGGCGAGCTGAGGCTTCTTGTCCTCGCGGTTCTCGACCTGGCGGGAGAGCTGGGCCAGCGCGATCACCGGGATCGACAGCTCCTTGGCAAGCGCCTTGAGCCCTTGCGTGATCGCCGAGACCTCCTGCACCCGGTTTTCCGGGCGCGCGCCCTGGCCCATGGTGATCAACTGCAGGTAGTCGATGATCAGGAGGTCGAGGCCGACCGTGCGCTTCAAGCGCCGGGCGCGCGCGACGAGCTTGGCGAGCGCGATGCCGCCGGTGTCGTCGATGTAGAAGGGCGCCTCCTGGATCTCGATGGCGGCGTCGCGGACGCGGCCGAACTCCATCGCGTCGATCTCGCCCTTGCGCAGGCGGTCGCCGGAGACGCCCGAGACCTCGGCCAGCATGCGCATGGCCAGCTGGTCGGCGCTCATTTCCAGGGAGAAGAAGGCGACCACGCCGCCGCGGACGGTCTTCTTCGTGCCGTCGGGCTGCGGCTCGTAGGCGTAGTCGCGGGCGACGTTGAAGCCGATGTTGGCGGCCAGCGACGACTTCCCCATCGAGGGGCGGGCGGCGACGATCACCAGGTCGGAGGGGTGCAGGCCGCCGATCTTGTGATCGAGGTCCGAGAGGCCAGTGGAGAGGCCGGCCAGGCCGCCGTCGCGGCTGTGGGCCTCGGCGGCCATGGCGACGGCGCCCTGGAGCGCGTCGGCAAACGACACGAAGCCCTGGGTGACGCCACCGGCCTCGGCGAGCTCGAACAGCTGCTGCTCGGCCTGTTCGATCTGGTCGCGGGCGTCGAGCTCGGCGTCGGGCTGCTGGGCGACCGTGGCGATCTCCCCGCCGATGCGGATCAGGTCGCGGCGCAGCGCCAGGTCGTAGATGGCGCGCGCATAGTCCGGGGCGTTGGCGGCCGGCGGGGCGCGGTCGACGAGGTCGGCGAGGTAGCGGATGCCGCCGAGGTCCTCGAATGCCGGGTCGCGAGCGAACTGTTCCGCCAGCAAGATCGGTTCGGCGAGCTGGCCCTTGCGGATCTGGGTCTCGACGGCGGCGTAGAGGCGCTGGTGGAACGGCTCGAAGAAGTGGCGCGGCTGCAGGTTGTCGCCGAGGCGCTCGAAGGCGGCGTTGTCGTAGAGCAGCGCGCCCAGGAGCGCCTGCTCGGCCTCGACGTTGGCGGGCGCGTGCGCGATGGCCACGTCCTGGTTGACGGGGCGCAGATCGAGAGCGGGGACGAGGGCCATGGCGCGTACGGATAGCTCAGGGCGAGCGGGACAATCGACGCGACAAAACGGGCTGCGGCGAGTTGCCCACACACAATTCGTAGCTGTGGATAGCTGGGCCGTACGACGGGTCCGGACGTGGGTATCCGGTGACCGCGAGTTTTTCCGTGGTTTCAGAATGGGAGAGCCCCCGCTTGCGCGGGGGCTCGAGGAAGTTCCTGGATCAGCTCGTCAGAAGTCGTAGCTGATGCGGCCGTAGAGGTAGCGGCCCTGGAAGCCGAAGGGGCTGTACTCGGGCCAAGCGGCGACGCCGTTGGGGTTGAGGTTGATGCCGTTGCGGGCCGCCGGGATGCCGGTGGGATAGGTGTCGAAGATGTTCTCCGCGCCGAGGGCCACGGTCACACCCTCGTACGGCTTGATGCGGACTTCGGCGTCGAACAGCGTCTTCGGCTTCAGGCGGATATCGGCCAGAGCGTTGGCGTTCGGCTGGGTCAGTTCGCCGTAGTAGCTGGCTTTCAACGTCGCGCCGAACATGCCGCGGGTCCAGTCGACCGTGCCATTGGCCTTCCACTCCGGCTGGCCATCGGTCAGGGTGAGCGTGCGCAGGCGCGGCAGGAAGTTGGGCGCCGGGTTCAGCGCCGAAAGCACGCTGGTCGAGCGGATCTTGGTCAGCTTCGTGTCGTTGTGGCTCGCGCTGAGCGACAGGTCGAAGTTGCCCAGTTCTTCGCCCGGCCGCCACTTGTAGGTGGCCACCGCCTCGACGCCCTTGGTCTCCGAGTCGACGCCGTTGGTGAAGAAGCGCACTCCGCCGATGCCCAGGTTGGCCGGGAACAGACCGATCACGTTGGCCGCCTGCAGGATGTCGGAGAGGACGACGCGGTCGCGAATCTCGATGAAGTAGGCGTCGACCGTCAGCGACAGCGAGCCGGCCCGCAGCACCACACCGCCCGAGACGTTGAGCGACTTCTCCGGCTTCAGCGGCTTGGCGCCGATGATCGCCGCGGTGGAGGAGCCGGGCGGCAGGAGGATGGTCTGCACCGGCACGCCGCCCACGAAATTGGTGGACGTGGTGGTGATGTAGGACTGCTGCAGCGACGGCGCGCGGAAGCCGTTGGAGACCGCGCCGCGGACGGCGAAGTTGTCGTTGAGGTCGTAGCGGGCCGCCAGCTTGCCGGTCAGAACGCTGCCGAAGTCGGAATAGTCCTCACCGCGGACCGCGACCGCGACGTCGAGCGGGCCCCTGCGGCCTTCGATGTCGAGGTAGCCGCCGAAGGAGTGGCGGTTGCGGTCGGTGGCGTTGTCCGGCGTGAAACCCGGGAACACCTGGGCGCCGCCGGCCGCCTGGCCGGAAGTGCCGTAGAAGGTCCCGATCTGGTAGGAGGCCAGTTCGCCGGCCACGATCTGGTAGTTCTCGGCGCGGAACTCGGCGCCGAGGGCCAGGGTGACGGAATCCCAGCCGTCGACCTCGAGCTCACGGACGCCGCCCAGGTTGACGGACGTCTGGTTGAACTTCAGGTCGCCGGAGTCGAACTTCAGCGGCGTGGACGGCCCCAGGCTGGCGTTCAGGGTGTCGATGACCCCGAAGTTGAGCTTGTCGTAGCCGTGGGAGACACTGGCGTCCCAGTCGAAGCCGCCGGCCTCGAAGGTGACGCCGAGGGCCGCCGAGTAGTCCTTCACGTGGCCCTTGATCTTGGGCAGGAAGCCGTTCGGGTAGATCGACAGGATGTTCTGGATCGGGTTCGAGCAGCCGCCGGCCGCCGTGCCGATGGCGCAGGGGCGGCGGAAGTTGCCGGCGTTGACCGCGACCCGGTCCTGGTAGCTGCCCCAGCCGTAGAGGTGGACGCCGGTGGAGAGGTCCACGCCGAAGTTGGCGAAGGCCGTGTACTGCTCGACGTAGGGGTCGCCGTACCAGGCGTCGATGCGCCGGAAGGCGTTCTCCTTGGCGCTGTCGAAGACGCCGCCGACCAGCGGGTACTGCTGACGCGGGTCGGGACCGGCGCGCACGGTGTGCGACTGGATCTTGGACTCCAGCGCGATGGTGACGAACCCGGCGTCGCCGATCGGCAGGCCCTTCCAGGCGCTGATCGTGGTGGTGGCGCCGTCGTTGCGCTTGGTCTCGGTGGGCAGCGTCCAGGTGGCGCCATTGGGCAGCGCCGGGTTGCGATACTTCACCGTGGTGTCGCGCTGGCCGACGGTGACCGAGACGCCGCCGCCGGAGCTTTCCTCCTTCAGGCGCATGTTGATGACGCCGGCGATGGCGTCGGAACCGTACTGGGCCGAGGCGCCGTCGCGCAGCACCTCGACGCTGGAGAGGATGGCGGTGGGAATGGTGTTGAGGTCGACCGCGCCGGAGCCGTAGCCGACCGAGCCGTTGAGGTTCACCAGCGCGGCGGTGTGGCGGCGCTTCGAGTTGATCAGCACCAGGGTCTGGTCGGGCGAGAGGCCGCGCAGGGTGGCCGGGCGGATCGTGTCGGTGCCGTCGGTCAGTGTCGGACGCGGGAAGTTCAGCGAAGGCAGCGCGACGGAGAGCGCCTGGGCGAGCTCGGTGTTGCCGACCTTCGAGACCTGGTCGACCGTGACGACGTCGACGGGGGCGATCGTTTCCAGCTTGGAGCGGGCTTCGCCGCGGGTGCCGGTGACGACCAGGGCTTCGACCTCGCTGGGGTCGGCGTTCTGGGCGTCGGCGGCGGTGGCGCCGAGACTGACGGCCGAGGCGGCGCAAAGCAGGAGATGACGGTAGCGCATAGAGTTCCCCTTGGCCGGCCGGGCGAATCCGCGGGCCGGGTCCACGGGGCGGAGTCTAGGGATGCTTCGTGGCCACCGAAAATGACAAATTTACAACATAAGATAAGGAAACGGCGCGGGAGGGGCCTCCCGCGCCGTCCTGTGTCAAGGCTGTGTCGGGAAGCCTACGCTTCGGCTTCCGTGAATTCGGTCGCCAGCTGGCCGGCGCCGCCTTCGAGAAGGTCGGCCGCGGCCTGGTCGGCAGCCATGCGTTCTTCCTCGAATTGGGAGGAGATGACGTTCTCGCCGCGGGCCTGGCGCTCGGCCTCGTCCTGGCTGCGGGCGATGTTGAGCGTCACGGTCACGGTGACTTCCGAGTGGAGCCGGATCTTCACCTCGTGCAGGCCCAGCGTCTTGATCGGCTTGTCCAGCACGACCATGGCGCGCTCGACCTTGCCGCCCTCGGCGTTGACCGCATCGGCCACGTCACGGCCGGAGACCGAGCCGTAGAGCTGGCCCGATTCACCGGCCTGGCGGATCATGATGTAGGACGTGCCATCGAGCTTCTCGCCGGCCGTGCCCGCCGCGGCCTTGGCCTTGGCGTTACGGGCTTCGATGTCGGCGCGCTGGCCCTCGAAGATCTTGCGGTTGGCCTCGGTGGCGCGCAGCGCCTTCGAGCGCGGCAGCAGGTAGTTGCGGGCGTAGCCGTCCTTGACGTTGACTTCGTCGCCGAGGGTTCCCCAGCCTTCCACGCGTTCGAGCAGGATCACTTTCATCGGTCTGGCCCCCTTACTTCACGACGTAGGGGAGCAGCGCCAGGAAGCGGGCGCGCTTGATGGCCTTGGCCAGCTCACGCTGCTTCTTGGCGGAGACCGCGGTGATGCGCGACGGCACGATCTTGCCGCGCTCGGAGACGTAGCGCTGCAGCAGCTTGACGTCCTTGTAGTCGATCTTCGGGGCCTGGGCGCCGGAGAACGGGCACACCTTGCGGCGGCGGAAGAAGGGGCGGCGCGCGCCGCCGCCGGCGGAGGCGCCGGCCGCCGGAGCGGCGGGGGCCGTGGAGGTTTCGTCGGTCATCGAGCTTCCTCCCTTTCCTAGAATTGCGGGACGTCGTCGCGGCGTTCGCGGTCGCGATCGCGGCGGGCGAGGATCGGGGAGAGCTCCAGGTCGAGCTCGTCGACGCGCACGGTCATGTAGCGCAGCACGTCTTCGTTGATCGACAGCTGGCGCTCCATCTCCTTGACCACGTCCGCCGGGGCGTCGATGGCGAGGAGGGAGTAGTGACCCTTGCGGTTCTTCTTGATCCGGTAGGTGAGGTTGCGAAGGCCCCAGTACTCGATCTTGGCGACGGCGCCGCCGCCTTCCTCGATCAGGTGCTTCAGTTGGTCGTTGAGGGCTTCGGCCTGTTGCGGCGAGATGTCCTGCCGCGAAATGACGACGTGCTCGTAGAGCGCCATGCTTTCCTTCTTCCGTTGTGGAAGGCGGCGCATCCGGCGGCGGAAGTCCGCCGGTTACGATGGATCCTGGACCGCGAACGAGCTCGCGAGGACCGCCTTCCGTTGAAGAGGCGGGCTGATAGGGGAAAAGCGCAGTGCGGGCAAGGCTTTTCGCCCGCGCTGCGGCATCGAGGCGGAGCCTACTTCCTGGTCTTCCAGGCCTTCACGGCGCCGAGCGTCTCGGCGACGTGCTGGGAGGGGTCCATCTTGGAGTAGGCGTGCAGCACGTTGCCTTCCGGCGAGATGACGTAGGAGGTCCGGTCCGACCAGTCCGGCTTCACCGCCAGCACGCTGTCGTAGGATTTGGCGATCTTGGCGCCCGGGTCGGCGGCCACGGCGAACTTGCCGCCGCAATGCTCGACCTCCTGGCTGAAGGCGGCCAGCTCGTCGGTCTTGCCGGCGGTGACGCCGATGACCGTCGCGCCGTTCGCTTTGAACTGGTCGATCGCCTCGGAGAACAGGTGGGCCTCCAGGTTGCATCCGGAAGTGTGGGCGGCCGGGAAGAAGTAGACCACCACAGGGCCCTTCTTCCGGGCTTCCGCCAACGACAGGGTGATCGGCTTGCCGGCCAGGTAGCCCTGGGCCGTGAAATCAGGCGCCTTGGCGCCGGGCTTCAGCGCGGCAGCGGCCGGAGTGGCGAGGAGCGCCGCGGCGGCGGCGGCGGCGAGAACGAGGCGTTGCATGGATCTGAGGTCCCCTGTCTGAACGCGGCGGCGGTTTCATATCACGGGTACGGTGGGGAGGGCGATTTCAGTTGTAGTCCACGTTGATGCTGAGGATGCCGGAGTAGGCGCCGACCGTCGTGGTGGCGGACATCGGGAAGCTGCCGCCCACCTGCAGCACCCTGGTCCCGGCGTTGCCGAGGTTGGAGTTCAGCGACGTCGTGGCGCCGCTGGGGTTGCGGGTCAAAGCGACATTGATGGTCGCGCCGCCGGGCGCAGTCAGCACCAGGGACGTGGGCACGGAGAGCGAGACCACCTGGCCGCCTTCGCCGCCGATGGTGAAGTTGGCCGCGGTGAACGCCGGGGAGGGATAGGCCACCGCGCCTGTCCCGGTGACCGTGCGGTTGCCGCCGTTCGCGATCGTGACGTTGCCGGCGCCGGTCCGCGGGCGGCCGATCATGCCGAAGCTGAGGTCTGAGGTCTTGGTCAGCGAGACCGAGCGGAACGCCTTGACCTTGCCCTGGTCGGAGTCGGCGGCGGTGACAGTGCCGGCGTTGCTGACCGTATTGGCGGTGAAGCCGTTTATGCCGTTGCCGCTGGGGAGGCCGGAATCGTCGCCGGCCACGGAGAAGGTGGCGCCGAGGTAGAACTGCTTCGTCTGGTTCGTGCCGATCGGAGCGAGCTGGAAGGTCAGTGGGTCGGTTCCGTTCGGACCGGACACGATCGTGGCCGTGTCCATCGAGACGGTGAAGTTGGTCAGCTTCCGGGCCCGGCCGGTCGGCGTGCCGGAGGTGTTGATGCGGACGTTGACGTTGTCGGTGTCGCAGGTGAGGTCGCCGCCGCGGGACGGGGCGCACTTGATCGTGACCCGGGCGCGCACGGCGGTGGCGGTGACGCGGCGGCCGCCGCCGGAGATCTGGCTGACGTTGCCGCTGGATGGGTCGAGCAGGAAGGTGGTGTCGCCGTTGACCGCGGCGATCACCGTGCCGATGTCCAGCGGATCGAGGACCTTGACGGTGTAGGTGGCCGCAACGGCGCTGGCGCCCCAGGCGAGAACCGCTGCGAACACGGCGGGGCCGAGCAGCGCGACGAGGGCGGTCTTCAAGGGCCGCATGACGACCCTACAGTTAACAGAGCCGGACACGGCTGTCGTGTGCGCCACGTCTCACCTACCCCCCGGCGCGGCCGCGCCTGCGGGAGGCGGATCGAACTTCACCTGCACCACGATGTCGGGCGTGAACGAACCGTCCCCCTTTATCTGTACGGACGGCGTCTGGATCAGATGCATCCTCAGCTTCTCCGCCTGCCTCGGCTCGAGCTGCAGGCGGTAGTTGCCGATCGGCAAGGCGTCGAACACGGCGGTGCCGTCGAACTCGGTGACCTCCTCGACCGCCTGGCCGGTCTCCGGGACCAGCTGCAGGCGCACCGACGACAGGCCGACCGTCTTGCCGTCGTCGCGCAGCAGGTCGACGCGGATCAGGACTTCGCCGGTCGGACGCATGGGGAAGGGGATGGTCGACACCCGTCCCGGCCGCGGCTGCAGGTCGACGCGCAGCGGTGGGGTCTGGACCGACGGCAGGTCGATCCGTTCGAGATTGACGTCGAGGCGCGCGGAGGCTCCGGCGCCCAAGCCGGTGACATACACGCGGCCATCCTCGCCGGTCACCCGCTCGCGCGGCTGGCCGCCCTGGACCACGACGCCGGGCGCCGACTTCTCCGAGGGCTGGCGCACGCCGTCGCCGTTCTCGTCGACGAAGGCCTCGAGGATCGCCGAGCCGCCGGAACCCGGCCCGCTGCGGGTGAGCTGGTAGCCGCGACGCGGGTTGTAGCCGAGGCCGAAACTCCACTGCGCGCCGATGCGCCAGTCGGAGCGGTTGTTGTCGTACTCGCCGGTGAGCGCGAAGTCGCCGTATCGGGTCTGGTAGATGCCCGAGACGACCCCGTTCCAGCCCTTGACGTTGTCCAACGGCTCGGCGGCGGCCAGACGCAGGGAAAAGCGATCGGAGATCTTGCGGTCCGCCGTGATGGTCGCCAGGCGCGGCTTCAGGTCGGGGATAAGTTCATAATCCAGCGTCGTGCGCAGCTGCCACTTGAAGCCGCGGAAGGACGAGGCCGCGACGTAGCCGTTCAGGCGCTCGATCAGCGGGGAGCCGCTGTACTTCTGCCGCTGGTACTCGAGGCCCGAGGAAAGCAGCACCGGCCCGACGCTGGAGGACGCCCGCACCCCGGCCAGGACGTCGTAGGAGCCGTCCGAATACCGGTCGGTGATGCCGCGCATCGAGACCGGGATGATCCGGCCTCCAAGCTCCAGGTTGGAGTCGAGCGTGAGCTCGGTGCGGCGCTCGAGCGCGAAGGCTCCCACGGCGCCGGTGTTGTTCTCGTCGACGAAGCCGCCGCGGTACTCGCCGTGGCGCAGCACGCCGGAGACGCCGCGGAACTGACCGGCGATGCCGGCGGAGACCGCCGCGCCGCCGTCGGTGTCGAAGGCTGCGTCGGCCTGTGTCGCGAGCCCGTAGAGAGAGGTGCGCAAACCGAATGTGCCGACCTGGGTGGAGTCGCCGGTGCGGCGCGGCGTGTGCGCCACGCCCAGCGCCACGGTGAGGCGCTCGGCCAAGCCGTAGTTGACGCCGGCCACGACGCGCCAGCCGCCGTTCGCCGCGATGGGGCCGCCGCCGGAAGAGAAGGCGCTGACGCTACGGGGACGGAACACCGGGGTGTCCTGCTCCACGATGCCGAACACCATGGCGCCTTCGCCCTTCTCGAGCAGGCCGGCGCCGACGTTGACCACCTGGACGCTCTCGTCGCGCTCGCCGCGCGGGCCGTAGGTGACGATACGGATGATGTTGACCCCCGGAGACAGGGGCACGTCGAGGAACTCGTAGCGGCCGTTCACGGCCTGGTTGGTCGACGACTTCAGCACGTCATTGATGTAGAGCTCGACGTCGAAGCCGGGCGGAAGTTCGCCGCGCAGGTCGATGCGGTTGAACACGCTGGTGCGCTCGAACGGCACTGTCGTGAAAGACACGCCGCGGCCGCCGACGCTGCGAGGGCCGAGCGACAGGCCGGGGGCGAAGGTGTCGCCGATGTCGACCTGACGCACGTGGAGCGGCCCGAACAGACGACCCTCGATGGAGCGCCGCTGCAGGAGCAGGCGGGCATTGGTGGCGCGGCCCTCCTCGTCGGAGGCGATGAAGCCCTGCAGGTTGGCGTAGAGCAGGTCGCCGCCGAAGCGCAGGTCGTAACGGAACGCGCGATCGTTGACGCCCGACTGCAGGGCGCTGTCCAGCACGACGTCGAACGAGGGCGGCGAGAAGAGGGCGTACGGCTCGACGATCTTCAGCGAAGGCTCTTCCGGCCCGGTGACGACGGAGCCGTCGGGCCGGCGCGCCGCACGCGCCAGCCGCTGCTGGACCGGGAACTTCTCGCTGGCGGTCAGTTTCAGCGTCAACTCGTCCGACAGCACCTCCACCTTGAGGGGCAGGATCTTCTGAATCAGCGAGACGCGCAGGTAGATCTCGGTCGGGGTGGCCGCATAGTCGGCCTCGGTGAGGCGGACCTCCTGGGGCCCGTTGCGGGCGACGCCGGAAGCGATGTCGACGACCAGCGAGCGGCGGGACTCACCCACGCGTCCGACGATGCGCCGCTCCGGCGGCAGCACGTCGATGTCGGCCTCGAGCAGGCGGGCCAACTCACTCACCGGGATCAGCGGATCGGCGGGATCGCCGTAGGCGCCGAAGCCCTCGCTGAGCGTCAGCCCATCGATCGTCACTGAGAACAGCAGCAGTGTCGCCGGATCGATCTGCACGGCATCGGTGGCCCGTCCCACGGGGGCGGGCGCGGTAGGAACCGGAGCGGGGGGTTCCGCGGCGACGGCTGACCCGCCCCGCAGAAGCATGAGAACTGCCGCGGAAGCTAGAAGCGCCGACCTGTCAGAGGGCGGCTTTGGCAAGGACCTTCCCCGGTGACGTATCGTCGTCGGTGAAGGTGACCTCGAGCTTCTCCCCTGCCGCGGGCGCGCGGGTGAGCGGAATCCGCACCACGCGCCGGTCTATCTCAGGGTAGACGCCCACGCCGCGGGCGATCCCCAGCGGCTCGGCCCCCTTCCTCGCGCCAGCCACCTGCACTTCGACGTTGCCGTAGAGCGAACTGGGGCCGGCGCGAACGAGATCCACCGCAAGCATGGGCGTGCGTCGCGCCTCCGCACGGCCGTCCGCGGACAGGTCGACGAACTCCACGCGCGGGTTCTCCAAACCCGCACGAGCGTCTGCATCGGTCGCGCGAACGATCACCGGAATGCTGATCCCGTACACCGCCGTGATCGAAAACTGCAGGCCGCCAGTCGGCGCACTGGCGACGCTTTCCGCCGTGATCCCGCTTTCGCGTGGCGGAATCGTGGTGACGGTCATGTGGGTGCGGTACTCGCCGCCACCCTCCGGCAGGCTCGAGAGCCGAAGGCGAATGGTCTGACCGCGGCCCGGCGTAAGGGTGACGCGGCGCGGGGAGATCTGCACCAGCTCGTGGGCGGACTGGAGCTTGTCGGCGACCGCCTTGGTCGCCGGCGTCTTCACCGCTTCGGTGACGGCCACGATCTGGCCCTCGCCGGTCATGATCCGGTCGATCAGCGTCACGTCGACGGTGACCGGCTCAGCTCCCTGGTTGACGATGAAGATCGATCCGTTGCGGCGGGTGCGATCCAGCGTCAGGCGCTTGGGCGTGATGTTGAGGGTCGCGCCGACGCTGGCGACCGGCGTCGCAGCTGCAGCAGGCGGGGCGGCCGGCTGCTGGGCGAAAACCGGCGTCGCGCCCGCAACCGCCAGGGCGAGCGCGGCGAAGATGTGGCCCCGCATCAGTTGTACTGCACCACCACGACAAGCGTGGACTGGTTCACGGAGGGCGCGCTCACGACCTGGTTCGCCGCGAATGCGCGGCCGACATCGACGCTGGTCGCCCAGCCGCCCATCAGCGCGCCACCCATCAGCACGCCGTCGCCCATCACGCCGAAGTCGGCGTTGGCGCTTGTCCGAAGCATCATGGAATCAGCCCCCTCGACCTTCATGACCATGAAGCTCCCGGGAGCGGTCACGGCCGCTGATTCCGCAGTATCGCGGCGAACCGTCAACAGTTCCATACCCATCATCGGGATGCCGCCCATGCCCATCGAGGGCATGTTGCCGACGAAGAGGGCGCCGGTCGTGGAGCCACGCACCGATGGCATACCCATCGGCACGATGACGACGACGGGCGAGCCCTGGACGATCTGGACAGTGGTGGCGTCGAGCAGGGTGGCGGAGACGTTCGCCGAAACCGTCAGGGCAGCCGCCGGCGTCGCCACGAGGGCGGTAAGCGCGCCTACAATGGAAGCGAGTCTGGCCATGGCCCTGCGATCGCCCGGCGGAAGGGGGGTTCGCTGCGGAGGGCCCCGCCGTCGGCCCTCCACCGTCTTGCGACATTCACCCTAACCCGGCCGGTCTGAACAGAAGCTATATCGCCGCGGGCGGGTGATGGCGAGGCGCGGGAACGAGCCCCGCGCCAGCCGGATCAGTTGAAGTTCACCGTGATGTCGAGCGTGCCGGTGTAAGCCTGCGCGGTCGCGGTGTTGGTGAAGTCGAAGTGACCGCCGACGAACATGTTGTCGGTGCCGCCGGCCGGCAGCTGGCCGTTGCCGTTGCCCGAATTGAACGTGCCGCTCTGCACGGTCGGGGCTTCGTTTCCGACGTTGGTCAGGCTGCCGTCGTTGTTGGTGAAGGCCAGCGCCACCGAGGCCACGTTATAGGTCTGGTTCGGAACACCCACCAGGTTGAAGGTCGCCGCCGTACCTTGACCCGCGGTCGGGATCGAGGCATTGCCGCCGCCGGTCAGGCCCGGGGTCTGCGCCGCCGAGGTCGACGTCACGGTCACCGTGTTGCTGCCGGACGTCGGCTTGACGATGGTGCCGAACGCCAGGGCGCGGGTCGCGCTGACCGAGCCCGGGTTCACCAGGGTGGCCGACACGGTCGCCTGCGCAGTCGCGGCGAACGCCGAAGGCGCCGCAGCGGCGACGGCGAGGGCCGCGAGGACTGCAATCCGAAGTTTCATCTGTCTGTACCCCATCTTGTCGTCGTTCAGGTCTCGATGTGCCGCTCGGCCAGCTGTTAACTATTTCGCACGCCTCACGAAGAAGAGACGGCGGTTCACAGCGGGCGCAAGCGTGAAATTTTACGTTTCGTTAGCCAAGTCGCGCTCTAGAACCCTGTTCTCCGAGTGTCAATGCGACCAACCGATAGGTCTTTCGCTCTGAAACCCGTCAACTTTCGCGAAACCCCGTTGAGTAGAGTTTCGTTAACCTTTGCGACTGCATGCCGCATGCCAGCGAATTCGATCCGGTACGGGACGGTGCGGTCTCTGCGGTTCTGACGCCGAAGCCTCTGGAATGCCTCGGATTCTCGCCTGCGATGCTGGGGCCGCCGGCCCGAATGCGTCTGTGCCCTGGATCACCACCCCGTTCTGTTTTGACACGCCTCCATTAAGCTTACGGGTGCGCGGAGGCCTCGGATGCAAGGCCCTGGTAACCCTGTTTCTCTGCGACAATCCGCCTCCCGGGTGGCGCGGTGGGGCGACCCGTTTTGAGTAGCTCGACCCCGGACGCCGCGCCGCACTTGCCTTTCTCGCGCGCATTCGACGTCATTCCGGCCCAGCCGGAGCAAACCTGCATGGCCGCCGACGGCGCCTGGGAAAAGTCGACGCCTGCGCCGCCGTTCGGGTCCGGGACCCGTGACGGTGACGACGACGCGCGCCGGGCGCTGGGCGATCTGCAGATCCTCGTGGGTCAGATGGAAGGCTGGCTGGCCAGCCTGAAAGCGACGCCACTGGACACGGCGGCGGCGGCCGAGCTCACTGCCTCGGTGGAAGCGCTCGGCCGCAAGGTCGGCGCCGCCGACCCGCTGGCGGAAAAACTCGCGGTCTTGGCGAAACGGCTGCAAGCGCAGCTGGGCGAGAGCCGCGAAGTCGCCGCCGAGATGACTGCGGCGGCGCTGGAGCCGCCACCGAAGCCGGAGCCCACGCGGGCGTTGTCGCTGTTTCGGCCGTGGCTGGTGGGCGGCTTGGCTGTGCTGGCGCTGGCGGCGGCCGGCGTATGGGTCTGGCGGACGTCCGGGCCGCCACCGACACCGGTCACCCGTGCGGCCGTCGCCCAGGCGGCGTCCCGGCCTGTCGCGCAGCCGTCGGCTTCGCATGTCGAACCGGGCCCCGCGACAGGCAGCTCCGCTGTGGTCGCCGCAGCGGCGGCGCCGGTCCTGGCCTCGGAGCGTGAACGTCTCCGGGCCGCAGCGGAGCGGGGCGATCGGGCGGCGATGCACGCGCTCGGCGTGCTGATACTGGACGGCGCCGATAGTCCCGCGGAAGCGGCCAAGGCGCTGCGCTGGCTCGATGCGGCGGCCCAGGCCGGCGACCTGGGCGCCCGCGAAAAGGCGGTGGCGCTGGAGGCGGCGCTGGCCGCCGAGGCGAGCGCCGTGCCGCTGATCCCGCCGGCGACCACGGTCGCGGGCACCCAGGCGCTGCTCGCCCGCGGCGGCTATTACGTGGGCCCGATGGACGGCGCGGCGTCGCCGGCGCTGAAGGCGGCCGCCGAGGCCTACCTCAAGGACAATCCGGGCGTCGCGGTCGTTCGATGAGCGCGCCTTGGGGTTGACGACGTCTTCCCGTAAGAGTGCTCGACGATGCCACGCCCAATCGCATGTCTCTCGCTGGCCGTGCTCGGCCTCGTCCTCGCCAGTCCCGTCGCTGCCGAGGAGGCGAGCGGCCTCGGCGACGTCGACCTCTTCGGCTGGACGCTCAGCAACGCACGCGTCGGCGTGCGAATCGCGCCGGACTACCTGGGTTCCGACGAGTTCCAGGCCACGCCTACGGGGAGTCTCACCCTCTCCCGAGGCGGGGCGGAGGAGTCGTTCGGCGCGCCTGACGACGGGGCGAGCCTGGGCCTGGTCGGAACCGACCGGTGGTCGGCCGGACTCTCCGCGCGCCTGCGCCGTGGTCGCGACAACGACGGCGATCTGCAGGGCTTCGAGAAGGTCGACTGGAGCGTCGAGGCGGGCGGGTTCCTCAACCTGTGGCCCATGCCCTGGCTCCGCCTGCGCGGCGAGATTCGGCACGGGTTCGGCGGCCACGACAGCTGGGTGGGCGACGTGTCCGCCGACCTCGTCCACGAGACCGGCCCCTGGCTGCTCTCGATCGGTCCGAGGCTGTCGGTGGCCGACGCCGACTTCACGCGAACCTTCTTCGGCGTCTCTGCGCTGGAGGCGTCGCGCAGTCCCTTCGGGATCGGCGCCTATGCGCCCGACGGCCGGATGACCTGGGGCGGCGCACTGGCGAACGCCGAATTGCAGGTGAGCCCGCGCTGGAACCTGGTCGCCGTCGGTTCCTACCGGCGCCTGATGGGTGACGCCGCCCGCAGTCCGATCGTGGCGCGGTTGGGGGACAAGGACCAGTTCAGCGCCACGCTGAGCGTACGGTACCGCTTCGGGCCGTAGTCAGTTCGGCTCCACCAGGATCTTCACGTGGGCCTCCGGGTCGCCGAGGTCGCGGAAGGCTTGCGCGACGCCGTCCAGAGGAACCCGGCCGGTGACGAGCGTGGAGACGTCGATGATCCCCTCGGCCAGGCGGTGGAGCGTGCCGGCGAACTCCTCGGGCGTGTAGCCGAGCACGAAGGTGAGCTCGATCTCCTTGGTGACGGCGATCGACGGCTCGATGCGGTCGGTCTCCATGCAGACGCCGGCCACGACGATCTGGGCGCCGGCGGGGGCGGCCTCGATCAGGGCCTGCAGGACGCCGGGAGAGCCGACGCATTCGAAGACCACCGGCTGGGCGTAGGTATTGCCCATCATCCGCATCATCGTCTGGGCGGCGCGGGTCTTGGGGACGCCCAAGGTCTCCCACCTGGCGTGCGGGTCCTCCTGCGCCGGGTCCATGACGATGTCGGCGCCCATGGCCTCGGCGGCGGCGCGCCGCCGGGGCGAGAAGTCGGCGGCGACCACCGGACCGTGGCCGGCCGCCTTCAGCGCGGCGATGACCGCGAGGCCCACAGGACCGCAGCCGACCACCAGGGAGACGGACTTGGGCTCCAGCTTGGCCTTCTCGACGGCGTGATAGCCCACGGCCATCGGCTCGGTCATAGCCGCCGCCTCGGTGGACAGGCCGTTCGGCACCGGCAGCACCATGGCTTCGGTCAGCACCATTCGTTCGGCGAACCCGCCGGGCAGGCGGTTGGAGAAGCCGAGCGCCTCCATGCCCGTCGGTGTGAGAGTCAGGGGCATGGAGACCACGCGGGTTCCGGCCTTCAGCGTCCTGGGCGACCCGGGGCCATGGTCGAGGATCTCGGCGCAGAACTCATGGCCGAACACGGTGTCGGCGCGTGGGTCGAAGCCGGAGTCCGGCGCGCCGGCCCGTCGGCTGAGGTCGATCATGTGCTCCATGTGGTGCAGGGCATGCAGGTCTGATCCGCAGATGCCGCACGCCAGCGTCTTCACGAGGATCTGGCCCTCCGCCGGCTCGAGCTCGGCGATCTCATCGCAGACGAGGGCTTTGTTGCGCCGCACGACGGCCCGCATGGGCTCCTCCCTGGGACCTGGCCCGAATAGCTTGTGGCTCCGATCCTAATCCCCTAACCGTCCGGCCTCGGAATCATAGAGGGACGTAGCGGCATGGGCCTCGCCTTCATCTTTCCCGGACAGGGCAGCCAGGCGGTCGGCATGGGCCAGGAGCTCGCCCTCGCGTTCGCCTCGGCCCGCGAGGTCTTCGAGGAGGTGGACGACGCCCTGGGCCAGAAGCTGTCCGCGCTGATGCGGGACGGCCCGATCGAGGACCTGACCCTGACCGAGAACGCCCAGCCGGCGTTGATGGCTGTGAGCCTGGCGGCGATGCGGACCCTCGAGAAGGAGTTCGGCGTCGGGATCGACAAGGCTGCGTTCGTGGCCGGCCATAGCCTGGGCGAATACTCGGCGCTGGCGGCGGCGGGCGCGCTCAGCGTCTCGGAGACGGCGCGGCTCTTGAAGCGGCGCGGGCAGGCGATGCAACGGGCCGTGCCCGTGGGCGCTGGGGCCATGGCATCGCTCATCGGGCCCAAGACCGACATAGCGCTGGCGGAGGCGGCGGCGGCGGCCGGCTCGGCGGCGGGCGTCTGTGTGGTCGCCAACGACAACAACCAGGGCAACGTGGTGATATCCGGCGACAAGGCCGCGGTCGACCTGGCGATCGAGAAGGCCAAGGAACTGGGGGCCCGGGCGATCCCGCTGAACGTCTCGGCGCCTTTCCATTGCCCGCTGATGCGGCCCGCGGCGGACGAGATGGCCGAGGCGCTGGCCGAGGCGTCGATCGTGGCGCCGCGGGCGCCGCTGGTGGCCAACGTGACGGCGCGGCCGAGCCACGACCCCGAGGCGATCCGCCGTATGTTGGTGGAACAGGTGACAGGCCGGGTGCGCTGGCGCGAGAGCATGACCTGGATGGCGACCGACGGTGGTGTCACGCGTTTCGCAGAAGCCGGCGCTGGAAAGGTGCTGGCGGGCATGGCCAAGCGCATCGCGCCGGACGCGGATGCCGTCAGCCTGAACGTCCCCGGCGATCTTGAAGCTTTCGCGAGCAGCCTCTGATGTTCGACCTTTCCGGCAAGACCGCCCTCGTCACCGGCGCCACGGGTGGAATCGGCGCCGAAATCGCCAAGGCCCTGCACGCGGCCGGCGCCCACGTCGTGCTATCCGGCACCCGCGAGGCGATGCTGGCCGAGCTGGCCGCAGCGCTGGGCGAGCGGGCGTCGGTTGCGGCGGCGAACCTGTCGGATGCGGCGGCCGTGGACGGCCTGATCGAGGCGGCGGAAGCCGCCGCCGGGGCGCCGGTGGACATCCTGGTGGCCAACGCCGGGATCACCAGGGACGGCCTGCTGCTGCGGATGAAGGACGAGGACTGGGAGGCGGTGATCAGGGTCAACCTGGAGAGCTATTTCCGCCTCAGCCGCGCGGCGGTGAAGGGGATGATGCGCCGACGGTCGGGGCGGATCATCGGCATCACCTCGGTGGTCGGCGTGATGGGCAATCCAGGGCAGGCCAACTACGCCGCCTCGAAGGCCGGAATGATCGGTTTTTCCAAAGCGTTGGCGCAGGAAGTTGCGACCAGGGGCATCACTGTCAACTGCGTGGCCCCGGGGTTTATCGAGAGCCCGATGACCGAGGCCCTGAACGAGCAGCAGAAGACCGCCATCCTGGGCACGATTCCCGCCGGTCGGCTGGGCGCCGGGAGCGACGTCGCCGCGGCGTGCGTTTATCTCGCCAGCGACGAGGCCGGCTATGTCACGGGCCAGACGCTGCACGTGAACGGCGGCATGGCGATGATCTGAGTTTGAGCGTCGAGAATGCGGCGGTTGACTTCGCGTCCGCCGTCGTCAATGCAAGCAACCGAACTGAGCCTTGAGGGACCTAACTAAATGTCCGACGTCCTGGAACGCGTCCGTAAGATCGTCATCGAGCACCTCGACGCCGATCCGGAGAAGGTCACCGAGAAGGCGAGCTTCATCGATGACCTGGGCGCCGACAGCCTCGACAATGTCGAGCTCGTCATGGCGTTCGAAGAAGAGTTCGATATCGAGATTCCCGACGACGCCGCGGAGCACATCCAGACCGTCGGCGACGCCGTGAAGTTCATTGCGGAGCGGCTGGGCGCTTAAGCCCGCTCACGAACCGGAAATTCGACCGCCGCGTCCCTGCGAAACCGTAGGCGCGGCGGTTCTCGTTTGAGGTCACCGTCATGCGCCGAGTCGTCGTCACCGGGATCGGGCTGATCAGTCCGCTGGGCCAGGGAACCGAGATCACCTGGAAGAACATCCTGGCGGGCAAGTCCGGCGCGGGCCGGATCATGACCTTCGACCCCACCGACTATGCCTGCCAGGTCGCTTGCGAGGTGCCGCGGGTGGACGGGCGCGGCGGTGGCGGTCCGGACGTCGAAGGCAGCTTCGATCCCGACCAGACCATGGCGCCCAAGGACCAGCGCCGTGTCGACGACTTCATCCTCTACGCCATGGCCGCCGCCGACGAGGCCGTGAAGGACGCCGGCTGGACGCCCGAGGACGAGGAAAGCCGCGAACGCACGGGCGTCATGATCGGCTCCGGCATCGGCGGCCTGGCCACCATCGAGCGGACGTCGGTCGAGCTGTTCGAGAAGGGGCCCCGGCGGGTGAGCCCGTTCTTCATTCCCTCGGCGCTCATCAACCTGGCGAGCGGGCAGGTTTCGATCCGCTACGGCTTCAAGGGCCCGAACCACTCGGTGGTGACGGCCTGCGCCACCGGCGCGCACGCCATTGGCGACGCGACACGGCTGATCAAGTACGGCGACGCCGACGTGATGATCGCTGGCGGGGCGGAGGCGGCGATCTGCCCGGTGGGGATCGCGGGCTTCATCGCCTGCCGCGCCATGGCCACGGCCTTCAACGACACGCCTGAGCGTGCGAGCCGGCCCTACGACAAGGACCGCGACGGCTTCGTCATGGGCGAGGGCGCGGCCGTGCTGGTGCTGGAGGAGCTCGAGCACGCCAAGGCGCGGGGCGCGAAGATCTACGCCGAGGTGGGCGGCTACGGCCTGTCCGGCGACGCCTTCCACATCACCGCCCCGGTCGAGGATGGCGACGGCGGCTTCCGTGCGATGAAGGCGGCCCTGAAGGATGCGCAGGTGACGCCCGACGAGATCGCCTACGTCAACGCTCACGGCACCTCGACCATGGCCGACGGCATCGAACTGGGGGCTGTGCAGCGGCTGCTGGGCAATGCGGCCGGCAAGACCATCATGTCGTCGACCAAGTCGATGACCGGGCATCTGCTGGGGGCGGCCGGCGCCCTGGAGGCGGCGTTCACGATCCTGGCGATCCGCGACCAGATCGCCCCGCCGACGATCAACCTCGACAATCCCGACGTGGAGACCGTGCTGGACCTGGCGCCCCACAAGGCGAAGCCAGCCAAAATCGAGGCGGCGATGTCGAACAGCTTCGGCTTCGGGGGCACCAACGCCTCGGTGGTGTTCAAGAAGTTCGCGTGAGCCGCCGAGCGACGCGAGCGGCGGTGCGGCGGGCGGGGCTGATCGCGCTCGCCGTGGCGGCGCTGGCGGCTCTGGCCTTGATCTGGACCTACCGTGGGCCAGGGCCGGACGCGAAGTCCGGCGACATCACCACGGTGACCCTGAAGCGCGGGCAGGGCGTGGGGGAGATCGCCCGCGAGCTCGAGGACGCCGGCGTGATCTCCTCGAGCGCGGTGTTCGGCTGGGCGGCGCGGCTCACGGGGGCTGCGGGGAAGCTGAAGGCCGGCGAGTACGAATTCCGCTCGGGACTGCCGATGGCGGCGGTCCTGCGCGACATCCGCGAGGGCAAGGTGGTGCGCCACGTGGTGGCCGTGCCGGAGGGCTGGACGAGCGCCCAGGTGCTCGAGGCGGTGATGCGCCAGCCGGTGCTGACCGGAACCGCCGAGGCGCCGCCGGAAGGGTCGGTGTTGCCCGACACCTATCAGGTGCAGCGGGGCGACGACCGGGCGGAGGTCATCGCCGAGATGCGCGCGGCGCGCGACCAGCTGCTGGCCGAGCTGTGGCCCGGCCGCCAGCAGGGCCTGCCGATCGCCACGCCGGATGAGGCGGTGACGCTGGCCTCCATCGTCGAGAAAGAGACCGGCGTCGCGAGCGAGCGGCCGCGAGTGGCGGCGGTGTTCATCAACCGGCTGCGGGCCGGTATGCCCCTGCAGAGCGATCCCACGGTGATCTACGGGGTTTCGGGCGGGCGGCCGCTGGGGCGCGGGCTGACGGTCGGGGAACTGGCCAGCAACTCGCCGTACAACACCTACATGCATCCCGGGCTGCCGCCGACGCCGATCGCCAATCCGGGCAAGGCGGCGCTGGCGGCGGTGCTGAACCCACCTTCGACGAACGAGCTCTACTTCGTGGCCGACGGGACGGGCGGGCATGCGTTCGCCGCGACCTACGAACAGCACGAGAAGAACGTGGCGCGCTGGCGGCAGATCGAACGGTCGAGGGGCGCGAGATGATTTCCGGGATGACCGGGTTCGGGCGGGCCGAGGGGGCGGACGGCGCCTGGTCGTGGGCGGTGGAGGCGCGCAGCGTCAACGGCCGTAACCTCGAGGTGCGGTTCCGCGGGCCGCCGGGCTTCGACGGGCTCGAGCGGGCGGCCCGGGAGGGCGCGCAGGCGCGGTTCCAGCGCGGACAGGTGAACGTCAGCGTGCAGGCGAAGCGCTCGGAAGGCGCCGTCGCCGTGCGGATCAATCTGGAGCAGCTCGACCGCTACCTAGCGGCGGCAGAACCCTACGTGGCGGCGGGCAAGGTGGCGCCGCCGGCGATCGAGGGGCTGATGAGCTTGCGCGGGGTGGTCGAGGCCGACGACGCGGCGCTGGATCCGGAAGCGCTGGCGGCGCTTGAGGCCCGGATCGCGGCCTCGATCGGCGTCGCGCTGGACGGGCTGGCGGCGGCGCGACGGCAGGAGGGCGCCTCGTTGCTGGGTGTGTTGACCGGCCAGGTGGCGCGGATCGGCGCGCTGACCGAACAGGCCCACGCCATAGCGGCCGGCCAGCCGGCGGCGATCAAGGCTCGCTTCGAGGCCCGGATGAAGGACCTGGCCGGCGAGGCCGCCAGCGAGGAACGCATCGTCCAGGAGGCCGCGGCGATGGCGGTGAAGGCCGATGTGCGCGAGGAGCTGGATCGGCTGGCCGGCCACGTGACCGCGGCGCGCGAACTGCTGGGGACCGACGGCGGGGTGGGCCGGCGCCTCGACTTCCTGACCCAGGAGTTCATGCGCGAGGCCAACACGCTCTGCTCGAAGTCGGCGCTCAGCGCCTTGACCGCAGTGGGCCTGGACCTCAAAGCCACGATCGAGCAGTTCCGCGAGCAGGTGCAGAACGTTGAGTGAGAGCGCCCACGACCACCACGCCCGGCCCTGGGAGACCACGCGGCGCGGACTGCTGTTCCTGATCTCCAGTCCGGCGGGGGCGGGCAAGACCTCGCTCTCGCGGCGGCTGGTGGCGGACTACGACAGCCTGCGCCTGTCGATCTCGGCGACGACCCGCGACCCGCGGCCGGGAGAGCACGAGGGGCGCGAGTACTACTTCAAGACGCGGCCCGAATTCGAAGCGATGATCGCGCGCGGCGAGCTGCTCGAGTGGGCGACGGTCAACGGCAATCTCTATGGCACCCCCAAGGCGCCGGTGATGGCCGCGCTGGACGCCGGCCGCGACGTGCTGTTCGACATCGACTGGCAGGGCGCACGGCAGGTGGCCGAGGGCGCGCCGGAGGACAGCGTGCGGGTGTTCATCCTGCCGCCGTCCTGGGGGGACCTGCGACGGCGGCTCGAGGCCCGCGCGCAGGACAGCGAGGAGGTGATGCTGGCGCGCCTGCGGCTGGGCCGCGAGGAGATCCGGCACTGGGCGGAATACGACTACGTGATCGTCAACCAGAACTTCGACCGGGCCTACGCGGACCTTTCCCACATCTACCGGGCCGAGCGGCTGAAGCCCGGCCGCAACTCCTGGCTCCCCGACTTCGTTCGAGGACTCGGCGAGGAGTAGTCGCAATGCGGCGAGCGGCGGCGATCGGAGTGGCCTTGGCGCTTGCGTCCTGTTCGCAGCCGGAACCGCCACCGAAACCTGCCGAAGCCGCGAGCGCGCCGCTGCCGCCCGTCGAACCGCCGGCGCCGGGAACGCCGGGGGGGCTGCCGGACGACCGCACGCCGCTGCCCGAGGGCCGGGTCAAGACCGACGACAACCAGATCGCGGCGACCGAACTGGAGACCTACTTCGCGCTGCTCGAGAGTGGGCGCGTCGCCGAGACCGGGCGGCAACGAACGGACGGGATGCCGCCGGACCTGTCCGGTTATCGGGAATTCCACGCCCAGATCGGCCGGCCCGGGCGGGTCGAGGGCGCGGCGGGATCGCTGTTCGTCAAAATTCCGGTGTCGCTCTTTGGCCGACGCGCCGACGGCGCAGCGTTCGCGCAGGCTGGAACGGCCGTCATGCGACGCGTGAACGGCGTGCCGGGCGCCACACCCGATCAATTGCGATGGCGGCTGGAGCGCCTGGAAATGGAGCCGGAGGTCCCGCTCAGGTCCCCGTGAACCGTGCCTGCCGCTTCTCCAGGAAGTGGGCCACGCCCTCCTTGAAGTCGTCGCTCTTGAGGCTGAGGGCCATCTCGTGGTCGGCGTCTCTGAGGGCCTCCTCCAGCCCCTGCAGCAGGCCGTTCCAGAGCTGGGTCTTGATGACGCTGATCGAGCGAGGCGAGACGTTGGCGGCGAGGTCGGCGGCGTATGCGCGGGTCTCGGTCAGGAGGTCCTGGGTCGGGAAGACGCGGTCGACGAGGCCCATGCGGTAGGCCTCCTCCGCGCCGACCTTGCGCGAGGAGATCAGCATATCCATTGCGCGGCTGTGGCCGACGAGGCGGGTGAGCATCCAGCTCGTCCCATGCTCTGCGATCAGGCCGCGGCGTGCGAAGGCGGTGACGAAGGCGGCCGAGTCGGCGGCGAAGCGCAGGTCGGCGAAGAGGATGATCGCCAGGCCCATGCCGGCGGCCGGGCCGTTGACCGCCGCGATGATCGGCTTCTTCACCGCCGGGAAGTAGGCCTGAGGGTGGTGGAAATCGGCGCGGCTCTCGGGGTCGTAGGGCGTGGGTCTGCGCGCGGCGCCCGTTCCCCCCGCCGCACTGATGTCCTGCAGGTCGTTCATGTCGGCCCCGGCGCAGAAGCCGCGGCCGGCGCCGGTGATGATGATGGCGCGGATGGCGGGGTCGTCCTCGGCGCGCTTCAGCGCCTCGCGCAACTCGCGGCCCATGGTCCCGGTCCAGGCGTTGAGGCGCTCGGGCCGGTTCAGCGTGATCGTGGCGACGCCGTCCTCGGCGTCGAACAGGATGGCTTCGTAGGTCATGGGCGCGGCTCCGTGGGCGCGCCAGCGAACGCGCCGCAGGGCGAGGCGTCAAGCTGGCGGCGGCAGCTGGAAGAACGGGGCGGGGGTCAGGATCTGGTTCTCCTGCGCCTGCACCAGGCCGCCGACCTCGCCGACGTAGGCGAGCCACTCGGGATCCTTCCAGAGCTCGGCGCGCCGGCGGGCGCGTTCGTCCAGGCTCTCGTAGGCCCACATGTGGATCACCTTGTTGAGGCCGCCGACCTCGACGCCATAGTAGCCCACCAGGTGGCCGAGAATGCGCTTCTGCACCGCCAGACCCTTCTCGCCGTAGAGCTTGAAGTAACGGCCGGTGGCGCCGACGGCCAAGGTGTAGGTGCGCATCTCGACGATCATCGTGGGCTCCCGATCCAGCCCGCCCTTCCTAGGGGCGGCGTTCATCATACGCAAAGGGCTTCCCGGCTAAGCTGCCGGTCGAGCGGGGGCTCACGGAGCTGTTGGGCGTGTCGAGCGGGCGTGAAGACAAGGCTGGAGCCGCCGAAGCGGGGTTCGAGTTCCTCGCGGAGAACACCGGCGATCTCGTCCTGCGCATCGATGGAAAGGGCCGCCTGACCTACATCTCGGCCTCGGTCCGCACGATCCTCGGCTACGAGCCTGAAGAACTCATCGGGACCCGCCCCCTGGACCTGATCCATCACGACGACCAGGCGCGCCATCTGGTGGGCGCGCTGGCGGTGCTGACCAACGAGCCCCACGGCGAGACCGAGCTGGAGCGACAGCAGCGCGTACGCACCAAGTCCGGCGATTGGCGCTGGATGGAGGGCAATCCGCGCGCCATCTGGGACGATGAGGGCGAGCTTGTCGAAGTCATCAACATCGTTCGGGACGTGACCTGGCGGCGCGAGCTGCAGGACCGCGCAGAAGAGCAGGCGCGCTGGGCGGCGATGGCGGAGCAGCTGGCGGGCGTGGGCTACTGGCGGCTCGATGCGGCGACCCAGGCCATCACCTGGTCGTCCCAGATGTACGCCATCTTCGGCATGGCGCCGGGCCGCGAACCGCCCGAATTGGCCCAGGTGCTGGGCATGATCCATCCCAGCGACCAGGCTGGGGTGCGAGAGTCCCTGGCCCACGCCTTGAGCACGGGCGAGCCGTGGACCGGGACGATCACACGGATCATCGGCGGCGACGGACGGTCGCGGGAGATAGAAGGTCGGGCCGTCTGCGAAACGGATGTCGAAGGGCGTGTCGTCGCCTTGTTCGGCACCATGCGAGACATCACCGAAGCGCGCGCGCAGGAACGGCTGTTCGAATCGGCCTTCGCCAACGCCGCCGTCGGGATGGCGCTCACCGGCGTCGACCGCCGGTTCATCCGCGTGAACCCCGCCTTCTGCCAGATGCTGGGCTACGAGGAAGCCGAGCTGATCGGGCTGGATCCCGCGGCGATCACCGCTGCGGGCCGCTTCAAGGACGACGCGGCGGGGATCATGCGGCTGATCCGCGGCGAAATCGATTGCTACCGCACCGACAAGGTCTACGTCCGCAAGGACGGGTCCGAGATGTGGGGCCACCTGACGCTTACGGTCATCCGCAACGCCGACGGGTCGCCCAGGCACACGGTGATCCAGGTCCAGGACCTGACCGCTCGGCGCGCCGCCGAGGAAGCCCTGCGCGAGAGCGAAGCGCGCTACCGCCGGATCGCCGAGAACACCTCGGACATGATCACGACGACCAACACCGAAGGCAGGATCACCTACGTCAGCGCCGCCTTCGACGGGTCGGGCGGCCACCCGGAATCCTTCATCGGCAAGCCGGTGGCCGACTACATCCACGAGGATGACCGGGAACGCGTCAGAGCGGCTTTCCATGGCCTCGTGACCGGACGCGAGCCGGGCCGGATCCGTTGGCGCGGACGGCCACATGATCGGGCCGTCTGGACGTGGATGGAGTCCAGGCCGACCGTGCTGCGCGATCCGGCCAGCGGCGAGTTCCTCGGCTTCCTCGACGTGGCGCGCGACGTGACCGCTCAGGTGGCCCAGGAAGAGGCTGTCGAGCAGGCCCGCAAGGACGCCGAGCAGGCGGCGCTGGCCAAGGCGCAGTTCCTGGCCAACATGAGCCACGAGATCCGCACGCCGCTGACATCGGTGCTGGGCTTCACCGAGCTCCTGGCGCGGCGCGGCGACCTCGACGCCGAGGCGCAGCGTTATGTGGAGCGCATCGAAGGGGCCAGCCGCGGGCTGCTTGCCATCGTCAACGACATCCTGGACGTCTCGCGTCTGGAGGCTGGCGGCCTCGAGATCCGCGCGCGACCGACCGATGTGGGGGCGCTGGCGGCCGAAACGCTCGATGCGTTCGGCCTTCAGGCGGAAGCGAAGGGACTGGCGCTGCGCTGCTCACTCGCGTCGAACCTGCCGTTCCGGGTGACGATCGACGACACGCGCCTGCGCCAGATCCTGATCAATCTGTTGGGCAATGCGGTGAAGTTCACCGAGGCCGGCGAGGTCGTGGTGCGGATGGCCTACGCGTCGGAGGCGGATCGGCTGCGCATCGAGGTGACGGACACGGGCGGTGGGATCAGTCCGGAGGACTGCGAGCGGCTCTTCCAGCGCTTCATCCAGGCCGACAACTCCTCGACCCGCCGGCACGGTGGGACCGGGCTGGGGCTGGCGATCTGCAGGGGCCTGGCCGAGGCCATGGGCGGCTCGATCGGGGTGACGAGCCGCGTGGGCGAGGGCTCGACATTCTTCGCCGAGCTACCGGCCCCGCCGGCCGCACTAGCAGCGGTCGCGGACGGGGAGGCGGAGGACTTCTTCCTCGGCGGCGCCCAGATCCTGGTGGTCGACGACAACGCCTGGAACCGCGAGCTGGCCCGCCCGATGCTGGAGGCGCTGGGCGCGGCGGTGACCGAGGCCTCGAGCGGGCGCGAGGCGCTCGAGGCCTGCGCGACCACCGCCTTCGACGTGATCCTGATGGACCTGCATATGCCCGGCCTGAGCGGGCTGGAGGCGCTGAGCGCGCTGCGCGCCGGCGGCTGCCCGAACGCCGCCGCGCCGGTGCTGGCCTTCACTGCCGATCCCAGCGCCAGCGGGCTCGAGGCGTTCGACGGCGTCGTCCTGAAGCCGATCGCCACGTTGCAGCTCTGCACCCAGATCGCCCAGGCGCTGGCCCGCCGCGAGGGCGATGCGTCCGAGGCCGCTACGGCCTGAAGCCGAGCGCGCGGGGGCCGAGGCGCGCCGGTTCGGTGGCGACCCGGAAGGCGTTCTCGACCCACTCGCAGATCCAGCGGCGGGTGTCGCGCGGGTCGATCATCTCTTCCATCTGGAAGCGGTTGAGCGGACCGATGGGGCCGCGGACGCTCTCGATACGGGCCTCGATCTCGGCGCGCAGGGCGACCGGGTCGGCGGCCTCGGCGAGCTGGCGCTTGTAGGCCGCCTCGATGCCCCCCTCCGGCGGGATGCCGCCGACGTCCGCGGCCGGCCAGACCACGCGGGCCGATGGGCCGGCGCGGGGCGTGGCGAAGTTGTTGCCGGCGACGCCGAAGCTGCGGCGCATGATGACGGTGAAGAGCGGTATCTTCGCCTGGGCCGAGGCGATCATCCACTCGCCGCCCTTGCGGATGGTGCCCATGGTCTCGTGCTCGATGCCGACCGCGAAACCGGGATTGTCGACGAGGTTGACGATGGGCAAGTGGAAGGTGTCGCAGACGTCGAGGTGGCGGCGCAGCTTGTCGCAGCCGTCGGCGGTGAGCGCCCCGCCGTTCTCGTGGCGGCTGTCGGAGGCGATGATCCCGACCGGGTAGCCGGCGAAGCGCGCGAAGCCGGCGATCTGGTCCGTACCCCAGAGGGGGCCGATTTCGAAGAAGGACCCCTTGTCGGCCATCAGGCGGATGGCGCGGCGCATGTCGAAGGTCAGCGTGCGCTTGCGCGGGACGATGGTGAAGAGCTCCTCCTCGCGGCGGTCGAAGGGATCGTCCGTGGCGAAGCGCGGCGGCGGCTCGAAGACGCTGGACGGCAGGTAGGAGAGGAACCGCCGCGTCTGGGCGAAGGCCTCGGCCTCGGTCTCGGCGAGGTTGTCAACAGAGCCGTTGCGGCAATGGATGCGCCAGTCGCCGAGGTCCTCCTTGGTGACCTCGTAGCCCATGGCGTGTGCGACCACCGGGGGGCCGGCGACGAACAACTGGGCGATGTCGCGCACCATGACGCTGAAGTGGCCGAGGACGGCCTTGGCGGCGCCGATGCCCACCACGCTGCCGAGCAGCACGTTGACGACCGGCACGGTGGCCAGCTGCTCGGCGTAGAGGGTGGAGCCGAGCTCGCCGGGCAGGAACGAGCCGCCGCCGCCGGTGACGCGCGGACGGCCGGCCTTGATGGCGCCCGTGCTTTCCTGGGCGTTGCTCTCCCTCGAGGCGGTCTGGGTGGGCACCATTGTGGCGACGCTGCCGCCCCCGGAGGAGCCGTCGAGCAAGCGGATCGAAGGGCAGCGGAACTCTATCGAGAGGCCGTCGAGGTAGCGGGTCTTGGAGCCGACCGCACCGTCGGAGTGGCCGCCGCGGGAGGTGAAGTCGTCGGCGCAGACGATGGCCTGTCGGCCCTCGATCTTGCCCCAGCCGCCGACGTGGTTGGCCGGGGTGAAGTCGGCGATGGCGCCGTCCTCGTCGTAGCTGGCGAAGCCGGCGAGGCTGCCGACCTCGCGGAAGCTGCCAGGGTCCAAGAGGCCGTCGATGCGCTCGCGGCAGGTGAGCTTGCCGCGGGAGCGCTGTCGAACGACGCCGGGGTCCTTCGAACCGTCGGCGAAACGGGCGTGGGCGATCCCCTGCAGCGCCCGGACCTGGTCGATCACGGGAGCCCAGCCCTCGTCGCTGGGATCGTGGCGGCGGACCTCAGCGCCTTCCACGGGCGCAATGACGGCCACCATCTGGCCACCGGTGACGGCGCCGCCGGCGGCGACCGCTGCCAGACGCACGACGGTCCCGGCGCAAGGGGCGACGACCGAAGTCTCCATCTTCATGGCGCTGATCACCATGAGGGTGTCGCCCGCCGCGACGGCGGCGCCTTCCTCGACGCTGACCTCGACGACCGAACCCCCCATCGGAGCCTCGATGCCCTCCTCGCCGTCGCCCACCGGAAGCGGGGGAGGGGGCGCCGCCGGGGCGCCCCGGCCGGCGGAGGGTGTCTGCTGGGCCATCAGGGACTGGGCGCCGGAGACGACGCCTGCTGCAGTGTTGGCGAGGGCGGGCTGTTCCGCGAGCAGGGTGGTGCGCGCGTCACCGGCGCGGACGGAGGGGTCGGCGAGGATGGCCGCCAGTTGCGCGAGGTTGGTGGGAAGGCCGGCGATGTGGAACTCGGCGAGCGCGCGGACGCAGCGGTCCAACGCCGAGCCGAGCGTGCCGGCCGACCCGGAGCGGGCGATCAGCTTGCCGAACATCGGGTCGAACTGCGGCGGCGGGGCGTAGCCGGGATAGCCGCAACTATCGACGCGAACGCCGGGGCCGGCGGGCTCCTTGTAGCCCGTCAGGGCGCCCCCGCCGGTGGCGACGATGCGGGCCTGGACCGCGTAGCCGCGCGTGGGCGGGGGTTCGGCGAGGCCCAGGTCAGCCAGCGTCTCGCCGGCGGCGATGCGGAACTGGGCCTCGACCAGGTCGACGCCGGTGACCTCCTCGGTGACCGTGTGCTCCACCTGGATGCGCGGGTTGCACTCGATGAAGACGTGGCGGTCCTGCTCGGGCGAGACCAGGAACTCGACAGTGCCGGCGTTTACGTAGGAGGCCGCCTCCGCGAGGCGCACGGCGTCGGCGAGGATACGCTCGCGCAAGGCCGGCGCGAGCCCGGCAGCCGGGGCGATCTCCACGACCTTCTGGTTGCGCAGCTGAACCGAGCAGTCGCGCTCCCAGAGGTGGACGGCGTGGCCGACGGCGTCTGCGAGGATCTGCACCTCGATGTGGCGGGGTCGTTCGACGAGCTGCTCCAGGAAGACGGAGCCGTCGCCGAACGCGGCCTCAGCCTCCCCCTGGCAGCGGGCGAAGGCCTCGGCCATCTCGGCGGCCGCGCCGACCCGGCGCATCCCGCGCCCACCGCCACCCGCTGCGGCCTTCAGCATCACCGGATAGCCCAGGCCCTCTGCCACGGCCTCCGCCTCGGCGACGCTGCCGAGCGCGCCGTCGCTGCCGCCGGCCACCGGCACGTTCAGCGACCGGGCGAGGGCGCGGGCCTTCACCTTGTCGCCGAAGAGCTCGAGCGTTTCGGGCCGGGGGCCGACGAAGGCCAGGCCCGCGGTCAGGCAGCGGCTCGCGAAGGCAGCGTTCTCGGAGAGGAAGCCGTAGCCGGGGTGAACGCAGTCGCATCCCTCGGCGAGGGCGACCGCCACCAGGGCGTCGATGTCCAGGTACGCGGCGACGCCGTCGCCCGGGATCTGACGCGTGCGGTCGGTGAGGCGGGTGTGCAGCGAGAGGGCGTCCGCGGCGGCGTGGACGCTGACCGTCTCGATCCCGAGCGCCGCGGCGGCGCGCGCAATTCGGATGGCGATCTCGCCGCGATTGGCGATCAGCACGCGCTGGAACACGAAGGCGCCCTCCCGTCGCCCATCTGGCGGGGCGTCGGGTCCGATTGTCGCCTCACGAGTGGGGCGGGCGCAACGCGAAGAAATCCGGCTCGCCGGTGAAGTGATAGGCGGCGGTGTCCATCGCCTTGGTGATCGCCGAGAGCACCAGGTAGTCCGGCCCGAACGGTCGGCACCGCGCCTGCATCTTTAGCACATGCGCGCGTAGGGGTTTCAACTGCTCGAAAGCGGCCTTGGGGTCGGTGAGGCCGGGATATCGCATGCGCACCATGTCTGCGAACGAAAGCAGAACTGAGCGGCTGCCGCAAGCGCCTTCCCGCGTCGGCAACTCCTGCCGCCCGGCAGGTCCCGCCGGACATCCCATGGTCGATCCGCCAGGCCTGGATGCAGAAAAGCCCAATCGAAACAGGGGCCCAGACGGTTAACCGGCTGGCCTGCCGATTGCGTGGCCACCCTCGGACGGAAGTCGCCGTCCGTCGGGCAAAAGCCCGGCTCTCATTCCAGAATGGAAGGACCACCAAATGCCGAGCAATTCGGTCAACACCAACGTCGGCGCTCTCGTTGCGCTGCAAAACCTCAACTCGACCAACACGGAGCTGTTCAACACCCAGAACCGAATCAATACGGGCAAGCGGGTCGCCTCGGCGAAGGACAACGGCGCTGTCTGGGCTATCGCTCAGAATCAGCGCGCGGCGTCCAACGCCCTGAACTCCGTCAAGGAATCGCTGCAGCGCGGTCAATCGACCGTGGAAGTGGCGATCTCGGCGGGTGAGACCATCTCCGATCTGCTCCTGCAGATGAAGGAAAAGGCCCTCGCGGCCGCTGACGCCGGGCTGAATTCGACCAGCCGCACGGCGCTCAACGACGAGTACCTGTCGCTCCGCGACCAGATCGTGAAGGCGGTGACCAACGCCGACTTCAACGGTTCGAACATGATCAAGGCTTCCGGCACCGACGTGAAGGCTCTCGCCAACGCCGACGCCACCTCGGTCGTGACGGTCACGGCTCAGGCGCTCACGCTGACCGCGCTGGGCATTTCGACGTCCTCGATCAGCACCAAGACGCTGGCGTCGACGGCGATCGGTCTGACCAACACGGCGATCACGTCCGTTTCGAGCCGCCTGTCCAAGCTGGGCACCGGTTCGAAGGCCCTGGCCTCGCACCTGAACTTCATCGGGAAGCTTCAGGACACGATCGACGCCGGCGTGGGCAACCTCGTCGACGCCGACCTGGCGAAGGAAAGCGCCAAGCTCCAGGCGCTGCAGACGAAGCAGCAGCTGGGCGTGCAGGCGTTGTCGATCGCCAACCAGTCGCCGCAGATCATCCTGGGTCTGTTCCGATAGTCGAGAATGCCGGGCGGGCTTCGGCCCGCCCGGCCATCTTTTTGCGGGAGGCGGATTTTGCCGCCTTGGCCCGGCAATTCCTGCCGACTCCTGGGATCGACCCGGCAATTTCTGCCGGGCGCAGGCAAGGCTAACAGGCCTTTAACTCAGTAATTTCAGTTGGTTGAGGGCCAGGAGGTTAACCCCTCCGCTGGCCCGGCAATTGCTGCGAGCTGCGCGGGCAAAATGCCTCCGGCTGTCAGAATGACGGTCGGTCCCTTAGAACGAAGGACCTCGGTACAATGCCGAATTCTGTGAATACCAACGTCGGCGCGCTCGTCGCGCTGCAGAATCTGAACCAGACCAACTCTGAGCTTCAGATCGTTCAATCCCGGATCAACACGGGCAAGCGCGTCGCCTCGGCGAAGGACAACGGCGCCGTCTGGGCCATCGCCCAGAACCAGCGGGCCGCTTCCAACGCGCTCAACTCCGTCAAGGAATCGCTGCAGCGCGGTCAATCGACCGTGGAAGTGGCGATCTCGGCGGGTGAGACCATCTCCGATCTGCTCCTGCAGATGAAGGAAAAGGCCCTCGCGGCCGCTGACGCCGGGCTGAATTCGACCAGCCGCACGGCGCTCAACGACGAGTACCTGTCGCTCCGCGACCAGATCGTGAAGGCGGTGACCAACGCCGACTTCAACGGTTCGAACATGATCAAGGCCGGTGGCTCGGACGTGAAGGCTCTCGCCAACGCGGACGCGAGCTCTGTCGTGACCGTCGTGGCCCAGGCCCTGACGCTCACCGCGCTCGGGATCTCGACCAGCTCGATCAGCACCAAGACGCTGGCGAGCACGGCGATCGGTCTGGCCAACACCGCGATCACCTCGGTCTCCAGCCGCCTGTCCAAGCTGGGCACCGGCTCGAAGGCCCTGGCCTCGCACCTGAGCTTCGTCTCGAAGCTTCAGGACACGATCGACGCCGGCGTGGGCAACCTCGTCGACGCCGACCTGGCCAAGGAAAGCGCCCGACTGCAAGCGCTGCAAACCAAGCAACAGCTCGGCGTGCAGGCTCTGTCGATCGCCAACCAGTCCTCGTCGATCCTGCTGGGCCTGTTCCGCTAACGGCCCGGACGTGGTCCGCGGCCCGCTCGAGGGCCGCGGTCGCGAGACGTCCGGCGGGCGGGGTTACGGCTCCGCCCGCCGTTCGTCGCAGAACGGAGCGCGACCCCTGACGGTCAGCGAAGGGAGAAATGGATACGAAGGTCACGGCCTTCGCAGGTTCGCCGGACGCATCGTTCGGCAATTCGTCTCAGGCCCCGGCGCCCGCGCCGGAAATCCCCGAGGCTCCGGCAACGCCCGGATTGGATCTGCGACTGGTCATCGAACAGGATCAAGGCACCGGTTCGTTCGTCTACAAGACGGTCAACCGGCGGACCGGCGAGGTGGTGCAGTCCCTTCCCAGGGCTGACCTGCTGAAGCTGCGTGAGGAAGCCGCCTACATGGCCGGCTCTCTCATCCGCACCGAAGCCTGACGTCCCCGGCCGCTGCGGCCGGACCCGCGCAACGCACCTCAACCGCCCCGGAACCCTCCGGCGGCGGCGATGATCGTTGCCGATGTTAACCATCTGATCACCACGCTTTCCTAGGTTCGCAGGCAACGCGGGCAGACGGCGAGTCGCGTCGCGCGGGTCCGGATACCTGGAGAGATCGATGGCGATCAGCGTCCATACCAACCAGTCCGCGCTGACCGCGCTGCAAAATCTCAACAAGACCAACGACGACCTGGCCCAGGTGCAGAACCGGGTGAACACCGGCCTGAAGATCGCCAACGCCAAGGACAACGCCGCCGTCTGGGCCATCGCCCAGAAGCAGCGCGCCGACATCGGCGCCTACGGCGCGGTCAAGATGAGCATGGAGCGCGCGAACTCGATCGCCCAGGTTTCCATGGCCGCCGGCGAGACCGTGTCCGACCTGCTGGTGCAGCTGAAGGAGAAGGTGGTCGCGGCGATGGACACCTCGCTCGCCACCTCGGCGCGCACCGCGCTCGACTCCGATTTCAAGGCGATCCTGCGCCAGATCAGCCAGGTGGTGACCAACGCCAGCTTCGACGGCGCGAACCTGTTCACCGGGGCGGGCGGCGACATCCAGTTCATCGCCAACGCGGATGCGACATCGCGTCTCACGCTGTCGACCCGCACGCTGGCTCTGGGCGGCTCCAACATCACCATTCCATCGACGGCGTCGATCACCTCGGTGGCGATCGCCACAACGGTGCTGGCCCGCCTCGACGCCTCGATCGGCAACGTCAACCAGGCCCTCGGCAACCTCGGATCGCAGGCCAAACAGGTCGAGGCCCACCTCAATTTCGTGAACAAACTCAGTGACGTGCTGACCACCGGCGTGGGCAACCTGGTCGACGCCGACCTCGCCACCGAGAGCGCACGCCTGCAGGCCCTGCAGGTGCAGCAGCAGCTGGGGGCGCAGGCGCTGTCGATCGCCAACGCGGCGCCGCAGATCATCCTGCAGCTGTTCCGCCAATAACCGTTTCCGTTGGGGCGTAAGAGAGGGGCCTGGACGCGCGTCCGGGCCCTTCTTCTTGTGGCCGGTCTTTTCCGGCCGGTTAACGGCCCGTCAGCCCTCCCACCCGTAGGGTGGCGCCATGGCCGTCAACTTCGACACCAGCCTGCTGCTCAACCTGTACCAGTCGAGGCTGGGCACGGGCGGCCCTGCGCTGGGCGGCCTGCCGACTTCGGTCAAGCGGGTGGCCCCCAGGGCGCCCTGGAGCGACGGTGACACGACGCCCGCGCAGCAGACCCTGGCGGTCAAGAACGCGCTGCTCGGCCGCCGGCTCGTCGACGAGAACGCCACGCGCCTGGACCTGCCGGGCGCGAGCCAGGACTACCGGAAGCTGTTCGCCGTCTACAACGGCCTGGCGACGCTGGAGGCGCTTGCCATCCGCTCCCAGGTCAAGGGCCTCACCACGTTCGAGCGCGACAAGGTGGAGAAGGCCTTCGCCGACGGCATGGCCGAGATCGGCAAGTACGTGGCCGACGCCGACTTCGACAAGCTGCGGCTGGTCCAGGGCGAGACTGCGCTGACCGCCAAGACGACGGCTCCGGTGCCGCGGACCAAGACCAGCTACACGACTCCGCCACTGGTCACGGGCAACAGTTCGACCGAGGTTCCCGGCTTCCAGGGCAACGTTCAATTCAACATAAAGGTCAAGCGGTCAGGGCTGGACATTGATGTGCCCATCGACCTCGCCGGGATGGGCGCGCAGCCCCGTACGCTCGGGAACGTGGTCGTCTATGTGAACAGCCAGCTGCAGGCGGCCGGCGTCGACGCGCGCTTCGAATCCCAACGGATCCCCGGCACGCCGAAGACTACGACGGTGGGCGGCAAGACGGTGACCCTGGCCCCGGCGGTCGACTCCTGGGCGCTGAAGGTCAACGTCACGATCGGCGAGACGGTGAGTTTCTCGGGCGCCGCCACGGCCGGCGCGGTCTACGTGGCCCAGCAGGTGGGCGACCCGGATCCGGACAAGAAAGCCTCGACCAACGACGGGCGCACCGAGCGCCAGATGCTGAAGTTCCAGACCGACACCGCAACGGTGCCGGGGCCGGTGCAGCAGGACGGAGAGGCCAACTGGGTCGACGGGCGGGTCTACGCGAAGAACCTCGGGCCGGAGGTCGCGGCCGTCCACGCCACGCAGGTGGGCGCCGACGGCTCGGTCTACGTGCTGGCCGACGTCACCGCCAAGACCGGCGGCCAGGACATCCGCGGGACCCAGGACGTGGCCCTGCTGAAGTACGATTCGGCCGGCGCCCTGATCTATTCGCGGACCCTGGGCGCTTCCGAGAGCGCCTCGGGCCTGGCGCTGGCGATCGCCGCGGACGGCAAGATCGCGGTGGCGGGCTCGGTCTCCGGCGTGCTGGACGGGGCGACCGACGGGGCGCTGAACTCCGGGACCAGTGGGACCTACGCCGGCAAGCCCGACAGCTTCGTCACCCTGTTCGATGCCGAGGGTCAGGAGTTGTGGACCGCCCGGCGCGGCGCCCGGGCTGAGGACGAGGCATCCTCCATCGCCTTCGGAGCCGACGGCACGGTCTATGTCGCCGGCCGTGCGAAGTCCGACCTTCCGGGCGCTTCGGCGTTGGGCGACTGGGACAACTACGTCCAGGCGTTCTCCACCGGGACGGACGGCAAACCGCAGTCGGTGTTCACTCATCAGTACGGCACGGCCGGCTCGGACAAGCCGGCCGGTATCGTCGTGGACGGAACCTCGGTCGTCACCGCCAGTCTGGAGAACGGACACGCCATCGTTCGCCGTTACGACGTCTCCAGCGGCTCGCCGGTGCTGACCGGGACCCAGGACCTCGGCGACCTGCAGGGCGGCTCGATCGCCGGCATCGCGCTGGACGGGACCGACGTGGTGATCGCCGGCTCCACCGCCAACGGCGCCCTCAACGGCACGGTGACAAAGGGACTGACCGGCGGCATCGACGCCTTCGCGGTGCGGCTCTCCGCCGATCTCAGCGGTCCGGGCAGTGTGGCCTACTATGGCGGAACCGGGGACGACCGGGCGACCTCCCTGGCCGTGTCCAACGGCGATGTCTGGATCGGCGGGGCGGCCGGCGACGGCGCCATCGGGGCGCTTGCCAAGCTCGGGACGGCCGACGGCTTCCTGGCCAAGCTGGACGTCGACGCCGGCACGGTGGGCTGGGACCGCCGCTTCACCGGCAAGGACGGGCGCGCGGCGCCCACCGCCATCGCCGTCGACACCTCGGGCGCCAGCGTGCTGGACCGCATCGGCCTGCCGAAGGGCGAGCTGGACATGAGCGACAGCCAGCGGCTGATCGACCAGTCGGCGCTGCGGCCCGGCGACACCTTCACCGTGCGGGTGAACGGCGGCCGCGCCTCGACGGTCACCATCGAGCTCGGCGAGACGCTGGACACCCTGGCGCTGAAGATCCGCCGCGCCTCGGGCTTTCAGGCCAAGGTGACCGTGGGTTCCGCCGACAACATCAGGAAGCTCACCGTCGCGCCCGGCACCGACCGCATGGTCGTGGAGTTCGGCCCCGGCAAGGCGGACAGGAACGCGCTGGAACTGCTCGGCATCCCCGAGGGGGTCGTTCGCAACACCAAGGTGATCGACGGCAAGAGCCAGCCGGCCGACCGCCGCGGCCCGCTCTTTGGCCTCGGCCTGCCTGCGGACCTGAACCTGAAGACGCCGACCGACTACAACCACGCCCGCGCCGAGATCGCCGGCGCGCAGACCGCGATCCGCAACGCCTACAAGGAACTCGTCGCCATCCTGAATCCGCAGGCGGCTGCGGCGCAGGCGGCCGCAGCCAAGGTCAGCGGTCCGGTTCCGGCCTATCTGCGCAGCCAGATTTCCAACTACCAGGCCGCCCTGTCGCGCCTGACTGGCGGCGCCTAGACGGGGCCAGTACGCTTGTAAGCCCGCGCGCGGCGGTCTAGCGAAGCGCCATGGACCCGCTGCCGTCCGAGCCGCCGCCGCCGCGCCGAACCGGTCGTCTCGTGCTGCTTGGGGCTCTCGTCGCGCTGCTGGCGGGACTGGCCATCGCCTTCGCTCTGGTGCTCAGCGGTCGCGGCGAGCGAACGCCGCCACCGCCCGCCTCCGAGGGCGGCCTGGTCATTGAGCCGGGGCAGGAGACCGGCAAGATCGACGCGACCAAGCCCCTTCGCTGCTTCGTGGCCGGGCAGTTTGTCGGCGACCTGACGCTGACCGAGTGCGCGCGGCGCAACGGCGTGGCCACCGATGCGCTGGACGTGGGCCTGGACGCCTCGGGTGCTCTGGCGGCCGCCCAGGAGGCCGGGGTCAACCTGACGCCTTTGCCGCCCGATGAGTTCGAGCCGCCGCCGGTGGACGAGGGCGGGCAGCCCATCGAAGCCACGCCGCCCGAGGTCGTCGTGACAGCGCCGGCCAGCAGGGCGCCCGCCGTCCGACCGGCCGCAGCCGCTTCCGGTTGCTGGCGACACAATCGCGGCGCGTGGTCCCGCCTGCCGGGCGACATGGATCTGAACGCCTGCGTGCAGGCGCTGTTCGCCGGCAAGTGCGAGCGCGCAGGAGCCGCCGACTACGGCCGCTGGGGCGGCCAGACGCTGCGCCTCGTCACCGGCCGGGTGGAGATTTCCGCCGACAACCAGACCTTCCGCACGCTCGCCACCCAGCAGGCCGGCTGCGCCATTCCGCCCGTAGGGTGACCGCCATGACCCCCGCCAAAGCCCTTGCGCTCACGCTGCTCGCCGCCCTGGCCGTGACCGGCTGCGCGAAGAAGACGGTCCCGCCCGGCGATGCGCGGGTCTGCTTTCACGTGGTCCCGCAGAAGGACGGCAGCCTGAAGTACAACAAGCTCGTCATGGCGGACTCGCTGGAAAAGTGCGCCGCCAACCTCGAGGCCATGCGCATCAAGTTCCTGACGCTCGGCGGCTCGAACTCGAACATCTACGGGGCCTACCAGGCCAACTTCCTGTTCCTGGAGAAGGAGGGCGTGATGACCTCCACCTCGCTGGAGGGGCCGCGTTACGTCGCCCTGGTGCGCACCGGCGACGGCCGCCTGGCGATTCCGGGCGCCATGCCGCAGCAGTAGCTGTGGACGGCCTGGAACAAAGAAGGAACTTTCTGTTGTCTTCCGTCCGTCACGGGTCTATGCCTCTCGGCAGGGCCGACGGCCCGCTCATCCACGGAAGGTAAAGGACGGTACGAAATGGCGGGCCTCAACAAGGTGATGCTGATCGGGAACCTGGG
>CAZBXO010000012.1:19683-39420 GCA_964495645.1 uncultured Phenylobacterium sp. | reverse complement strand
TCTTGGTCATCACGTTGGCGCGGTAGACTTCCACGGTGCGGGGGCTGATGCCGAGGTCGTAGGCGATGACCTTGTTCGGCTTGCCCGCGACGACTCCGCGTAGGACATCCTTCTCGCGCGGCGAGAGGCCCTCGAGCATCTGTTCGAAGCGGCGCCGGTCGGTCTCTTGCTGGCTGGCGCGCGAGCCGACGTCCAGGGCGGCGCTCACCGCCGACAGGATGGCCTCGTCCTCGAACGGTTTCTCGAGAAAATCCGAGACGCCGGCCTTCATGGCGTCGACCGCCAGCGGCACGTCGCCGTGGCCGGTGATGACGATGACCGGCAGCGCGCTGGCCTTCTCGCGCAGGCGCCGCACGAGTTCCAGGCCGGTCATATCGGGCATGCGCACGTCGGTGACGATGCAGGCGTTGCCGTCGTGTTGCGGACTGGCCAGGAACTGAACCGCCGATTCGTACGTGAGCGTCATATAGCCCGCTGTCTGCAACAGGAAGGCGAGCGAGTGACGGACGGCCTCGTCGTCGTCGATGACATGGACGATCGGATCAGGCATCGGAGGTCAGCTCCTCGTCGCTGGGAAGCGCGCGGAGCGTGAACCTGAAGATCGCGCCCCCCGCTGGGTTGGCCTCGCACCAGATGCGACCGCCGTGCGCCTCGACGATCGTGCGGGAGATCGAGAGCCCGACGCCCATGCCCTGCTGTTTGGTCGAGATGAACGGCTGGAAGAGGTGCTCGAAGACTTCGGACGGGACTCCCGGACCGGAGTCGATGACCGAGACCTCGATGGTCTCGTCCGTCGCCGGGCGCGCGCGTACGACGAGGTCCCTGCGGGGCGTCTCGCTCATGGCCTCGATCGCATTGCGCATGAGGTTGAGGACGACCTGCTGGATCTGCACCTTGTCGGCGAGCACCAGATCCACCTCCCGGGCGATCTCGAAGCGAAGGCGAACGCCGCGCTCCTTGGCGCCGACCATGGCCAGCGCGCCGGCCTCCTCGAGCAACTGCGGGAGGTTCTCCAGGCGCCGCTCGGCCTCGCCCTTGGCCACGAAGTCGCGCAGGCGGCGGATGATCTGGCCGGCGCGCAGGTTCTGGTCGGCCGCGAGGTTGAGCGCTTCCTTGACGCGAGGGCGGTCGACGGGATCCTGATCGAGGAGCCGGGCCGAGCCGCGCAGGTAGTTCGCCGCCGCGGACAGGGGTTGGTTCAGTTCGTGCGCCAGCGCCGACGCCATCTCGCCGAGCGCCGTGAGGCGAGCGACATGCACGAGCTCGCCCTGCAGGTCCTGCAGACGTCGTTCCGTGGCCTGGGTCTCGGTGAGGTCGCGGACGAAGCCGGTGAAGTAGCGCGCCTCGCCTGAGCGCATTTCGCCGACGGACAGCTCCATGGGAAACGTGGAGCCGTCCTTGCGCTCGCCGACGACGACCCGACCGATACCGATGATCCGCCGCTCGCCGGTGCGCATGTAGCGGTCCAGATAGCCGTCGTGTTGGTCCCGATATGGGTTCGGCATCAGCATGTTGACGTTGCGACCCACCACCTCCTCGGTCGTCCAGCCGAACTGGCGCACGGCTGCAGCGCTGAAGGATTGGATCGCGCCGTGCTCATCGATGACGATCATCGCGTCCGGCACCGTGTCCAGGATGGAGCGCAGGTGCGCTTCGCGCGCGGCGATGCCGGCCAGCGTCTCCCTGGCGGTGGACTCCGACGACCATCGGCGCGTGGCGAGCATGCCCGTCGCCAGGCCGACGATGAAGAACAGGGAGAAGTCGATGGCGTAGCCGGGGTTGGAGAGCAGGTCCGCCCCCGAGAAGAGGAAGGCGAAGGCCAGAGACAGGACCGTGGCGAGCGCGGTCGGTAGGAAGCCGCCGGTGGCCGCCGCGGCGAGCACGGCCGGCATGAAGATGATGAAGAGCGTGCGGCCGCCGAGCCAGCTCTCGAGGGACAGACGCAGGGCGCCGCACAGCATCGCGCCGCCGACCGCCACGACGTACGGCAGCCAACGTCGGCCCAGCGTCACCTGGCGTCCCGCGGATCGCGTCGCCTCCCCCATCACCGCAGGGTTATGTCCGAAATCCGGATAGTTCAACCGCGACTGTGTGTCGCGTAGCCGCGCTACTTCAAGATGTGACGCCGGGGTTTCGACGGATTTGCGTGCACGGCGCATTCGGACCAAGCAGGCGACGGCGTCCGTTGTTCTCTTCGCGTAGACTCGCAGATCCTGACATCATGCGTCCCAGAGTCCGCAGTGTCGGGCCCAAACCTCCGCGTTGAATAGACAATATTTGGATTCTCCGGCTCTGAAGTCCGGCATCCTAGGCGTGTGGCGACGTCTCAGGCGCGGTCGGCTTAGCTCGCAGACATCTAGGGATGGATCCTAGGGTGGAAGATGTCAGTCGTTGAGCGTGGCGAATTCCTGCCAATTCGTGACGCGAAACCGGCGCAGCGTCGGAAACTCGACGATCGCCTCGCCTTGAAGCTGCGTCAGGGTCCGCGAGACGGTCTCGATGGTCAGACCCAGGTAGTCGGCGATGTCCTGGCGGCCCATCGGCAGGTCGACATCGCCGTTGTCGTTGGCGGCAAGTGCGCCCAGGAACCCTGCGACCTTTTCGCGGGCGCTGCGGCGGCCCAGCAGGAGCACGTGATCGCGCGCCCGCTGCAACTCGAGGGCGGTGGCGTGCAGGATCGCACGGTCCAGTTCAGCGTCGCCGGCGAAGGCGCGCACCGCGGCGCGGCGCACGACCTGGACTTCGCAGGCCGTCAGCGCTTCGGCGGCGAAGAGGTGATCGGGGCCGGGCTCGAGTCCGAACAGATCACCGGGGTAGTAGAACTCACCGACCTGGCGGCGCCCATCGAGTGTCACGCGGATCGTGCGCACGACGCCGCGGTTGAGGCGGAAGAGCCGCTCCACGGGATCGTCCTGGGCATAGATCTCGGCGTCGCGGGCGAGGGTGACGGTCGTACCCAGGGTGTCCATGGCCGCGGTCAGGGCCGCTTCGGGCCGCGCCCCACGCGGGTCGTCCATGGGGTAGGCGAGGGTCATCCGCAGGGTCTCCCAGTCACGCGACTGGGTAACCTCGCGTCCGACCGGACGAAATTCGGGAGTCCCCCCTAAGTATTTTTACGGTAGCCGAAGACGCTTGCGCCTTGCGGAATCTCAAGGCGCACGAGGCATGGCCGTGGTTGTCTCGCGTCGTCGCTTCCGGTTGAGGCGGCATCCGTAGGAGCCGGTCTCCCAGTCCCCCCAAGCGGATCGGCCAGAACGCCCCGGACCCCAACCCGGGGCGTTCGCTATTTCAGGCCCGCGTGCGCCTCCAGCCCGCGGATCATCGCCTGCAGGCCAAATTCGAAAACCTCGTCACTGATGGGCCCGCGCGCCGCCTGCTCGCTCAGCGCCGAGCCCAGGGCGTAGCGGCTGAGGATGATGAAGGCCGAACGGGCGTCGGCGGGGGCGAAGCCCGCCGCTTCCAGTTGCGCGACATTCTCCGCGAAGCGGGCGCTGCGCCGCGGCGTCGGCCGGGCCGTCGCGATCAGGCGCGCCGCGTCGCGCCGGGCCAGGGCCGCCCGCCGCATGGCGCGGGCGCCCTCGGAAAGCCAGCCGCGCCAGTCGCCCTGGTAGCTGGGTTCGGATGCGGCGCGCTCCGGCGCCAGCACCGCGTCGGCCATCAGGTCGCGCAGCTCGCCCATGTTCTTGATGTGCCAGTAGAGCGAGGGGCCCTTCACGCCGAGTGCGCCGGCCAGCGTCCGCGTGGACAGGCCGTCGAGCCCCACCTGTTCGAGGAGGTCGAGGGCGGCCTCGACGATGATCGTGCGGTCGAGCTTGGTGCGGGCGGGCTGGGACACCGAACAGCGATAGCAGCCCTTGATTTCCCCTGCCAAGCTTCCCTAACAGTGCTAGTCAGGCTGACCAGAAACGGGCGGGAGGAGACGCGAATGCGGGGTCTGGCGATCGGTATGGGCGCGGTATTGGCGTGCGCCACAGGGGGCGGGACGGCGACGGCGAAGGATCTGGCCGGCGTGGCGTGCTCGAGTCCGCCGCCGCTGCACTGCCCGGCCAGCGCCTGCCCGGCCGACCTGATCTCCAATCTGGGTAACGCGACCGAGCCGAAGACGGGTCGGAAGTATTTCCTCGACTACCCGTGCGACCTGAAGCCGGGAGAAAAGGTCACCTTCGTGCTGAACCTTCACGGGGGCGGCTCGATCGGCAACTGGCAGCGCCACTACTTCCCGATCATGGACTTGAAGGAGAAGTACCGGCTGGTGATCGCCACGCCGTCGGGCACCCGCAACGGCTGGAACCCCGAACTGGACGATCCCTACCTGCACGGCATCGTGGAGCAGGTGGAGGCCGCGGTAGGCAAGGGAAACATCAAGGCCTTCTGGCTGGCGGGCCACTCGCTGGGCGGCCAGACATCGAACCGGCTGATCAACAACGATCCCTTCTTCCGCGACCGGCTCACCGGCTGGGTCAGCCTGTCGGGCGGGCGCCTTGGCTCGAAGCGCGAGGAGGTGCGCGCGACGATCCCGGCGGGCTCGGGCGGTCCGGGCGGACCGCCGCCGCCGCCGGCCGGCGCGGCGCCCGGAGCGCCGCTGAGGCTGGTGGCCGATGCCTCGGTGCTGCCGGCCAGCCCCTTTTCCCACATCTACGAGACCGGCGAGCATGAGCTGACCGCAGCCGGCCTGCCGGGCGGCTCGAAGTGGGCGGAGAAGCTGAAGTGCCAGGCGCAGGCCAAGCCCTACGCCGTGACCGACACGGTGGCCGGCTACGTCAACGACACGCGCCGCCAGGCCAATCCGAACAAGATCTGGGGCACGACGGCGCGGCCGGGCTCGGCGAAGGTCTACCTCTATCCGAAGTGCGAGGGTGGCCGGGTGGCCGCCGACATCGTGCGGCTGGACAAGGGCCACACCGAGGGGCTGGAACCGAGGGTGACAGAAGAGATCGTCAAGCTGATGCTGGCGGCGAAGTGAGCGGGGAGGGCGCGACGATGAAGCTGCAGATCACAGGACTGGCGCTGATCGGCGCTCTGGCGGCGACGCCGGCTCTGGCGCGGGACGTGGGCGGGGTAGCCTGCACGACTCCGCAACCGGCGCGGTGCGAGGCCGAGGCCTGCGGGCCGGTGCTGGGCGACCTCGGCAACGCGACCGACCCCAAGACCGGGCGGAAGTTCTTCCTGGACTACCCGTGCGATCTGAAGCCGGGCGAGAAGGTCACGTTCGTGCTCAACATCCACGGCGCCGGCTCCATCGCCAACTGGCAGCGGCACTACTTCCCGGCAGCCGACTACGTGCAGAAGTATCGCCTGGTGGTGGCGACGCCGACCGCCGCCACCATGGGCCGGATGGGCGGCGCGACCACGGGGCCCGGTGTGCGGATGTGGCAACCGGCCGCCGACGACGCGCACCTGCAGAACATCTCGGAGTGGGTCTTCGAGACCTTCGGACGCAAGAACATCAAGTCGTTCTGGCTCGCGGGCCACAGCCAGGGCGGCGGCACCTCGCATCGGATCGTCTGCACCGACTACTTCAAGGACAAGGTGGACGGCCTGCTCAGCCTGTCCGGCGGTCGCGTCGGGCGCGCCCAGATCGTCCCGCAGTTCGGCCCGCCGGTGAACGGCCAGCCGCCGCCGCCGCGCACGCCGCCCGGCGGGACCGGCGCCGCACCTCTGCCGACGTGCGAGTTCAGCCACATCTTCACCACCGGCCAGCACGAGATCGTCGCCCTCCCGGAGACCTCGCCCTGGGCCGAGCACTACGGATGCGCGGCGCGGGTGAAGCGCCCCGATGTCGTCGACGACAAGCCGGGGCATGTCTGGGACACCGGCCGGGCCGGCTATCCGGTCTGGGGCATGAAGGCCCGCCCGGGCAAGGCGGAGGTCTACGTCTATCCGCGGTGCAGGGATGGCCGGGTGGTCGCCGACGTGGTGCGCCTCGACAAGGGCCACACCGAGGGGCTCGAACCCAAGGTCACGGAGGAGATCGTGAAGCTGATGGTCGCGGCCCGCGGCGGGAAGCTGCAGAAAAGCTGACTCCCGCGTCACGACACATTCGCGTAACACAGCTTTCGTACAGCGTATTTCCTGCGAGGATTGCGCGCGCCTTCGTGCGCCTTCGAGAGGCTGAGGGAACCCGAGAATGACCCGCATCGCCCTGCTGCTGGCCGCCACCGCTCTCGTCGGGAGCTGCGCGGCGACGTCCAATGCGCCGAACGCGCTCTCCAGCGCCGGCAACGTCGCTGCCACCACCGCGGCCCATATCGACAACTTCATGCTGGTCGACCAGACCCTGGAGGCCCACGAGCTCTATCGCCTGGCCGACGCGCCGGCGATCGTGCTGGTCACCCAGGCGAACGGCGACGCGACGATCCAGCGGCTGGCTCCCGCGCTGAACAAGCTGGCCGCCGACTACGGCGCCAAGGGCGTCGAGTTCCGCATGCTCAACTCGTCGGCCAAGGACAACGAGAGCATCGCCGCCGAGGCGGACAAGGCCGGCTTCAAGACCCCGATCCTGTGGGACCGCTACCAGCTGGTCGGCGAATCGCTGGGCGTGACCCGCTCTGCCGAGGCCTTCGTCGTCAACCCGAGGACCTGGACGGTGGTCTGGCACGGCGCGGCGGCCGACGTCGGCGCGGCGCTGGATGCGGTCCTTGCGGGCAAGGCCGCGGCGGCGGGCAGCCTGGCCAAGGCTGGGGCGGCGATCGCCTTCCCCAACCGCGGCGAGGCCAGGTTCACCTACGTCAAGGACGTGGCGCCGATCCTCGAGAAGCGCTGCGTGGCCTGCCACTCGGACGGCGGCATCGGCCCATTCGCGATGTCGAGCTACGAGATGGTCAAGGGCTTCGGCCCGATGATCCGTGAAACCATCCGCACCGACCGGATGCCGCCCTACAACGCCGATCCGCACGTGGGCCAGTTCTCGGATTCCAAGAACCTGACCGCCGAGGAGATCCGCACACTGGTCCACTGGGTCGAGTCGGGCGCGCCGCGCGGCGAGGGTGAAGACCTCTTGAAGGCGAACCGGAAGGTCGCGGCCGAATGGCCGCTGGGCAAGCCGGACCTGATCCTCAACGTCCCGGCCTACAAGGTCCCGGCCTCGGGCGTGGTCGACTACCAGCGTCCGTACACGCTCAACCCGACGACCGAGGGCAAGTGGATCCGCGCCACCACGGTGAAGCCCGGCGACCGCCAGGCCGTGCACCACGTGTTGACCGGCTGGATGAAGGAGGCGCCGGGCAACGGCGTGGCCTCCGAGACCCGCTGGCGCGGATCGGTGGGGGGCTATGCGGTGGGCGCGGAGTCCAACGTCTACGCCGGCGAGGTCGGCACCTACCTGCCGGCGGGCGGCGCGGTGGGCTTCCAGATGCACTACACGCCCTACGGCAAGGAGACCGTGGATAAGACGCAGATCGGCGTCTACTTCCGCAAGGACATGCCGAAGTACATGATGCGCAGCGTCGTGGTGATCGACGGCACGATCGAGATCCAGCCGAACACCGGGCGGCACAAGGAAACGGCTTACGTCGAGTTCCCGAACGATGCGCTGCTCTACTCGGCCTTCCCGCACGCTCACTACCGGGCGTACTCGTCGGACCTTTGGCTGCAGACGCCGGACGGGAAGAAGAAGCTGCTGCTGTCGCTGCCGCGCTACGACTTCAACTGGCAGCGGAGCTACACCTTCGCCGAGCCGGTCAAGATCCCGGCGGGGTCGAAGCTGATCGCCAATTATGTCTATGACAACTCCAAGCGGAACCCGGCGAACCCCGACCCGAACATCAAGGTCACCTGGGGCGAGCAATCCTGGGAGGAGATGTTGTTCACCTCGGTCAGCTTCCGCTGGCTGGACGAAACGGCGGCCAAGCAAGTCGACAGCGACGCCCGCTTCGCAGACGGCCGCATGTTCGGGATGATGGACGACAACATCGACGGCAAGCTGCAGAAGGCCGAACTGCGCGGCCAGATGGGCAAGATGCTGGCCGGCTACTTCGGCGTCATCGACAAGAACAACGACGGCGCCATCGACAAGGCGGAGATGAAGGTCGCCCAGGCCATGCTGCCTGCACAGGGCCGCGGCCGCCGCGGCCCGGCGACCCCGGGCGACGGCCCGAACGAGAACACTCCGCTCGGGTTCTGATCCGGCGAAGACGACGAGAAGGGCGCTGCGGCGACGCAGCGCCCCTTTCTTTCAGGGTTCCCAGTAGACCTCGATCAGGTGGCCGTCGGGATCCGCGCAGCGGAACCACACGAAGTCGGACTCCTCGCTCAGCGGGTGGCGGATCGCGCCGGCGTCAAGCCGGGCGGCGAGGGCGCGCACGGCGTCCGCGTTCTCCAGCCGAAATCCGAAGTGGAACCAGGGTGGCATGACGTCCGGCGGGCCGGGCGCCAGCGCCAGGTCCAAGCCGGAATCGTCGCGGAGGAAGAGGATGTCATCATGCCAGGCGTGTTCGCGAAGCCCGAAGGTCTGCTCATAGAAGACGCGCGCCCGCTCCACGGACGCCACATGCAGGTGCAGATGGTTGATCGAGGCCACGGCGCAGCTTAGCCCGATGGCCTGCGCCTGTGCATCCGTCTCGCGGCGCCAGGCCGGAGTGGGGACATGACCGAACTCTCGATCCGATCCCTGCGGCTCTACGAGCCCACTGTGCGCCGGCTGGGCGAGATCCTGGCCGCCACCGTGGCGGCCGGAGGCTCGGTGCACTTCATGGACCCCGCTCCGCCCGGCGAGTCTGAGGCCTATTGGCGCGGGGCGCTGGCCCACGCCGACGCCGGCGGGCGGATCGTTCTGGGCGGCTTTCTGGGCGGGCGGCTGGTGGGCACCGTGACGCTCTACCTCGATATGCCGCCGAACCAGCCGTTCCGCGCCGAGATATGGAAGCTGATGACGCATCCGGAAGCGCGCGGCCTTGGAGTCGCCAAGGCGCTGATGATCGAGGCCGAGCGGCTCGCGGTGGTGAACGGGCGAACCCTGCTCAACCTCGACACGGCGATCGAGGGCGGGGCCTCGGAGCTCTACGAGAGCCTGGGCTGGATTCGCGCCGGAGTGATCCCGGACTACGCCTACAAGCCGCAGGGCGGGCTCGTGGGGACGGCGATCTACTACAAGCCGCTGTCCAGATCCGACAGTGCGGCCGGCAGCACGCGGGCCAGAAGCGCGGCCACGTCCGCCTGACCGGCGGGCTCGGCGATGAGGTCCTGGCGGATTTCCAACTCGACGTAGTCGAGACCCCGGGCGCAGGCATGGTGCGGGACGGTGAAGTCGGTGCCGTCCATCCTGTAGGGCTCGTTGTCGCCGACCTCGCCGGCCTCGGGCTCGGCTCGCAGCCGGGCAAGAACGGCATCGCAGAGCGGGCTGTTGCCGAGGTGGAGCACGCCGAACCGCCAGGGCCGAGCGAAGCCGCCCATCACCGGCGTGAAGGAGTGCAGGGCCACAAGAAACGTCGGACGGCCGGCCCGGGCCTCCACGGCTTCGGCGATCGCCGCGTGATAGGGGTCGAACACCGCTTGGACCCGCGCCGCGCGAGCCGCGGCGGTCAGCGCCGCGTTTCCGGGAATCGGCGTGCCGTCGCTGACGGCGGGCATGGCGTCCGGGCGTGCCGGGTCACGATTGCAGTCGAGGACGAGGCGGGAATAGCGCTGGCGGATGAACGGCGCGCCCAGCCGTTCGGAGAGGTTCTCGCCCAGGCCGGCGACCCCGATGTCCCACGCGATGTGGCGATCCATGTCCGCGGGGCAGACACCGAGATCGCCAAGCTTTCGGGGGATATCCCGCCCCGCGTGGTCGCCGACGAGGAGGAATGGGGAGGCGGCGCCCAAGTTGTAGGCAATCACCGGGCCCGGTTCGTCCGCGGCGATTAGCGGCGTGGACCGTTCGGCGGAATCGAAGCCAAGCTTGGCCAATGCCGGTGGTCTCCATCCGCCACGTGACCCGCTATCGCTACCGCACGCCGGTGCGGTTCGGCGAGCATCGCGTCATGTACCGGCCGCTGGAGAGCCATGACCAGCGGCTGCTGTCGGCTGAGCTTTCGGTGACGCCGGAACCGGCCCAGTTCGCCCATGCGCACGACGTCAGCGGAACGGCCATCGGGGTCGCGCGGTTCGACGGCCGGTCGGATGAACTGGCTTTCGACAGCCTGGTGCGGGTCGAGCACACGCCGTCGGCGGACTTCGCACTCGAAGACCTCGCGGCCAGCACGCCGTTCCCCGCCTACCACCGTGACGAGTCGCCGGAGCTGGCGCGGCTGATCGCGCGGCGGCACACCGAGCCGGAGATCGAGGCCTGGGCGCGGCGGTTCGTGCGCCCGCGAACGCCGCTCTCGACCATCCTCAGCGACATGGCCCAGGCGGTGCGTGGCGACTTCGCCTATCGCCTGCGCCTGGAAGGCGGCCCGCGCTCGCCAGCCGAGACACTCGCACTCAGGAGTGGGAGCTGCCGCGACTATGCGGTGCTGACCATCGAGGCGGCCCGCGCGCTCGGCGTCGCGACCCGCTTCGTCTCCGGCTACGTCTACTCCACCGGCGAGGGCCGCGCCGGCGGCGGCCATACGCACGCCTGGATGCAGGCCTATCTGCCGGGCTGCGGCTGGGTCGATTTCGATCCGACCAACGGCATCGTCGGCAACCGCGACCTGATCCGGGTGGCGTGCGTGGCCGATCCGCGTCTGGCCATCCCGCTGCACGGCGCCTTCCACGGTCGGCGGTCCAGCTATCTGGGGATGGACGTCGAAGTTTCTGTGCGCGTCGAGCGGCCGACACAGCAACGAGTCTCGCCGTTGCGAGTTGCTCGGGGGGCCTAGTCCCACCTGCAACTTCGCGAGGCCCAATGCGCATCCGCTGTGGCTACGAGATCGCCTACGACTGTCCCGCTCCCACCCCGATGCTCCTGATGCTGAACGTCAGGCCTGAGCGGCTGCCCGATCTCGTGACGCCGGACGTGATCCACACCCAGCCGACGGTTCGCGTGCGCCAGTATGTCGACTCGTTCGGCAACCTCTGTACGCGCGCGGTCGCGCCCGAAGGCCGGATCACCTTCTCCAGCGACTTCCTGATCCAGGATGGCGGCCAGCCCGAGCCGGCAGCCGAGGGCGCGGTCCAGCACGACATCGACGACCTGCCGGACCCGATCATCGAGTACCTGCTCCCGTCCCGCTATTGCGACATGGAGCATCTCAACGACCTGGCCTGGGCCGAGTTCGGCGGCATCGAGCCGGGCTGGGCGCGGGTGCAGGCGATCAACGCCTACGCCCACCAGCGCATTCGATTCGGCTACGAGCACGCGCGCCACACCAAGACCGCCTACGAGGCGCACGAGGAGCGCTGCGGCGTCTGCCGGGACTATGCGCACCTGGCGATCACCCTGTTGCGATGCCTGAACATTCCGGCGCGGTACGCCACCGGCTACCTCGGCGACATCGGCGTGCCGCGCTCCCCCACGCCCATGGACTTCTCGGCCTGCGTTCAAGTCTACCTCGGCGGCGACTGGCATACGATCGACCCGCGCCACAACGAGCGCCGGATTGGCCGTATCCTGATGGCGGTGGGGCGCGACGCCGCGGACGTGGCGATCGCCACGACGTTCGGGCCGGCCACGCTGGCCGGCTTCAAGGTGATCACCGAGGAAGTCCCGGAGGCCGCTACTCCGCAGCCTGTTCCTGAGCGTATCCGAGTCGCCGGTTGAGCTCTTCGAGGACGGTGATCGCGGCCTCCGGGATCACGGTCCCGGGGGTGAAGATCGCCGCCACGCCCATGTCCTCCAGCGCCTGGAAATCCTCCGGCGGGATGACCCCGCCCACCACCACCATGATGTCCGGCCGGCCCAGGCGCTGAAGCTCGGCCTTCAGCTCCGGCACGAGCGTGAGGTGCCCGGCCGCCAGGGAGCTTGCGCCCACGGCGTGGACATTGTCGGCGATGGCCTGGGCGGCCGTCTCGGCCGGAGTCTGGAAGAGGTCGCCGATCTCCACCTCGAAGCCGAGGTCGGCGAATCCGGAGGCCACCACTTTCTGACCGCGGTCGTGGCCGTCCTGGCCCATCTTGGCGACCAGGATGCGGGGGCGGCGTCCGTCGGCCTGGGTGAAAGCCTCCGCCATCGCCTTGGCGCGGTCGGATGCGGCAGTGCGGCCGGCGGTCTTCAGGTAGACGCCCTTCACGGCGTCGGCGTGGGCCTTGTGGCGGTTGAAGACGCGCTCGAGTGCGAACGAGATCTCGCCCACCGTGGCCTTGGCTCGGGCCGCCTCGACGGAGAGCGCCAGAAGGTTGCCGTTCGCGGCCGCGCCGGCCGACAGCGCGTCCAGCGCGTTGGCCACCGCTTCGGGGTCACGCTCGGCCTTCAGGCGGTTGAGCTTGGCGATCTGGGCGGAGCGGACGGCGGAGTTGTCGACCTTCAGCACGGGAATGTCGTCGGCGTGCGCCGGGCGGTAACGGTTCACGCCGACCACGCTCTGCTGGCCTGAATCGATTCGCGCCTGGGTGCGGGCCGAGGCCTCCTCGATGCGGCGCTTGGGCAGGCCGTCGACGATGGCGGCCGCCATGCCGCCCAGGGCCTCCACTTCGGCGATGTGGGTGCGGGCGCGCTCGGCGATCTGCCGGGTCAGGGCCTCGACGAAGTAGCTGCCGCCCCAGGGGTCGATCACGCGGGTCTGGCCGCTCTCCAACTGCAGGAAGAGCTGGGTGTTGCGGCTGATCCGGGCCGAGAAGTCGGTGGGCAGGGCCAGCGCCTCGTCCAGCGAGTTAGTGTGCAGGCTCTGGGTCTGGCCGCCGACCGCCGCCATGGCCTCGACCGCGGTGCGCGCGACGTTGTTGAATACGTCCTGCGCGGCCAGCGACCAGCCGCTGGTCTGGGTGTGGGCGCGCAGACTGAGCGAGCGGGCGTCCTTCGGGTCGAACTCGGCCTTCATCAGCTCGGCCCACAGCAGCCGGGCGGCACGCTGCTTGGCGATCTCCATGAAGGTGTTCATGCCGGCGTTCCAGAAGAACGACAGGCGCGGCGCGAACTGGTCCACCGGCAGGCCGGCGGCGACGCCGGCGCGGACGTACTCGATGCCGTCGGCTAGCGTGTAAGCCAGCTCCAGGTCGAGCGTCGCCCCGGCTTCCTGCATGTGATAGCCGCTGATGGAGATCGAATTGAACCGAGGCATCTCCGCCGACGTGAAGGCGAAGATGTCGGAGACGATCCTCATCGAGGGGCCCGGCGGATAGATGTAGGTGTTCCGGACCAGGAACTCCTTCAGGATGTCGTTCTGGATGGTCCCGCCCAGCTGCTTGTGGGCAACGCCCTGCTCCTCGGCGGCGACGATGTAGAGCGCCAGGATCGGCAGGACCGCGCCGTTCATCGTCATCGACACGGTCATCTTGTCGAGCGGGATGCCGTCGAACAGCGTGCGCATGTCGAGGATGGAGTCGATCGCCACGCCGGCCATGCCGACGTCGCCCGCCACGCGCGGATGGTCCGAGTCGTAGCCGCGGTGGGTGGCCAAATCGAAGGCGATGGAGAGGCCCATCTGTCCGGCGGCGAGGTTGCGTCGGTAGAAGGCGTTGGAGTCCTCGGCCGTGGAAAAGCCCGCGTACTGGCGCACCGTCCAGGCGTTGGTGGCGTACATGGTCGGGTAGGGGCCGCGCACGAAGGGCGCCAGACCGGGCCAGCCGATCTCGGCGGGGGCCGGCGGATAGTGCGGCTGAATGGCGATCCCTTCGGGCGTCTCCCAGGGGACCCCGGGTGGCGGGGCCGGGACGGTCACATTGGCGTCGAAGGGCAGGATGGCGAAGTCGGGGAAGCCGGTCATGCGGCCGCCTCATAGGCTTGGGCGATCCGCAAGGGCGCCAGCGCCGGGCAGCGGCTGTCCGGCCCGGGCAGGCGGGCGGCCTCCGGGTCCAAGACCGCGGGCCCGGCCGGATCCACCTCGATGGGCGCCGGGTCGGTGGGCGGGAAGGCGGTGACGCCGACGATCTTGGGGGCGGTTCGGGCCGCGTTGGCGGCCTCGACCGCGCGGGCGATCGATCCGTTCTGCAGCGCCGCGACCAGGCCGCCGGCCGCCTCGATGGCCTGCAGCCGGGTCCAGGCCTCCCGGGCAATGGCGTCGGTCATGGCTTCCAGGTAGCCGGAGCCGGCGGCCGGATCGGCGGTCCCGCCGACGTGGGCCTCCTCCATCAGCACCAGCTGGGTATTGCGGCTCTGGCGGCGCGCGAAGGCCGTGGGCAGGCCGATGGCGTCGGTGAAGGCGCCGAGCACGACGGCGTCGGCGCCGCCGACGGCGGCGGCGAAGCCGGCTGCGGTCAGCCGGATCATGTTCGTCCAGGCGTCCTGGCGGGTCAGCATCCGTCCGGAGCTGCGGGCTTCGATGCGGGCGGCGGGCGCGGCGCCGGAGGCGATAGCCAGCCGCGCGAAGACGGCGCGCGCGGCTCGGAGCTTGGCGATGGTCAGGAAGTAGTCGGCGTCGGCGGCGAGCCCGAGCGTGATTCGGGCCCAGGCCTCGTCCATCGGCAGGCCGGCGCGCACCAGGGCCTTGGCGTAGGCGATGGAGGCGGCCGCCGCGACAGCGACCTCCAGCGCCTCGCCCGCGCCGGCCTCGTGGGCGACGCGGCCAGAGGCCAGGAACAGCTGGGCATGCGGGTAGGGCTGGGCCAGGCGCGCTGCGACGGTGGCGGCGCTGACCAGGTGGCTCTCGATCGGACCCGGGCTGGCGCCGGCTTCAGCGAAGGCGCTGAGCGGGTCGAGGTGGAGGTTCAGCTTCGCGCCCGGCGAGGCCTTGGCGATGGCGTGCAACGCGTCGGCGCCCTTCGGGCCATGGAAGCCGGCGTCCAGGCCGACGGCGGCGAACTCGGGGACAACGCCGTCGAGCGCTCGCGCCAGCGCGTCCGGCGCCGTATGGCCCTTCACGACGACCGAAGCCGCGCCGCCCTCCAGGTCGGCCAGCAGCTCGGCATTGACCCTCGCCGGATCCGGATGCGCCGACAGCGCACGGACGTCCCACGGCCGCCCGGCGTCGAACGGGCGAGTCGGGAAGGCGGCGGGCGTCTCGGCGGGCGCATAGAGCGGCGCGATCGGCAGGCCCTCGACCGTCCGCCGCTCGAGGCTCTCGAACGGCTTGTCGCCCAGCGTCTTGGCCACCAGGGCGCGCCAGTCCGCTTCGAGGGCGGCAGGGAAGGGGGAACTGTCGTCGGCCATCGGGCCGCAATTGCCTCCCGCCGCGTCAGCGCGTCAAGTTCACGCGGGGTGAGGCGTTGCACTGCAGCACTGCTTGTGTATACAACGTAAATCAAAGACTGAACGAGGATTCCGAATGGCCCTGCCGCCCGTCCTGCGCGACCGCCTCCGCCTTCCGGTGATCGGCAGCCCGCTGTTCATCATCTCCGTGCCGGACCTGGTGATCGCCCAGTGCAAGGCGGGCATCGTGGGGTCGTTCCCGGCGCTGAACGCGCGGCCGGTGTCGCTCCTGGACGAGTGGCTGCACCGGATCACCGAGGAGCTGGCGATCTGGGACCGCGACAACCCGGAAACGCCGTCTGCGCCGTTCGCGGTGAACCACATCGTCCACAAGTCCAACGACCGGCTCGAGACCGACGTCGAGCTCTCGACAAAGTGGAAGGCGCCGATCGTCATCACCTCGCTGGGGGCGCGCGAGGATGTGAACGCCGCGGTGCACTCCTACGGCGGCGTCGTCCTGCACGACATCATCAACGACCGCTTCGCGCGCAAGGCGATCGAGAAGGGCGCCGACGGCCTGATCCCGGTGGCGGCCGGGGCCGGCGGCCACGCGGGCAAGCTGTCGCCGTTCGCCCTGATCCAGGAGCTGCGCGAGTGGTTCGAGGGGCCGATCGCACTGTCGGGCTCCATCGCCAACGGCCGCGCCGTTTTGGGCGCCCAGGCCATGGGTGCAGACCTGGCCTATGTGGGCTCGGCGTTCATCGCCACCCAGGAGGCCAACGCCGATCCGCGCTACAAGGAGATGATCGTCAATTCGAGCGGCGACGATATCGTCTATACGAACCTCTTCACCGGCGTGCACGGCAACTACCTGGCGCCCTCCGTGCGGGCGGCGGGTCTCGACCCCGACGACCTGCCGAAGTCGGACCCGTCGGCCATGAATTTCGGCTCCGGCGGCAACCAGAAGTCCAAGGCCTGGCGCGACATCTGGGGCTGCGGGCAGGGCATCGGGGCCATCAAGCACGTGCCGACGGCCGGCGAGCTCGTGCAACGGCTGTCGGATGAGTACGAGGCCGCCAAGGCGGAGCTCGCGATGAAGACCTCGTTCACCCGCGGGCGGGCGTTGCTGGCGGCGGAATAGGCCGCGTTTCGCCGTACCCCTGTTAGAGATTCTAAGCGGGCTTCCATCGAATTCCCATTTCAGTGATGGGAATTAATGGATTAGCTCCACCATGACTCGACGGAGGGACGGTGAATGCCGATGCCTGCCTGGACACGTCCGATAGCGTTCACCCTGGCGACGGCGCTGCTGTGCGGCGTCGCGCCGGACGCCCTGGCCCAGCCCGTGGCCACGGCCGGCGCGCCGGCGGGGCCGATCAGCCAGGAGCAGTTCCTGGCGCTGATGAGCCGGCTCGACGCGCTGGAGAAGCGCAACGGAGAACTCGAAAGGCAAATCCTCGACCTCAAGGCCCAGAGCGCCGCAGGCGACCAGGCGCTGCGCGAGCAGGTGACCGCCAACGCCGTCTCGATCGCCGACGGCCGCCCCACGATCGCCAGCGGCGACGGCCAGTTCACCGCCGCCTTCCGGGGCATCGTCCAGCTGGACGCGGCGCAGTACGACCAGCGCAGCCCTGGACCGCTGGCCACTGATTTCCGCCGCGGCTCCCTGGGTGACGCCACCGAAGCGGACCGCGCGCGCGACCTCGGCGACGGAGCGAACTTCCGCCGTGTACGCTTCGGCATCGAAGGCAAGGCCTGGGGCGACTGGAACTACAACCTCCTGCTGGATGTCGGCGGCTCCGGCGTCGAGGAACCCGGCAAGATCACCAACGCCTACGTGGAGTATGCCGGCATCCCGCAGTGGCGGTTCCGCATCGGCGCCTACTCGCCAATCAGCGGCCTGGAGGACGCCACCTCGAACACGGCCTCGCTGTTCCCCGAGCGGGCCGCAGTGGCGGAACTGGTCCGCGGCTTCGCGGGCGGCGATGGCCGCACCGGCGCCGCGATTCTTACCGGCGGCGACCGCTGGACGGCGGGCCTCAACATCACCGGCAACACCATCGGGGTGCAGAGCTTCGACGAGCAGTTGGGTGTGATCGGCCGCCTGACCTGGCTGCCGATGAAGGGCGCTGACAGCCTGCTCCACGTGGGCGCCAACCTCACCTGGGTGGTTCATCCGGCCGCAAGCGGGCCGAACGTCGCCCCAGCAGGGACGCCGACGAACGTGCGCCTGCGCGAACGGCCCGAGTTACGCATCGACGGCACGCGCCTGATCGACACCGGCTCGATCGACGCCGACGACCTGAAGAGCTACGGCCTCGAGCTCGGCTGGCAGCAGAAGCAGCTCACCCTGCAGGGCGAGTACTTCTGGATCGACGTGGAGCGCCGCAACAGCGCGCTGGCCAGCCCGAGCTTCAATGGCTGGTACGTCCAGGGCTCCTGGACGCTCACCGGCGAGCCCCGGCGGTACAATGCGGCCAACGGCGGCTTCGACGCCCCTCGTGTCGAGAAGCCCTTCAACCTCAAGGCCAAGACCTGGGGCGTCTGGGAGCTCGCGGCCCGGTGGTCGGACCTCGACCTCAACTATCGAGCCGGCGGCGCGGGCACGGCGCCCCCATCCAGCGCAGTCCGCGGCGGACAGCAGCAGATCCTGACCCTCGGCCTCAACTGGTACCCGAATTCCAACGTACGTTTCCTGGCCGACTACCAGCACCTTGACGTCGATCGCCTCTCGCCGGGTGGAACCGTGTTCGGCGCCGGCGCGCTCACGCCGCCGGCGGGGGTGCAGATCGGTCAGCAGTTCAGCATCTGGTCCTTCCGGACCCAGTACTCGTTTTAGGCTGGTCAGGACCCCGACATGACCCACGAGACCGTGAGCCGCCGCACCTTGATCTCGGCCGGCGCGGCCGCCGGCGCCGCTGGCCTGATCCTGCCGGCCGCAGCCCTCGCCCAGGCGCCCTCGAGAGTTCCGAGGACAATCAGCCTGCTGAATGTCAGCTACGACCCGACACGCGAGCTCTACAAGGACATCAACGCGGCCTACGCCAGCTATTGGAAGGGCCGCACTGGCGACACGATCGACATCAAGCAGAGCCACGGCGGCTCCGGGCGCCAGGCGCGCTCGGTGATCGACGGCCTGCAGGCCGATGTGGTGACCCTGGCGCTGGCCGCCGACATCGACGAGATCGCCCAGCGGGCCCGGCTGCTGCCGGCCAACTGGCAGTCGCGGCTGCCGAACAATTCGACGCCCTACACGTCGACGGTCGTGTTCCTGGTGCGCAAGGGCAACCCGTGGAAGGTCCGCGACTGGTCGGACCTGACGCGCACCGGCATCGGCGTGATCACGCCAAACCCCAAGACGTCCGGCGGCGCCCGCTGGGGCTACCTGGCGGCGTGGGGCGCCGGCCTGAAGCAGGGTGGTGGCGAGGCCGGGGCGCGGGCGTACCTGACCCGGCTCTTCAAGAACGTCCCGGTGCTCGACACCGGCGCGCGCGGCTCGACGACTACCTTCGCCCAGCGCCGCATCGGCGACGTCCTGCTGACCTGGGAAAACGAGGCCCACCTGACCATCGACGAGTTCGGGCGGAACTTCGACATCGTCTATCCGTCGTCGTCGATCCTGGCGGAGCCGCCGGTGGCGATCGTGGACAAGAACGTCGACAAGCATGGCACGCGCCTGCACGCCGAGGGCTACCTGAACTTCCTCTACAGCCCGATCGCCCAGGAGATCATCGCCAAGCACCACTTCCGGCCGCGCAATCCGACCGTGGCGGCGAAGTACGCGGCGGACTTCAAGCAGATCCCGCTGTCCTCGATCGCCGACTTCGGCGGCTGGAAGAAGGCCCAGGTGACGCACTTCGCCGACGGCGGCGTGTTCGACCAGGTCACCCGGCCCGCGTGACCGACCGCTTCCACGCCAATCCGGTCGTCCGACCGCTGCCGGAGGTCCTCCCCCGGCGCGCGCGCTGGGTGGAGCCCTCGATCCTGCCCGGCTTCGGGCTCTCGATGGGCGTCACCCTCGTCTACCTGTGCCTGATCGTGATCGTCCCGCTCGGCGTGCTCGCCCTGCGGCCGTGGGAGATCGGGCTCGACGGGGTGATCAAGACCCTGACCGACGAGCGCGTCGCCGCGGCGCTGAAGCTGTCGTTCGGCCTCTCGTTCCTGGCGGCGCTGACCAATGCGCCGCTGGGCATGATGATCGCCTGGACGCTGGTCCGCTACCGGTTCCCCGGACGGCGCATCCTCGACGCCCTGGTCGACCTGCCGTTCGCCCTGCCGACGGCTGTGGCGGGCATCGCGCTCACTGCGCTCTACGCCCCGACCGGGCCGCTGGGATCGCTGGCGGAGAAGGTGGGCATCAAGACCGCCTACTCGCCGCTCGGCATCTTCATCGCGCTGGTGTTCATCGGCCTGCCGTTCGTGGTGCGCTCGGTGCAGCCGGTGCTGCAGGACCTGGCCCATGACGTCGAGGAAGCCGCCCAGACGCTGGGCGCCACCGACTTCCAGCGCGTGACCCGCGTGGTGCTGCCGGTGCTGGCGCCGGCGCTGATCAGCGGCGTGACGCTGGCCTTCGCCCGCGCGGTCGGGGAGTACGGCTCGGTGATCTTCATCGC
>CAZBXO010000012.1:11717-19583 GCA_964495645.1 uncultured Phenylobacterium sp. | reverse complement strand
GATCTCCAAGTTCGAGTTCCGCGGCAAGAGCCTGCTGCTCACCCTGATCGACCTGCCGTTCTCGGTGTCGCCGGTGGTCTCCGGCCTCGTCTGGGTGCTGCTGTTCGGCCTACAGGGCGTGTTCGGCGAGTACCTGACCGAGCACGATATCAAGATCATCTACGCCCTGCCGGGCCTGGTCCTGGCGACCATCCTGGTGACCTTCCCGTTCGTCGCCCGCGAGCTGATCCCGCTGATGCAGGACCAGGGCGCCGACGAGGAGTCCGCGGCGCTGACGCTGGGCGCTTCGGGCTTCACGACCTTCTGGCGGATCACGCTGCCCAACATCCGCTGGGCGCTGCTCTACGGCGTCCTGCTCTGCAATGCGCGCGCCATGGGCGAGTTCGGCGCGGTGTCCGTGGTCTCGGGCAGCATCCGCGGCGTCACGACCACCCTGCCGTTGCACGTCGAGGTGCTTTACAATGACTACGACAGCGTCGGCGCCTTCGCGGCAGCCACGATCCTCGCGAGCCTCGGGATCGTCACCCTCATCCTCAAGACAGGTCTCGAATGGCGGCACTCCGGTGAACTCAGTGCAAGCCGACGACACTAGCGCCACCGCCCTCGAGATCCGCGGGATCTCCAAGGTCTTTGGACGCTTTCCGGCGCTGAACGGCGTGTCGCTGCAGGCCAAGGACAAGGAGTTCCTGGCGCTGCTGGGGCCGTCCGGCTCGGGCAAGACCACGCTGCTGCGCGTGCTGGCCGGGCTGGAGACGCCCGACGCCGGCGAGGTGCGGTTCGGCGACGAGGACTTCCTGGCGCTGCCGGTGCGCAAGCGGAAGGTCGGGATGGTCTTCCAGCACTACGCGCTCTTCCGGCACATGACGGTGGCGCAGAACATCGCCTTCGGGCTCTCGGTCCGGCACGGCCGCGAGCGGCCGAGCCGTGCGGAAATTAAGCAACGCGTGCACGACCTCCTGGCGCTGGTGCAGCTGGATGGTCTCGACAAGCGCTTCCCGTCGCAACTGTCCGGCGGCCAGCGGCAGCGCGTGGCCCTGGCCCGCGCGTTGGCCATCGAGCCCAGGATGCTGCTGCTCGACGAGCCGTTCGGGGCGCTGGACGCCCAGGTGCGCCGGGAACTGCGCCGCTGGCTGCGCGACCTGCACGACCGCGCCGGCGTCACCACCGTCTTCGTCACCCACGACCAGGAAGAGGCGCTCGACCTCGCCGACCGGGTGGCGATCATGAAGGACGGCGAACTGGTGCAGCTCGGCAAGCCCAACGAGGTCTACGACAACCCCGCCACGCCGTTCGTCTACGACTTCCTAGGTGCGGCCTGCCGCCTGCCGGGCCAGGTGGCCGACGGGCGGCTGCGGGTCGCCGACTGGGAGACCGACCCGCCGCCGGGTGCGGAGTCCGGACCGGTCGACGTCTTCTTCCGTCCGGACGAAGTGGAGTTCGCGCCGGTCGACGGCGCGGGCCTGGCCGCTGAGGTGAAGGGTGTGGTCTCCCGCGGACCGGACGTGCGCATCGACTGCGTGATCGAGGGCGCGACGTTCGAACTGCAGGCGCACGGGCCGACGCTGCCGATCGGCGTCGCCCCGGGCCTGGCGCTGCGGGTCAAGCCGATGCGGCCGCGGGTCTACGCCAGCGCCTGACGCCTACTGGAACCACCAGTCGACGGCCGTGAGCGTGGAAGGAGCCACGTGCTCGATCTGGAGGATGTAGTTCGGCCACTGCGGGTTCGGGCCCGCGGCGTCGCGGTCGAGAAGCACCTTGGTCCCGCCGGCGCCGTCGTCGATCAGCCGCAGGTAGCCGGCGGCGAACGGGTCGGACCCGGTGAAGCCGATCGTGTCGAAGACGGCGCGCAGGTCGATCCGGTCCTGGCCGTGCACGAAGTCGGTGATCCGGGCCGGCGACCAGTTCTCGCGGGCGAAGGCGAAGACGTCGGCGCCGGCGCCGCCGGTCAGGACGTCGGACCCCTGGCTGGCGTTCAGCGTGTCGTTGCCGGAGCCGCCGGTGAGGGTGGAGCCCGGGCCGGGCGAGTCGATCACTTGGCCGCCGCCCGGCGGCGGAGGCGGGGGTGGCGGCGGAGGCGGCGGTGGCGGTGGCGGCGGCGCACCGCCGGAGAGCTGGGCCCACGTCAGGCCGGACGGCGACACGTGCTCCAACTGCAGGACGTAGTTGCCCCACTGCGGGTTCGAGCCCGCGCCGTCGCGGTCGAACAGCACCTTGGTTCCGCCGGCGCCATCGCTGATGAAGACGATGTAGCGGTCGGCCACCGGGTCGGAGCCGGCGTAGCCGGCGGCGCTGAACAGACCGGAAAAGTCCAGCCGGTCGGTCCCGACCGTGAAGTCGGTGACGCGGGCCGGCGACCAGGGCTCGCGCGCCCAGGCGAAGACGTCAGCGCCGGCGCCGCCGGTCAGCACGTCGGACCCCTGGGAGGCGTTCAGGGTGTCGTTCCCGGCGCCGCCCGTCAGAGTGGAGCCCGGCCCCGGCGAGTTGACGACCTGGCCGCCGCCGGAAGAGTCGTCGTTGGTGATCGTCCCGGTCGCTGTCGCCGTTCCGAGGGTGGCCCCCGTGGGGTTGGCGAGGGTGATTGTGAAGGTCTCCGTGGCCTCGACCGCGGTGTCGCCCGCTACGTTGACCGTCAGGGTCTTGGTCGTCTCGCCGCCCGCGAAGCTGATCGTGCCGGAGGGCAGGACGCCGCCCGCGAAGTCCGACGCCGAAGCCGGGTTCGAGCCCGAGCCGGCCACCGACCAGTTGACGCTGGAGGTTCCGGTCGTGGTCCCGCTGCGGGTGACGGTGAAGGTGAAGGCCGTCGAGCCGGACGCGCCTTCGTTGAGGGTGACGGAAGGGGTCGAGAAACCGACCGTCGTGCCGGACGGGGGCGGCGGCGGAGGCGCCGCGCTTCCGGTCAGTTGCGCCCAGGTCAGTCCGCCGGAGGCGACCCGTTCGAGCTGGAGGATGTAGTTGCCCCACTGCGGATTGGCGCCCGGCCCGTCGCGGTCGAACAGCACCTTGGTCCCGCCGGCGCCGTCGTCGAGGAAGACGATGTAGCGGTCGCGCACCGGATCGGAGCCCGAGTAGCCAGCGGCCGAAAACAGGGCCGAGAGGTCAAGGCGATCGGTCCCGACGGTGAAGTCGGTGACCCGCGCGGGCGACCAGGGCTCGCGCGCCCAGGCGAATACGTCGGCTCCGCCGCCGCCGGTCAGGATGTCGGAGCCCTGGCTGGCGTTCAGGGTGTCGTCGCCGGCCCCGCCGTTGAGCGCGGAACCCGGCCCCGGCGAGTTGATCACCTGCCCGCCGTTGCCGGGCGGCGGGGGCGGCGGCGGTCCGCCGGTGTCGTCGTTGTCGATGAAGCCCGTGGCGGTGGCTTGGCCGAGGTTGGCGCCGACCGGGTTCACCAGGGTGACCAGGAACTGCTCGTTCCCCTCGATCACCGCATCGCCGGCCACCGGCACGGTGATGGTGACGCTGGAGATGTTGATGTCGAAGGTGGCGACGCCGGAGGGCAGGACGCCGCCCTGGAAATCGGCGGCGTTGGCCGGGGCGCCGCCTTGGCCGCTCACCTGCCAGCCGACCGTGACCCGCTCCGACAGGTCGAAGCTGCGGGTGATCGTGAAAGTGTAGCCGGTGACGCCCGAATTGCCCTCGGCGTGCTGCACACCAGACTGCGGGCCGATGGAGACGACGGCCTGGACGCCGCGGGGCGGGTTCACCAGGTCGTAGAGCTGCTGGCCGCCGCCGGACTCGGCGATCAGCTGGCCGCCCGAGGTGACGCCGAGCAGGTCGCCGGTCAGCGTCCTGTCCGGGCCGTACCAGCCCTCACCGTCGTAGGCGAAGGCGTCGTAGCCGCGGCCGTGGACGGCGCCGTCGGGCCCATCCCAGCTGGCGACGAAGCCGCCGTTGCGGGTGGCCACGATGCGGACATCTCCAGTGGCCGCGCCGAGCTCGTGTCGGGTGAAGGTGTGCTTCACCGGATCGAACACCATCACCCAGGCGTCCGGCCCCTGCATATATACCAGCGCCACCTTGCCGTCAGAGAGCCAGCTGCCGCCGCCGGTGAAGGGCGAGCGGCCGGCGCCGAGGCCGGTGGCCGTGTCGTAGCTGCCGCCTTGCGCGACCGCGCCGAAGATCGCGCCGGAGTCCTCCCAGATGACGAAGGTCTTCTGCTGCGGGGCGGCGGGCCTGGCGACGCTCGCCTGGATCAGCGCCGTCGTCACCGATTGGCCGTTGCTCTCGAAGGTGACGGGCGTGTTGACCTGGCCGCTGGTCTGGCCGCCGCTGGTGCGCAGGGTGGCGGCGGGCGGCTCGGGCGTCCCGGTCTCGGTGACGGCGCCGCCGTCGGCGAGCGCATAGGCGCGCACGTAGTCGACTTTCATGCTGGCGGGGAACTGTAGTGAGTTTGGCTCGCCCCCCCAGCCGCCGACCGCCATGTTGACGATCATGGCCATGGGCTCGGTCCAGCTGGCCGGCGTCGGCGCCTGCAGGACCGCGACGTCGTCGTAGTAGAAGGTGACGGTCGTGGGGGTCCACAGCATGCCGTACTTGTGGAAGCCGCTGGGGTCGATCTTCAGACCGTTGTCGTAGAGGTTGTCGGAGTTGCCCCAGGCGCGGCGGTAGTCGACGTACGGGGTCGAGGCCAGCCCCTCCATGATGTCGGCCTCGGTCTGCGCCCGATAGGGCGTCGGCATCATCCAGAAGGCCGGCCACGTGCCATAGGCGGTCGGCAGCTCGGCGCGCATCTCGAAGTAGCCGTACTTCTGCTCGAACATCCCCATGGTGTTGAGGAGGCCCGAGGCGTACTCGCGGCCCCAGGCGGCCTCGCGGTCGGCGTCGGCCAGCCGCGTCGCGGTGATCGAGAGGACGCCCCCCGAGATCGAGAACGGATTGATGTCGAGGTCGCGCTCGCCCTGGCCGTACCAGCCCGGCTTCACATAGACCTGCCGCTCGCCGTTGGAGGTCAGGGTGTAGGCCCATTCGTCCTTGAGGTTGCCGCCGTAGTCGGCGCGCCAGCGGCCGGTCTGCAGCGACGGGTCCCAGATCGACAGCGAGTCGAACTCGTCGGCGAAGGTGATCCCGCCGAGCTTGGAGGTGTCGAGCGGCAGCAGGAACTGGCGGTCCTGGAAGGCTCCGAGGGTAGTGTTGCGGAAGGTCAGCGTCTCGCCGCCGCCGAGGGCCAGGCGCACGTCGGCGCCTTGCTGGGTCATGGCCGCGCGGACATCGGCGGGCGTGCGGAACGCCTGTCCCCAGAGCTGGACCTGGCTGTTGCCATTCCAGTTGTAGATGACGTCGGAGCCCTCGCCGGCGCGAACAACGAAGGTGGTCTTCGCGACCGGGGCGCCGACCAGGACGTCGTCGCCCCCGCCGCCCCAGATCCAGTGGGTGTTGTCGTCCACGGTGATCAGGTTGGGCAGGGCGTTGCCCATGGCGTAGTTGAAGGCGCCGTTGACCGTGAGGTTCTCGACGTTCGCGGCCAGGCGGATGGAGGTCCAGCCGATCTCGGTGTCTATGCCGCCGCCAGGGTTCTCGACGACGATGTCGCGGGGATCGGTGATGAAGTGGCGGTTGTCGCCGGAGGACCCCACCAGGGTGTCGCCCCCGCCCTCGCCGGAGAGCGAGGAGTTGCCCGGCGGGGCGTAGATGGTCTCGCCGCCCTGCGAGGTTCCGGCGATGCGGCCTTGTTCGGCCGCGCTCTCGGGCATCGCTTGCCCAAGTCGATTGAAATACGTCACTGACCAGCCCGGTTCGTTTGGATGCGGCAAGAACACGGCAGGCCAGGCTGGGTTTCAGCAGCGTGTTCAACTGCCTGCGATATTCGCTTCGCAATCGACCGGCTCGGGCGTGAATCCTTCCTCTGGCGGGTGCGCCGCGGACGACGGGGAGGGGCCGGCCTGATCGGCCGCGGCCTCCGCGGGTGACCCGCTTAGGCGGTCACTTCCTGAAGCTGCGGCCTTCGCTCTCGCGCTGGACGTGTTCGCCGAGGGTCTTGCGGGCGTCGCGGATGCGGGCGCGGACGGCGGCGATCTGGTCTTTGAGGCTGTCGGCGGCGCGCTGGGCCTCGTCATGGGCCTCGGTGGGACGCTCTTCCTCAGTGTCGCTCATGCGGGACCGCGCCTGCAAATACTCGCCACGATGCTGTCCGATCGAGGATGAACCCCGGATGACGGCGCGGCGGGGATTTCGACTAGCGGCGCCCGGAAAGCTTCGCAAGCCTGGCCATGCTGCCTTTTCGAGGTTCCCGCGTTACGTCCGCAAGGAGGCGTCCGTCATGCCCGAAGCCAGTCCGATCACCCACCTGCAGCGTCGCTTCTCCGTCCATGGGGTTGCCGAGGCGCCGGCCTGCGCGCGCATCGTCGAGGGTCTTTCGTTCGAGGACGCGGCTCTGCACTTCATCGAGGGCGAGCATCCAGCGGCCGATGTCGAGGACGAGCTTTCACTGTTCGTCGAGGATTGCGAGACAGGCGAGCGGCAGTGCTTCCGGGTCGACCTTTCGACCGGCGACACAGCGCCCTGCGACTAGGACAACTTCAGGCGGTTGTTCATCTCGTCGCCGGCGTCCCTTGGCAGGCGCACGTACCACCAGAGCGAGACCAGAGTCGCCGCGCCGATGACGGCGAACGAGGGTGCGACGGCCTGCCAGGTCAGGTGGGTCTCCCCGCGCCAGGTCATCAGGAAGTGGAGCAGGGTCGCAGCTAGGCCGATCGAAACCGATTGCATGAACTGCTGGGCCATCGAGGCGGTGGTGGTGGCGCGGCTCATCCTGGCCTGTTCGATATCGGCGTAGGCCATGCCATTCAGCGCGGTGAACTGCAGCGAGCGGAAAAAGCCACCGATCGCGAGCACGACCATGATCAGCCAGTGCGGAGTGGAGGGCGTGAAGAGGGCGTAGACCATGAATGAGGCCGCGCAGATCAGGCCGTTGACCAGGAGGACCGTACGGAACCCCAGCCGGCGCAGGATCGGCGGGGCTGTGGTCTTCATGACCAGGGCCCCGGCGGCGGAAACGAAGGTCATCAGGCCTGCCGCAAAGGCGCTCATGCCGAAGCCCACCTGCAGCAGCATGGCCAGCAGGAAGGGCGTGGCGCCGGGAACCAGTCGGAAAAAGGCCCCGCCCAGCACCGACGCCTGGAACGTCGGGATGCGGAAGATCGAGAGGTCAACGATGGCGTGCGGCGTGCGGCGGGCATGCCAGCCGTAGAGCGCCAGGCAGGCGAGGCCGGCGGCGAAGAGACCGGCGACCGCGGGGGCGGGCAGGGCGTCGCGGCCGAGCATCTCGAAGCCCAGGATCAGGCCGGCCAGACCAGCCCCGGTCAGCAGCATGCCGAGACCATCGATCGGCTGCGGCCCCTGTTCCCGCACGTTGGGCACGTGGGCGCGCACCAGGAAAAGGCCGGCGAGCGCGATCGGCAGGTTGAGGAAGAAGATCCAGCGCCAGCTGACGTAGGTGACGATGGCCCCGCCCAGCACCGGGCCGATCACCGGTCCTAGCAGCGCCGGCATTGTTACGACCGACATGGCCCCTACCAACTCGTTCTTGGGCGTCGTGCGCAGCAGCACCAGCCGCCCGACCGGACCCATCATCGCGCCGAACAGACCCTGGACCAGCCGGGCTGCGATCAGGTGCTCCAGGGTCTGGGCGAAGCCGCAGGCGGCCGAGGAGAGCGCGTAGCCGACCATGGCGATCATGAAGATGCGCCGCGCGCCGAACCGGTCGGCCAGCCAGCCGGAGAGCGGCAGGAAGCAGGCCGAGGCCAGGAGATACATGGTTATGGCCAGGTTGAGCCGTAGCGGCTCGACGCCGAACGCCTGGGCCATGGCCGGCAGGGCGTTGTTGATCGAGGTGGCGTTCAGCGTCTGCATCATCAGCGCCGAGCCGATGAT
>CAZBXO010000012.1:0-11617 GCA_964495645.1 uncultured Phenylobacterium sp. | reverse complement strand
CGTGACGGTGAGGCCGCAGCGGCGCGCGTCCTCGGCGTCCTCGGCGCGCGCGACGAGGCCCGCGGCCTCCAGCCGCTTGATATGGCCGCTCATTGTGGGCTTTGACGTCTGCTCGGCCACGGCCAACGCGCTGACGCCGACGCCCGGATGCTTGTGGATGTGGCTGAGCAGGAAGACGTCCGGCGCCGAGAGGCCCGACTTCTGCGCCTCAAGGCGAAGGCGTCGCGAGACCCGCAGGAGAGCCGGACGCAGGACGCCGGCCAGCGCAATGGGATCATCGGTGTCGAGCGACTCGGACACAGGTCACCAGATAGTTAGGTCACCGAACTATCTAGTGGACTCCGAAGGCCGTCACAATCGCGCGTGAGGCCGCTTCGTCGCTAGGGAACGATCTTCGACTGGGCTTCGACGTAGGCGTCGAACGCCTTGGCCGCCGCCTCGTGGCACTCGGGATGCTCGGAAACGAACTTGGCGATGGCCGCCATCTCGATGGCCGGGGCCGGGCAGGCGTCAGCGGTCGCCGAGGCGTCCGGCTTGGGCATGCCGATAGCTCTCGTCTTGACCTGCGGCCGGCAGATTCCGTCGACCTGGCGCGCGGATCCACTCTCGCAGGAGGCGATGTCGGCGCTCGAGTATTTGGCCTGGTTGATGAGCGCTCCGGAGGCCGGCGAAAGCAGCGCGCGGATCGCGGTCGGGTAGGGGTTGTCGCGCGGATTCGGCTGGTGACGGGGGATCCGCACGGGACCGGCCGCGCCGGTGAGTTTCACGACGCTTCCGGTGGCATGGACCAAAACCAGGGCGCCGCCGGGCCCGAGGCGGACGGTATCGCCGCCGCTCAACTCGGAACCTGGCCGGAACGCCGGATCGGTGGAGCGATAGACGTAGTAGTCGCCGGCCTTGGCGGTCGCGCCGAGGCACAGGGCGGCCGCAGCGACGCAGCACCATGCCCGATGGTGCGTGAACAGACCCATGGTCCCTCCGTTCGACAGAACGCTCAGTCGCATACGATCCCCGGCGACCTGAGCCTATGACGCCAAATCCGCGAATGGAAGGCGTTCGGATGCGCGGAAAGCGCGAAGTTCGTCGCGCATCCGACGAAGGTTCTATGCAACCGGCGGTAAGGGCTTCGCGAACCGCCGCCTCAACCCCTCCTCGTGTCGAACCCCGCGCCAACCTCTGGGCCGAAGGCGAGGGGCGAGGGAAGGTCAGAGGACCCCCAGCATCTCCGCGACCAGGGGGTGGCGGACGATGTCGCGGTCGGCGAGGCGGACCACGGCGATGTTGCCCACGCTCTCCAGCTTGTCGGCGACCGGGCCGAGGCCGGAGATCTCCGGCAACAGATCAGACTGGTTGGGGTCGCCGGTGACCACCATGGTCGAGTGCCAGCCCAGGCGGGTCAGCAGCATCTTCAGCTGCACGTAGGTGCAGTTCTGGGCCTCGTCGATCACCACGAAGGCGTTGTTGAGGGTGCGGCCGCGCATGAAGCCGACCGGGGCGATCTCGATGGCGCCTTCCTGCATCAGGCTGCGCACCCGCTTCATGGAAAGACGATCCGAGAGCGCGTCGTAGAGCGGACGCAGATAGGGGGCGAGCTTGTCCTCCATCTCGCCGGGCAGGAAGCCGATGGACTCGCCAGCCTCGACGGCAGGACGGGAGAGGACGATGCGTCCGACGCGGCCGCTCTCCAGGGCTTCCACGGCCTTGGCGATGGCCAGGTAGGTCTTCCCGGTGCCGGCGGGACCCAGGGCCAGCACGAGGTTCTTCTGGTCGATGGCTTCGATCAGCTGTTGCTGGCCGGGGGATTTGGCCTTGATGGTCTTCAGGTACGCTTGGTCGCGGTCGTCATTGTGGTGGGCGAGCGGGCTCCAGCCGCCGCGATCGATCGGCAGCCGGCGGATCTTGTCATCCCCCTCGAACTGACCGGCATCGAACGCGCCTTCGCGCAGCTGTCGCTTCAGAGCTCGCTTGCTCATCTAGGGCCTCCTGAGGGGGCAAGAAAAAAGGGCGATCCCGAACTGGGAGCGCCCCTGGTGATGCCGGTATGTGCGGGTGCGGCTGCGGAGCCTGGCGGCTCGGCCTTCGGCGCGGGTCCGGGCGGGAAAGCCCGGGGGTACAACCAACTCAGCGCCATCCACCCCGATCCAGCGCGAGACACGGAAAGCCTTCGGCTCCCGCGGCGTCCGGGAAGGCTTCCGCCCTCTCGAATCGCACGACTAGAATGAGGGTAGCTTGGTTTACGGTCCGTTAAAGGCGCCATTCGCCACAAGAAGAGGGGTGCGACATTGGGTATCTACAACTTGGGCGATGTGACCCCTCAATTACCGAACGATGACGAATACTGGATTGCACCGACGGCGGCCGTGATGGGGCGAATCGTTCTGAAGAAGAATGCGTCTGTCTGGTGGGGGGCCGTGTTGCGCGGCGACAACGCGGTGATCGAGGTGGGCGAGAACTCCAACGTCCAGGACGGCTCGGTGCTGCACACCGACATGGACGCGCCGTTGATCATCGGCGCCAACGTCACCGTGGGGCACATGGTGATGCTCCACGGCTGCACGATCGGCGACAACACCCTCGTGGGCATCGGCTCGATCGTCCTCAACCACGCCAGGATCGGGAAAAACTGCCTGATCGGGGCCAACTGCCTGATCACCGAAGGCAAGGAGATCCCCGACAACTCGCTGGTGATGGGCGCGCCGGGCAAGGTGGTGCGCGAATTGAGTCCCGAGCAGGGGGCGATGATGGCGGCCGGCTCGCTGCACTACGTGGATAACTGGAGGCGTTACCGGCGTGAGCTCAAGACCATCGCTTGACGAACCCGGCGGCGCCTTGCCCTCCTGAGGGAAACAGGGAGCGCGCCGATGGCCTATGAGTTCATCAAGGTGGAGCGGGAGGGGCCGATCACCACCTTTATCCTGAACCGGCCGGAGGTGATGAATGCGATGCATTCGCCGGCCCACTTCGAGATGGACGACGCGGTCAACGCCTTCCGGGACGATCCGGAGCAGTGGGTCGGCATCGTCACCGGCGCGGGCGACCGCGCCTTCTCGGCAGGCAACGACCTGAAGCATCAGGCCTCTGGCGGGGAGATGAGGCGGGTGGACTCCGGCTTCGCCGGGCTGACCTCGCGGTTCGACCTGACCAAGCCCCTGATCGCAGCGGTCAACGGGGTCGCCATGGGCGGCGGCTTCGAGATCGCGCTCGCCTGCGACATCATCATCGCCTCCGAGACCGCGGTGTTCGCTCTGCCGGAGCCGCGCGTGGGGCTCGCGGCGCTCGCCGGGGGCCTGCACCGGCTGCCGCGCGCAATCGGCGTGAAGCGGGCCATGGCGATGATCCTCACCGCGCGGCGGGTCTCGGCGGCCGAAGGCAAGGAACTGGGCTTCGTGGCCGAGGTGACGGCGCCGCAGGATTTGATGGCGACAGCGAAGGCCTGGGCGAAGGGCATCTGCGAGCTGGGGCCGATGTCGATCCGCGCGTCGAAGCAGGCGGTGTACATGGGCCTGGACGAGCCCAGCCTGGAGGCGGCGCTCACCAACCAGAACAAGTACCCGGCGGTGGCGGCGCTCTACCGCTCCGAGGACTTCGTGGAAGGGCCGCTGGCCTTCTCCCAGAAGCGTCCGCCGCAGTGGAAGGGGCGTTGACAGCCCGCGGCGAGGATCCGCCGGGCGGGGCGCCGTCACAGAGCTGAACCTTGCGGATCGGGCGGCTTGTCCGCCCCCCGCGAAGCGGTCACATTCCGCCGCTGTGACGAGGGGCGTGTGACATGGACCTGGCGGCGCTGGGCGACGTCGTGACGGCGGGCCTGTGGTCGAAGGTGTTCTCGCGCCCCACGGGCCATGCTGGCGAGACGCACCCGCTATGCGCCGACTGCGGGACCCAGACGGTCGGACGGTTCTGCCACGAGTGCGGCAACGCGGCCCACGTGCACCGCTCGCTGCTGCACCTGTTCGAGGAGTTCCTGCACGGCGTCATGCACTTCGACGGGCGGGTGTGGCGCACCCTGCCGCTGCTGTTCTTCCGGCCGGGTCGGCTGACGCGCGAGTGGTGCCACGGCAAGCGCGCCCGTTACGTCTCCCCGCTGGCGATGTTCCTGTTCACCGTCTTCGTGATGTTCCTGGCGATCTCCTACATGCCGGGCACGCCCAAGATCAGCACCTCGGCCAGCAAGATGACATTCGCTGAGGCGCAGGCCGAGGCGAAGAGGGACCTCGCCAAGGAGCAGGCGCGGCTTGCCAAGCGCGAGGCCGCGCTGGCCGCCGCCGAGACTCCGCAGGAGAAGCGCGGGGCCCTCGAGGCGGTTGAGGAGCAGCGCAAGGACGTGGCCTCGGCCCAGGAGGACGTCGACGCCCTGGCGAGGCTAGCGTCGCTCGGCCTGACGACCGGTGACTGGCGCAGGTCGCTGAAGGGAGGCGACGGCGACGGCAAGGCCAACTGGAACTTCAACACCGGCGACTCGAAGCTCGACGAGAAGTTGAAGCACAAGCTCGAGAACCCGGAGCTGGCGCTCTACAAGCTGCAGCAGACCTTCTACAAATTCTCTTTCCTACTCGTGCCGATCTCGATCCCGTTCGTGGCGGCGCTTTTCCTGTGGAAGAGGGGCTTCACCCTCTACGATCATGGGGTGTTCGTCCTCTATTCGCTGACCTTCGTGTCGATCCTGGTGATGATCGGCCTGGGCCTGTTCCGGATCGGCGGCTGGGTGACGCCGCTCGTCTTCACCCTGCTGCCGCTGACGTTCCCGGTGCACCTCTTCTTCCAGCTGAAGGGGGCCTACGACCTGCGAACCTTCTCGGCGCTGTGGCGCACCGTGATGCTGCTGATCTTCTGCAACGTCACGATCGCCCTGTTCTTCGTGGCGGTGATCTACCTGGGCTTCGCCTAAGGCGCAGCGGCGGGCGTCACCACGAGGCGGAAGGCTTTCTCGGGCTTCAGCCAGGTCTGCGCGGCTCTGCGGATGTCGGCGGCGGTGACCTTCCGGGCGCCGGGAACCGAGTTGCGGATCAGGTCGAGGCGGGACGGTTCCCACTGCGCCCAGCTGAGCTGGGAGAGCCAGAAGTTGTTGGTCAGCTGGTTCTTCTGCAGCTGCTCGACCCGCGGCGCCTTGGCCCGCGCCAGTTCGTCAGGGCCGATCTCCCGGGCGGCGAGGTCGGCCGCGATCTTGTCGACGTCGGCGAAGAAGGCGTCGAGCCGGGCCGGCGGCACCTCGACAGTGGCCGACAGGTAGCCGTAGCCCGGGAAGACCGTGCTGGCGGAGTTGCCGACGCCGGGGGAGTAGGTGGCGCCCTGGGCTTCGCGCAGCTGTTCGGTCAGGCGCAGGCGCAGAACCTCGGCCAGCATCGAGGTCTCGCGGGTGCGTTGCGGGTCGGCGAGGTAGTCGGCGGTCGGCCAGGCCATGTAGCCGATCGCCTGGTCGGCGCGGCCCTTGTGGGTCAGGACCTGCGGCTGCGGCGTGCCGGCCGGGAAGGAGATGCGCCGGGCGGCCGTGGGCGGGCTGGGCGCCTCGGGCCGGGGCGGCAAGGCGCCGAAGGTGGCGGCCACCGCATCGCGGGCGGCCTCGACGGTGACATCGCCCACGACCACCACCTCAATCGGTCCGCCCGCGAGGGCCGCGTTCAGGGGGGCGGAGATCTGCTCGAGCCTGGCGCCGGCGATCTCATCGCGGCTGGGGAAGGCCCAGCGCTTGTCGCCGCCGTGCAGCAAGGCCTGAAGGTCCCGCTGCAAGACCCCGCCGTCGGTGGCCTCGAACTGGTCGTGGAACGTCTTGCCGTTGGCCTTGATGCGCTCGAAGGCGGCCGGGCGCCAGGCGGCCTCCGTGGCGTAGGCGGCCAGCAGCTGCATCTGCACCAGCAGGTCGGCCGGGCGCGTGGACCCCGTGAAGCTGAAGGCCTCCTCGTCGATGCGGAAGCGGACCCCGGCCAGCTTGGTGGCCAGCGCGCGGTCGATGTCCTCGGTCTCGATCTTCTTGAGGCCGCCTTCGACCAGGACGTTCGAGGCCCAGGTCGGGCCCGGACGATCGCTGGGAAGGTCCAGCAGGCCGTCGCCGACGCCGACGCGAACCAGGATCTCGTCGTCGCGGAAGGCCGTGGGCTTGACGGTCAGGCGCACTCCGTTGGCGAACCGGATGAAGGTGACGCCGAGGTCGTCGGCCTTGCGAGTTTCGGCCACGGTCCCGGGGACCCCGAAGCTCTGGTAGGGCCAGGCGACGAGTGCGTTGGCCGTCGTCGGCGCGACGGCGACGGCCTGGGACGCCTTCAGGGCCGCCAGGAGCGCGGTCTCGCCCCCTTCCACAGGCGTGGGACTGGCCATGAACACCAGCGGGCCCTGGCCGCGGAAGCCGCGCTTCAGCGCGGCCGAGACGGTTTCGGCCTGGAGGCCCTTCACGACGGACTCGAAGAAGGCGAGGTCCTGGGCGGGCGAGGTGACCACCTCCCGGTCCGCGAGCGTCGAGAGAATCTCTCCCGCCAGCTCGACGGGGCGTCGTGTGGCCGCGCCGGCGACGGCGGCCTGCAGCTGGGTGCGGGTCTCGGCGATCTCGCGCTCGAGCTCGTCCTGGCGCACGCCGAAGGTGACGGCGCGGCGCTGCTCCTGCTCGGCGGCGGCCAGGGCCTCGCGCCAGCGGCCCGGCTCGGCGCGGATGCCGATGGTGGCGGTGCGGATGGCGCGCTCCTGCTCGCCCACGCCGGCGCCGGCGTTGAGGAACGGTGGGTTGGCCGAACGCACGATGCGCGAGAAGCGGCGGTTCAGCACCGCGAAGCCCAGGTTCTCGATCAGGTTCTCGCGACGCTTGGCGAAGGTGTCCGGCCGGCGGTCGGGCTCGGAGACCCAGGTAACCTGCAGCGTCTGCGGGGCGCCGGGCTCGATGACCAGCTTGGCTTCCGGGCCGCGCGGAGCGACCGCGCCGGGCGAGGGCAGGGGCGGGGCCGGCGCGGCCGCCCGCCAATCGGCGAAGCGGGCGCGCAACTTGGCCTCCATGGCGGCGACGTCGAAGTCGCCGACGGCCACCAGCACCGAGCGCTCCGGCCGGTACCAGCGGTGATAGTAGGCAGCGACCTGAGAGGCCGGGGCTCCCCTCAGAACCTCGACCTTGCCGATCGGCAGGCGCGTGGGCACGCGCTGGCCCTTCATGAGAAAGGACAGCCGCTGGACGGAGACCCGGTATCCGGGCTGGTCGGTGGCGCGTTCCTCCGACAGCACCACACCGCGCTCGCGGTCGACGGCGGCCGGGTCGATGGTGAGGTTCGAGGCCGCCTCTCGCAGCAGCATCAACGAGGTGTCGAGGGTCTCGTCGTCGGTCTTCGGCAGGTCGAGCTTGTAGATGGTCTCGGAGAAACCGGTGGAGGCATTGGTGTCGGCTCCGAAGGAGAGCCCGAGGCGCTCCAGGATCTTGACCATCTCGCCCTCCTTCACGGCCTTGGAGCCGTTGAAGGCCATGTGCTCGAGGAAGTGGGCGAGCCCCTGCTGGGCGTCCTCCTCCATTAGCGAACCTGCGTTGATCCATAGCCGCAGCGACGCCTGGCGCGGCGGGATCGTCTGGCGGCGGATCGCGTAGCGCAGGCCGTTGGGCAGGACGCCGAAGCGGATGGCAGGATCGGCGGCGATGTCGGACTGCGCCTGCGGCCAGCTGGCCGCCGCGGCGGGCGCGGCCCGCGCCGGCGCCTTCGCCGGGGCGGCGCTGAACGAGGAGGCGGGGAGGGCGAGGGCGGCCGCGAACGCCAGGAGGGCGGCGAGCGAGCGTATCAAGGGCGTGATGTGGCGGCTGGCATGGCGGCACCATCGCGGACCGGCGTGGCGGGGTAAAGGCGCCCGGGTTTCAGCGCTGACAGTTTCGAGGGCATGCGCGCTCGCCTACGCGCGCAAAGCTGCCTACATGGGGCGAATGGACCCCTCCCGTTTCGAGGCGCCCGCCGGCCGCGGACCGCGGCGCTCGCCGTCGGAGCCGACTCCGCCGTCCTTCGGCGACGGCGAGCCGCGGCACGGCCCTCTGATCAACGCGCCGTGGGCCGCGGCCTTCATCGCGACCGTCATCGTGGCGGGCTATGCGATGCAGACGCAGTGGCCGCTGGGGATGGTGGCGCGCGGGATGGGCTTTGCGCCGCGGATGCTGGCCGACGGCCACTGGGAGCGGCTGCTGACCTACAACTTCGCGCACGGCAACTGGGCGCATGCCCTGATGAACGCGGCCTTCGCGCTGGCCTTCGGGGCGCCGCTGGCGCGGTTCTTCGGTGAGCGGGTGGCGGGGACGCTGATCTTCCTGGCCTTCTACCTGATGTGCGGCGTCGCAGCAGCGCTGCTCTACGCGCTGATCCCGGGTACCCAGCTGAACACGCTGATCGGCGCCTCGGCGGCGGTCTCGGGACTGATGGGCGGCGCGGCGCGGATCATCGCCGGACGCGGTGAGGTCGGCGGGATCTTCTCGCGGCCGGTCTTGTTGTTCGGCGCGTCATGGCTGGTGTTGAACCTGATCTTCGCCGTCGTGGGCGGCGCGTTCATCCCCGGAGCCGGGGATTCGGACGTGGCCTGGGAGGCGCACCTGACCGGGTACGTTGCCGGCGTGCTCCTCCTGTCGCCGTTTGCGTGGGTGTCGCGGCGGATCTAGCGCCACCATGCCCACCGCGCCCCGTCGCCGCGACGCGCTCGACCTCATCGGCAAGCTCTGGAACGCCCCAAACACGTTGCTGGGACTGCTGCTGGGCGGCCTCGGCCACGGTTGCGCCGCGATCGGCCGGCCCGGCCGCCGCGGCCCGCCCCGCATCCAGCTCGGCCACAACGCCGTGGAGTTCCTGAACAATCCGGCCGCGCCCCTCGGCGGGCTGACGCTTGGCAACGTCACGATCTATGGCGACGATCCGTACGACCCCGCCTCGGGCTGGCTGGCCTATGAGCTCCGATACGGCCACCCGGTTCAGGCGCATGAGGAACAGCACACCTACCAGGGCCAGCTCCTGGGACCGTTCTACCTGCCCTCCAACCTTGTGGGCGGCCTTCTGGCGGTTCTGAGGGACGGGCATTGGCACGGGTCGACCAACTGGAACGAGCGGGGCCCGCAGATGAACCCGCCGCGGCCCTGGGCGCCTCGGGACTGCGCCTGACCTCGCCATCCGATCACGCGCGCGTGCATTGTCAGGCCGTCGCTTTCGGCTGACGCTGTTTCGCGACGGAAACAGACGGGAACGGAGACGGCATGCTGGTCTCGCAGATTCTCAGGACCAAGGGCGACTCGGTCTTCACGGCGAAGCCGGCCGACACGGTGGCCGAGGTGGCGAGCCTGCTGAACTCCAAGCGGGTGGGCGCCCTGGTGGTGCTAAGCGACGAGAAAGTCGCCGGCATCGTCTCCGAGCGCGACCTGATCCGCGCGATCGCGGTCGGCGGCGCCGCGTCGCTCAAGAAGCCAGTTTGCGACTACATGACCGCCAACGTTCTTTATGCCGATCCGGGCGAAACGGTCGACGCGCTCCTGTCGCGGATGAGCGACCGGCGTATTCGCCACCTCCCGGTGTGCAAGAACGAACGTCTGGTGGGGATCGTCTCGATCGGCGACCTGGTGAAGTGGAAGATCTCGGAGGTCGAGGCCGAGGCCGACGGGCTGAAGGCTTACATCGCCGCGAGCTAGACGGGTTGGGCGATACCCTCCGACAGGAGGGCCGAACGCCGGCGGTGCGTCGGCGAGGGCGGGGAAGGGCATAGCGACCCTTCCTCGCCCGTTTCATTTCTGAAAGAGGGGCGCGGCGGGGCCGGCGGCCGCGTCGGCCAGGGTGTAGCCTTCGAGCACACCGGCGGTTGCGTCGCGGGCGCGCAGCAGGGCCTCGCGCAGGGTGCAGCTGGCCAGCTCCGGACAGTCGGCGCATTTGCGGAAGCCGAGACGCGGGGAGACGCAAGGGGCCAGCGCCAGCGGGCCGTCGATGATGCGGATGATCTCGGCGAACGCGATGGCGTCGGGGGCGCGGACCAGCGTGTAGCCGCCGAACTTGCCGCGTCGGCTGACCACCACCTGGTTGCGGGACAGTTCGAGCAGGATGGCTTCGAGGAACTTGCGCGGCGCGCCGGCGCGCGTGGCGAGCTCGCCGGCCGACAGCTGCGCGCCGCCGGCGCGCGCCAACTCGATCAGGGCCCGCAGACCGTACTTGGCCTTCTGCGACAGCATCGGCGCCCTTGTTCCCCTTGCGCAACCCTTGTGGCCGCGTGGCGCTGCGGCTGCAAGACGCGGGCCGACCCTGGTTGGGGGCCTTCGCGCGCGGGGGCGCGTGCGCATGCCGATTCACCCGTTCATTCCCATGGACGGCGCGGCTGGCGGCAGACCGGTGGTCCGTGAGAAAAACAGCGGGCGGCGGTTGACGCCGGATCGGGCCCCGACTAGATACCCGCCTCCCGCTCGGGCGGGGTTCAGATCGAAGCGGCGACGGGCGTCCAAAAAGCGCTTGATGTTCGCTTTGAAATGAGTATTTTCCCGAGCCTCAATCGAATCGTCACGGACTTGGAGGGAAGCCCCTCGGCAGCCCGCGGCGGTTTTTGCGGCCAATTTCCAGGGTTCTGGAAACTGTCGCAAAAGCCGGAAATGGCCGATTGACAGTGAAGGGGTCGGTCACTAGATAGCCGCCTCCGCCGCCCGCCGGCGCTAAACAGCGGGGCCCGGGGAAACCCGGTCGGGTCTTTGACATCGTTGATTTGGAAAGAGAAACGCAGGCGGCGGCGTCCTGGCGATAGTGCTAACCACACTATCTCGACGCTGACTGTGACTGCGGTCTCTTGAAGACACCATGAATATGGTCGCGCCTCGGCGTGGCCACGATTTGTGGGAACTCGTCAAGAACTACGCAGACTATAGCCAGCCGGTCCTACCCGGGACCGGTTACGCAGAAAGTCAGAACGTCAACTCAACCTGAGAGTTTGATCCTGGCTCAGAGCGAACGCTGGCGGCAGGCCTAATACATGCAAGTCGAACGGCTCTTCGGAGCAGTGGCGGACGGGTGAGTAACGCGTGGGAACGTGCCCTTTGGTTCGGAACAACACAGGGAAACTTGTGCTAATACCGAATGTGCCCTTCGGGGGAAAGATTTATCGCCATTGGAGCGGCCCGCGTTGGATTAGCTAGTTGGTGGGGTAAAGGCCCACCAAGGCGACGATCCATAGCTGGTCTGAGAGGATGATCAGCCACACTGGGACTGAGACACGGCCCAGACTCCTACGGGAGGCAGCAGTGGGGAATCTTGCGCAATGGGCGAAAGCCTGACGCAGCCATGCCGCGTGAATGATGAAGGTCTTAGGATTGTAAAATTCTTTCACCGGGGAAGATAATGACGGTACCCGGAGAAGAAGCCCCGGCTAACTTCGTGCCAGCAGCCGCGGTAATACGAAGGGGGCTAGCGTTGCTCGGAATTACTGGGCGTAAAGGGCGCGTAGGCGGACAGTTTAGTCAGAGGTGAAAGCCCAGGGCTCAACCTTGGAATTGCCTTTGATACTGGCTGTCTTGAGTTCGGGAGAGGTGAGTGGAATGCCGAGTGTAGAGGTGAAATTCGTAGATATTCGGCGGAACACCAGTGGCGAAGGCGACTCACTGGCCCGATACTGACGCTGAGGCGCGAAAGCGTGGGGAGCAAACAGGATTAGATACCCTGGT
>CAZBXO010000011.1:31328-39872 GCA_964495645.1 uncultured Phenylobacterium sp. | reverse complement strand
CCCGGCGTCGACGCCTACTTCTCTCTCGATCGCGGTGCGACGGAACTCTACGGTCGCGGTGACCTGTCCCAGGGCACCTACCACGGCAACTTCGGCGATCAGGCCTCGCACTGGCTGGCCAACAATACGTGCGCGAACTTCGTGGGTGTGATGAACCCCTACCTGTGCAGCGCCACGAACGCGATCGTCCGCGGCCAGGACATCGCGGCGCTCGACGCCATCGGCTGGAACTTCGTGGATGGCGTGCAAGGCCAGAACTACGCCTTCAGCACGGCCGCCATTCCCGAGCCGACCACCTGGGCCATGCTCATCCTGGGCCTGGGCGGCATGGGCGCGGTGCTCCGTCGCCGCCGCGCGCTCGCCCTCGCCTAGGCGCAGGTTCGATCCAATGGGGGAGCCCCGGCCGCATGGCCGGGGCTTTTTCATGTCGCTCGCGACCCCGCGGGGCTAGGCATCATCGGCCCCCTGAAGTAGAAACCGCGCTCCGCCGGCCCGTGGATGCCGGGCGGGGCTCGGGCGTCTGCGGGAATCCGCAGCGTTTTCAAGCTGGTGACGTGGCCGAGTGGCTGAAGGCAACGGTTTGCTAAATCGTCATACGTGAAAGCGTATCGAGGGTTCGAATCCCTCCGTCACCGCCACCCCGTTCCCGCTTCAGAACCGACCCCTGTAGGCGATCCTGGAGCCTGTGAAGCGGAAGCCGTCGCTGGACACCCACTGATCCTTCGCCCGGATCTCGACGCGCTCGGCGATCGCCTTGACCCGTTCCGCGCGGGGCTCGATTCGCAGGCGAGACCGCGTCGGCGGGTGCGGGTCCTTGAATCTCCACGCGGTCATCACGGCCGGCGCTTTCTCCGGCGCCGCAGCGCTCTGCGCGATCGCGGTGGCGGGGCTGGCGAAGAGCGCAAGCGCGAGGACGAGGCGGACCAAGGTCGGGGGCTCCGGCGTTCGGGATCGGGACCCAAACACTCGAATGACGCATCGGTTGCGGCGGCTGCGGCCATTCGTGACGGGTTGGTAAGGTGTGGGCCGTTCCCGAAGCTGATATCGTCGGTTTACAGGCGTGAGTTGAAGGGACTCGCATGGCCGACACGGCGCAGGTTCTGCCGCTGGTGCGCCCCGATGAGGGGCCGCGGCGCGTCGTCGTGATGGGCGCGTTCCGCGTGAGCGATGCGCGCGGCCGGGACGTGACGCCCAAAGGCCGCAAGACACGCGCCCTGCTGGCCGCGGTGCTGCTGGCGCGTGGCCCTGTTTCCCGCGAGCGGCTTGCGTCCATGTTCTGGGGCGACCGCGGGGAGGAGCAGGCCAAGGCCAGCTTGCGGCAGGCGCTCTACGAGTTGCGTGAGCTGGCTGGCGAGCCGGGCGGCATCCTCGCGGTGTCGCGCGATGAGGTCTGGGCCAACCCGAGGGCGTATGCGCTGGACTTCGACGGGATCACCCAGGCCGGCGCCGCCGAGCTTGCCGCCACGCTGGACGGTCTGGAACCGGCGTTGCTGACCGACCTCGACGGCGTGACGCCGGAGTTCGACGACTGGCTGGCGCCCGAACGGTCTCGCCGGCTGGACCGGCTGACCGCGACGGCGCTCGAGGCTGGCGGGGCGGCGCTGGCGCGCGGGGAGGGTGCTGTCGCCCAACGGCTGGCTGACGGACTGGAGCGGATCGACGCCCTGAACGAGCCGGCCGTGCGCCTGGGCCTGGCGGCTGACCGTCAGGCGGGTGACCTTTCCGCCCTGCATCGCCGCTACCGCCGCTTCGCCGAACGCCTGAAGGCCGAGCTGTCGGCGTCGCCGGCGGCGGAGACTGTGCAGCTCTTCGAAAGCCTCGCCGCCGGAGCTCCGGCGGCGACCGTGTCGCCGCTGCCGGCGGCCGCGATCGGGCGGGCCGGTCGCCGCCCGCCCTGGTGGGTCACGGCGGCCGCGCTCTTCGTGCTGCTTGCGTCGGCGACCGTGATCGCCTGGCCGCGGCTGGGTCAGGCGCCGTCCGCGCCGTCGCTGGCGGTGCTGCCGTTCCGCACAGCCGAGGCCGGCTACTTCGGCTCAGGCCTGTCCGAAGCGGTGCTGGACCTGGTCGCCCGAGATCCGAAGGTGCGGATCGTGGGCGCGACGTCGTCCCGGCTCGTGGCGGCCGGCGCCGACCCGCTGGCCACCGCCCGCCAGGTCGGCGTGGCCTATGTGCTGACCGGCGAGGCGGAAAGCCGCGGGGCCCGGATGATCGTCGCGGCCCGACTGCTGCGGGTGGCCGACGGGCACGCCATGTGGAGCGCCCGCTACGACCGCCCGCGCGACGATGTGTTCGCCGTTCAGAACGAGGTGGCGGCCGCAGTCGCCCAGCACCTCGGGACCCGCATCGCGCCCGCTTCCGATCCGCATCAGGTCACCCGTCCGGAGGTCTACGACAGGTATCTCCAGGCGCTGGGGCTCGCCCGCCAGCGCAAGGCCGCGATGCTTGCGGAGGCCAAGCGTCTTCTGCAGGAAGCCGTCGCCCTCGATCCCAACTACGCGCCGGCCTTCGCCAGCCTCGCGGAAGTGACCATGTTGCTGGCGGACCATCCGACGGCATACGGGACGGTCCCGATGGGAAAGGCCCAAGCGGAAGCGCGGGTCTACGCCCGCCGGGCCCTCGAGCTGTCGCCCGGGCTGGGCGAAGCCTACGCCGCATGGGGTCTGATTTCGCTGTCCGACGCCCAATCGCTGCCGTTCTACGAGCGGGCGGTGGCGCTCGATCCGCAACGGGCCGACTTCCATCGCTGGCTCGGCAATGCCTACCAGGTCGTGGGCCGCGAGCGGGAGGCGCTGCGCGAGATCCAGCGGGCGGCGGCGCTCGAGCCTCTGTGGTGGATCTGCACCGAGCATCTGGTGGGTCAGCTGGCCTTCATGGGCCGGTTCGACGAAGCCGCCGCCGCGGTGGCGCGCTTCGAACGCATCTCCACCGACCCTGAGGCCATCGCGCGCGTGCGCGTCGCCAGCGTCGACACACACAACAGCGCTGCGGCGTTCCTGAAAGCGGTACAGACCCTCGAACGGTTTGCCCCGGCCGACCGAAATCTGGCGATCCAGCGGGCCAAGGCCTGGTCGCTGCTGCATGAGCCGGAACGCGCCGTCCAGGCCATGGGCGACCACGATCCGGTCGGGCGGATGGCGATCCAGCGCGACGTGCCCGGGCTCGTGGCGCTGGCCAAGGCGCGCGGCGACGGCTTCTGGGACCTCGTCCCCAGCTATTGGGGCTTCGCCGAGGCGCTCGTGGACGGCGGTCAAGGCAAGGTGCTGCTCGATCTCTACGACAACGAGTTTCGCGGCCCGCAGGAACTGTTCGGGCGCGACCCGATGCAGGCGCTTTCGCTGTCGCCGGCCCTCATTGTCGCGCTGAACAGCGCCGGGCGGCGCGACGAAGCCCATGCGATGGCCAGGCTGGCCTTCGCCCGGCTCGAAGCCGACATGCGCGCCGGCGTATGGGAAGGTTCCCTGGCCTACGACCGGGCTGCGCTGCTGGCGGTCACCGGCCAGAAGGCGGCGGCGTTGACCCAACTCGAGCGCCAGGCGCAGTTGCGGTGGATCAACCTCGTCTCCCTGCCGAATCGCCAACTCTCCGAACAGCTGCCGTTCCGCGGTCTGGCGGGTGAGCCACGCCTGGTCGCTCTGCAGGCCGACCTGCGCGCTCGGCTGAACGGAGAGCGGGCCAAGGTTGGCCTTCCGCCCCTGAAAACCTGACGCCGGCGGCGGTTTTGACGTTTCCTTGACGCCCGCTTCCGAGCGGTCTGACGGACGCTCGCCATCCCCGTCGGCAAGCACGACAGGGGTTCCATCACATGCGCGCCTTCCTCGCCGCCGCGGCGCTCGCGGTCCTGGCCACGCCGGCCCTTGCCCAGCGCGCGGACGACAACGCCGTGCGCGAGGCTGACGACGCCTTCGGCACCAGCGTCGGCAACGAGCAGATCGGGCTCTACAACCCCTTCGAGGTTCGCGGCTTTTCGGCGATCGACGCCGGCAACGTGCGCATCGACGGCCTCTACTTCGACCGCCAGTACGACCTCGGCCAGCTGATCTCGCCCGGCAACACCATGCGGGTCGGCATCTCGGCCCAGGGCTATCCGCTGCCGGCGCCGACCGGCATCGTCGACAACGAGCTCGTCCGGGTCGGCGACAAGCGGGTCACGAGTGTCATCGCCAGCGTCGGTCCTTTCGGCAGCGTGATCGGCGAGATCGACATGAAGCTGCCGATCGTGCCGGACCGCTTCGGGATCGCGCTCGGCGTCTCGGGCAACCAGTTCACCTACGAGACCGGCGGAGACGAGAAGAACGCCAGCTTCGCCGTGGCGGCTCAGTGGCGGCCGGTCGCCGGCGTCGAGATCATCCCGTTCTTCGGACGCGCCTACGTGTGGGATTCCGAGCAGCCTCCGCTGATCTTCGTGTCCGGCCCCTTCCTTCCGCCGAGGGTCGAGCGCGGACATTTCTACGGCCAGGACCAGTGGGCCCGTTCCAAGTGGAGTGGAACCAACTACGGCGTCGTCAACACGGTGACGCTCGATGGCGGATGGGCGGTGAAGGCGGGCCTGTTCCGCTCGATCTTCGACGGCAAGCGGGGGTTCGCGGACCTGTTCCTCGAGACCGGGCCGACGGGCCTGGCCCAGACCCACCTGATGGTGGTCGACCCGCCGACGCGCTTCGCCTCGACGTCCGGCGAGGCGCGGATGTCGCGCACCTTTGACGTGGGCGCGACCCGCAACACCCTGCACGTGCTGGTCCGCGGCCGCGACCAGCGAAGGCGCTACGGCGGCTCGGACCTGATCGACCTCGGCCCGGCCCAGATCGGCGTGGCTGTCGATCTCCCGAAGCCCGCGTTCACCTTCGGTCCGCAGACCCGGGATGAGGTGAAGCAGTGGACCGGGGCGCTCGCTTACCAGGGCCGCTACGAGGGCCTCGAAGTGAGCCTGGGCCTGCAGCGCACCCGCTACCGCAAGACCGTCACCGCGCCCGCCGCCGCGCCGCTCACGGGGCGCGACAACGCCTGGCTCTACTCGGTCGCGGGAGCCTGGCACGCCAGCAAGGCGATGGCCGTCTACGGCAGCTACACGACCGGGCTGGAAGAGGGCGGCGTCGCCCCGCCGAACGCCGCGAACAAGGACTCCGCCCCACCGGCGATCCGCACCAAGCAGGTGGACGCCGGCGTCCGCTACGCGATCACGCCGCAGCTGAAGGTCGTGGCAGGCGTCTTCGACATCGAGAAGCCCTACTACAATCTCGACGGCGCGAACCTCTACCGCCGGCTCGGCATGGAGCGGCATCGCGGCGCCGAGTTCTCGGTCACCGGGCAGCTCGTGAAGGGGCTCAATGTCGTGGCCGGGACGGTGCTGATGCGTCCGCGGGTCACCGGCGAAGAGGTCCAGGCCGGCCTGATCGGCAGGATCCCGGTGGCCCAGGTGAAGCGACTCACCATCATCGGCGCCGACTGGCAGACACCGATCGAACGGCTGTCGCTCAACGCCACCCTGACGGCGATCGGCGCGCGCGAGGCGAGCTCCGACAACCGGTTGCAGATCCCGTCCCGAGAGGTGCTGGACGTCGGCGCCCGCTACCGCTTCGAGGTGGCCGGCAAGCCCGCCACCGTGCGCTTCTTCGTCGGCAACGTGTTCAACACCTTCGGCTGGCGGACCAACCAGTCGGCGGTGTTCACGACCAACGCGCAACGGCGCTACCAGCTGACCCTGGCCGCGGACTTCTAGGCTCGATCGATCCGCGCCGCGTAGCAGCCGTGGCCGGCGTTGTGGGCGTGGAGGTAGGCGACATCGGGCCGGCCGAGCAAGCGACCGATGGCGGGATCCAGGTCTGCGCCCGGGGCGACCTCGGAAGCCACCAGCATGTCGTCGGCGTCGTACGCCCGGAGCGAAATGTGCGGCCGCACGCGGAGGCAAGGCGGCGCTTCGTCCACGGTGCGCACCGTCTCCGCTGCCCGTTCGTTGACGAGGATCGCGTGGCGCGCGCGATACGGGTTCTCGGCGGGATGGTGCTCGTAGTTCAGGAGCAGCAGCGTATCGCCGATCCGGGCGTCCTCCAGGGTGACCCGGCAGGGGTAGCCGATGGCCGAGTCAGCGGTCTTACGGATAATCCCACGGACCGCGAGCGCCTCGTCGGAGAGGCCGAACAGCGGGCGGAACTCGTCCACAGGCAGGCCAGTGACGACGTAGGACATGACGGGTCTCCTCTTCGGCAGGAGAGATCGGTCATGCGCCGCCGCAAGCCAATGTGGCGATCCCAACACATGTCCGAAAGCCGCCAGCGTCTTGCGTGCGTGCCACGGCGCGCCTAGGTAGCGGCCGTCCAGACGGAGGCTTCCATGGAACGCGCGACGGCCCACTGCACCGCCCCGATCGTCCGCGCCCGTGAGACCCGTCATGCCCGCCTTCGTCACCCTGGACTCCGTCGCCGCCGTCGCGCCTGACGGTCGACCGCTCTTCGACAACCTGACGCTCGCCTTCGGGGCCGAACGCACCGGCCTCGTGGGGCGCAACGGCGTGGGCAAGACCACGCTGATGCGCCTGATCCTCGGTGAGGCGACGCCGGCGCATGGCGCGGTGCGTCTGGCCGGGCGGGTCGGGGTGCTGCGCCAGGTTCTGGCGCCGCCAGAAGGCGCGAACGTCGCGGAGCTGCTGGGCGTGGCGGGGGCGCTCACGCGGCTCACGCGCATCGAGGCGGGGGAGGGGAGCTCCGACGACCTGGCCGACGCAGATTGGGGCCTGCCATCCCGGCTGGAGGCGGCGCTGGCCGACGTCGGGCTAGCGGGTCTTGCGTTGAACCGGCCAGCCGCGTCGCTGAGCGGCGGACAGGCGACGCGGGCGATGCTGGCGGGCGCAATCGCCGGCGAGCCGGACCTGCTGATCCTCGACGAGCCGACCAACAATCTCGATGCGGCGGCCCGGGAGCAGGTGGCGGAAGTGCTTGGGCGCTGGAAGGGCGGCGCGATCGTCGTCAGCCACGACCGCGCGCTGCTGCGCCGGATGGACCGGATCGTCGAGCTCACGAGCCTGGGCGCGAAGGTCTACGGCGGCGACTACGACCTCTACGCCGAGCGCAAGGCGGCCGAGGAGGCCGCGGCCGCGCGGGCCGTGGAGAGCGCCGAGCGGGTCGAGGCGCAGGCGGCGCGGGAGGCCCAGATCGCCGTCGAGCGGAAGGCGAAGAGGGACGCCGCCGGCCGCCGCGCACGGGCCAAAGGCGACGCGCCGAAGATCCTGCTCGACGCGCGGGCGGATCGCGCCGAGGGGACCGGCGCGCGCCTGGGCCGGATCGCCGAGCGCCTGCAGGCTCAAGCCGCCGAGGCGCGCGCCGAGGCCGAGGCTCGCGTCGAGCGGGTCCGGCGCCTGGCGTTCGACCTGCCGCCCTCAGGCCTGGCGGCGGGTAAGACCGTGCTGGCGATGGACGGAGTCACGTTCGGCTGGCCGGGGCAGGGAAGGGTGCTCGGCGGCGTCTCCCTCGGGATCAATGGTCCGGAGCGGGTGGCGGTCACGGGCCCCAATGGCGCCGGGAAGACGACGCTTCTGCGGATCGCCGCTGGCGAACTGGAGCCTACGGACGGACGCGTGGTCCGCGGCGCGGAGGCCGCGTTCCTCGACCAGCAGACCGCGCTCCTGCAGCCCGACGAGACGCTCGTCGAAGCCTACCGTCGCCTGAACCCCGGCGCGAACGACAACGCCGCCCGCGCGGCCCTGGCGCGCTTCCTGTTCCGCAACACCGCGGCCGAGAAGCGCGTGGCGGCGCTGAGCGGCGGCGAGCGGCTGCGGGCCGCGCTCGCTTGCGTGCTGATCGGGCCGAAGCCGCCGCAGCTCTTGATCCTCGACGAGCCGACCAACCACCTGGACCTGGAGTCCATCCAGGCAGTGGAGGGAGCGCTCGCAGGCTACGACGGCGCCCTGCTGCTGGTCAGCCACGACCGCGACTTCCTCGCCGCGATCGACATCGAGCGCGAGGTGGTTCTAGTCTAGGTCAGCCGCTGCAGTGACGACCGCCCGATGGCGGCTGGCCGCGCCACGCCCGCCTGGCGCATGATCTCGGCGAGCTCGTCGTCGATCAGCCGCATGGCCGCCTCCGCGCCCGCCTGGCCGAAGGCGCCGAGGCCCCAGATGTAGGGCCGGCCGATGCCGACCATGTCGGCGCCGAGCGCCAGCGCCTTGAAGACGTCGGTCCCGCGGCGGATGCCCCCGTCGACGATCACCGGCGCCTTGCCGCCCACGGCCGCGGCGATGTCAGGCAGCACTTCGAGGGTCGGCACGAGGCTCTCCTCGGCGCGGCCGCCATGGTTGGAGACGATGACTCCGGAGGCGCCGCGGCCGAGCGCGAGCCTGGCGTCCTCCGCGGTCATGATCCCCTTCACAAGCACCGGCTTCTTCGTCACCTCGCGGATGCGCGAGACGTAGTCCCAGCCGAGCGTCGCCTGCAGGGCCCGCACGCGGCTGACGTCCATCCCGGCGAAGGCCGGGCGGCGGAGGTAGGCGGCGGTGGAGCGCATGGCCTCGCCGTGGCAGCTGGCGCAAGGGCGTGCATCGGCGCGGGCCAGCCG
>CAZBXO010000011.1:9420-31228 GCA_964495645.1 uncultured Phenylobacterium sp. | reverse complement strand
GCATGGCCTCGCCGTGGCAGCTGGCGCAAGGGCGTGCATCGGCGCGGGCCAGCCGCTGCATCGTCTCGCGCCGGCCGCCGCCGTCGAGCAGGTCGACGGTGAGCACGATCGCGCTGGCGCCGGCCGCGTCGGCGTTGCGCACCAGCGCCTTGGTCACCTCGAAGTCGTCGGTCGGATAGACCTGGAACCAGACCGGCCCGCCGCGCTCGTGGACCACGTCGCCGATGCCGGCGGAGGCCACGGTCGAGAGCACCTGCAGCGCCGAGCGCGCCTTGGCCGCCCGAGCCGTCCCCAGCTCGCCGTCTGCGTGGAAGGCGCGCTGGCTGCCCAGCGGGCAGAGCAGCACCGGCGAGGCCCAGGTCTCGCCGAGGAGGCGCGTCGTCAGGTCGACCCTGCCGGCGTTGGTCAGGCGGCGGGCGCGTACGCCCCACCGGCCGTAGGCCGCGGCGTTGGCGTCACGGGTGCGGTCGTCCAGCACGCCGGTCTGCAGGTAGCCGTAGTGCGCCGGCGGGATCTTCGTCTCGGCGACCGCCTGCAGCTCGAAGACGTTCAGCGCCTGGCCCGCGCTTGCGATGAGCGCGGCCTTCTCCTGCGCCGTCGCCCCGCCGGCGAGCAGCGGCGAGGCGGCGAGGAACTGCAGGAAGCGGCGGCGGGCGAGGTCGGACATCACGGGGCATCCGACCACACCCGCCGCAGCCAAGCTAGGCCGTGGGATAGCCCTCGGCCATCACCACGATGACGTCGGCGCCGGCGACACGGTCCTGGGCGATCTCGCGATAGTCCGCGGAGTTGGCCCAGGTGAGCGCCGCCTCACGGCTTTCGAAGGCCAGGAGGACGAGCTTGCGCCCGTCCCACTCGCCCTCGAGCGCTTCCGGATGCTCGTCGGCCGCCAGCAGCCGGCCGCCATATTGGCGCAGCACCGGGTCGAACGCCGCGGCATAGCGCTCGTACCGCGTCCGATCCGTCACCATCACGCGCCCCACGAGGTAGACGCTCATGCCGCCTTCCTCACGACGCGGAACACCGCGTTGGTCCGCGCGCAGGGCTGGCCGTCGGCGGTGACGAAGGCCTGGGCGAAGCTGAGCGTGGAGCCCGGCCGCACGAAGACGGTGTCGAACTCCAGCCACTGTCCGGTGAGCGCGCTGCCCAGGAAGTCCACCGACAGGCTGACGGTGACCAGGCTCGCCGCATCGCCGAGGCGGCGGGCGCAGGACAGGCCCATGGCGTTGTCGGCCAGCGCGCTGATCAGCCCGCCGTGGACGAAGCCGCGGCTGTTGGTGTGGGCCGGACCGGCGCGCAGGCCCAGGATCACGGTGTCGCCGGAGATGCGGCTCCACAGCGGCTCCCAGGGCTCGGTGAGCGGGCTCTGGCGAAAATGGCGTTCAAAGCCTGCCGGGGCGTCGAGGAGGGTCTCCATGGCCTCACGCCGCCGCCGCGAGGCGGGCCAGGCTCTCGAGCGTCCCCTGGCAGGCCCGGGCCGCCTCCGCGCCCTTCACCCGGAAGTGCTCGTGGAAGAAGCGCTGGTGGACGGCGTGCTCATGGAAGTGGTGCGGGGTCAGGACCACGGAGAAGACGGGCGTCTCCGTGGCCAGCTGCACCTGCATCAGGGCCTGTACCACGGTCTGGGCGACGAACTCATGGCGGTAGATGCCGCCGTCGACCACGAAGGCCGCCCCGACGACGGCGGCATAGCGGCCGGTGCGGGCCAGGGTCTGGGCGTGCAAGGGGATCTCGAAGGCGCCCGGCGTCTCGAAGCGGTCGATGGCGCCCTCCGGGAAGCCGAGGACCGCCATCTCCTCCACGAAGCCGGTGTGGGCTTCGCGCACGATGTCGGCGTGCCAGAGGGCGTGGACGAAGGCGATTCGCGCGGCGCGGAAGGCGCCGTTGGCGGTGGGCAGTTCGTAGGCGACTTGGGTCATGATCATCTCCCTGACCGGGTTGGATTGACCACGACTCAGGGAGACGCCGGGCGCACGGAGGCGGAATCCGCCCTCGGACGCACGACAGTTCTCATAACCGGACTATGACCGTCGGCCCCGGGATCGCACCGGGTCTGCTCGTCCCCGGAGCCTCTCGGCCCCGAGCGCCCGCGGGCTCGTCCCATCCTCCGAAGAGGGGAGGGCATTACCGCCGGTGGGGAGTTTCACCCCGCCCTGAGAACGCAGACCGTCCCGGGTAGGACGGCGAGGGGACGATAGGCGCTTTTCGCAGCGTCAAACAAGTGTTTGAACGCTGAACCTGCCCCTGCAGAATTTTCGGGGTTGACTTTGCCAACACGCTGGGCCATTTTGGCGTGATCCAGAGGTCTGCGCAAAAATAATTGTTGCGCCGGCCTTTTTGCGTCTGTATACGGCCGCCCGTTGGGAGGAATCCCTGCGGGTTTTTTTGCGCCGTGAGGCTGGCGGCGCCCCTGAGCATGACGACACGACCCATCGCGCGGAGGCTCGGCTTCCGCGCGCGCCGCCGCGTCGTCCCCGTCCACAGCAGAAGGAGCCTGAATGACGCTGAGCCCTACCCAACGCATCGCACCCTGTTCCCCAGCCGATCCGGAGACCCGCATGAGCGTCCACTACGCCTGTTCGCCCGCCCTCGACGTGGAAGACCTCGGACCCGCCAGGGTCGACTGGACGGAAACCCACCGCCTCGCCAGCAAGGAGATCGGCCAGGACTTCCTGATCGAGGTCTCCCACCCGCTGGGGCCGATCGCCCCCGGCGAGAAGGTCCCGGTGATCTACGTCCTCGACGGCAATTCCACCTTCGCCATGACCGCCCAGATCGCCCGCATGTTGCAGTTCGGGCCCTTCCCGTTGCCGCGCACCTTCGTGGTGGGGATCGGCTACCACTACGGCGAGCCGGACGTCGGCCATCGGCCGGGCGTGCTGCGCATGCGCGACCTGACACCCTGGAACGACTCGATCGCCGAGGCCCGTTTCCGCGCCGCGCCCCCGCCCTGGACCATGCCCGACGACATCGCCTTCGGCGGCGCGCCGGCGTTCCGCGACTTCATCGAGACCTCGGTGAAGCCGTTCGTGGCGTCGCGCTATCCAGTGGACCAGGCCGACCAGACCCTGGTCGGCATGTCGGCCGGCGGGCTCTTCGCCCTCTGGTCACTGTTCACCGAGCCGGACGCCTACCGCCGCTACGTCGCCCTCAGTCCCGCACTCTACTGGAACGATAGGGCCATGTTCGACCTCGCGGCTGACCTCACGACCCGGGTCACGGACCTGCCCGTCCAGCTGTTCCTCGGCGTGGGCGGCGAGGAGGAGGGCCACGAAGCGGCGCTCAGGATAGTGTCCAACGTCACCGAACTGGCGGCCTCGCTCCGTGGCCGCGAGTACCCGGGCCTCGACATGAGCGTCCACGTCTTCCCGGACGAGAACCACATGTCGGTCTACCCGGGGGCCCTCAGCCGGGGCCTCAACGCCGTCTTCGGCGGCCCCGGCGATACGCGCGACTGGGCCCGCGCACTCAAGTCGTAACCCGCGTTCGTCAGCCCAATCCCGGGCGCAGCAGAAGGAAGCTGAATGAGCTTCAGACCACCCCGCACCCCCCACCCCTTCAACGTCTTCAGCCAGGAGCTCCGCCGCATGACCCATCGCCTCAACCGTTTCCTCGACGTCCTGGCTTCCATCACCCTGGTGAGCCTGGCCCTCTACGTGGGCGTCGCCACCGTCGGCCTGAGCGCCGCCGTCTCATAACCTGACCTTGCGCTCCGGGCTGGCCGGCCACAGCTAAGGTGGGTCAGCCCGGAGCCTTCCCTCGATGTTCGACCACCTCAGCCTCGGCGTCCGCGACCTCGCCGCCGCGCGGCGCTTCTACGACGCCTTCCTGGCCCCGCTGGGCGCGGCCCTGGCCACGATAAAGGACGGCGAGCTCGGCTACGGCGCGAAGGGAACCGGTGCAGTCTTCTACCTCTACCCCGTGGACGGTGATCACGTGGCCGGCCTCGGGAGCCACATCGCCTTCACCGCCGACACCCGCGCGGCCGTCGATGCGGCCTATGCCGCGGCGGTCGCAGGCGGCGCCGAGGTGATCCGGCCGGCTGGCCTGCATCCCGATATCGCCGCCGGCTACTATGGCGCGGTCCTGCTCGATCCCGACGGCAACAAGCTGGAGCTGGTCGCCGGCACGATGCACTGACGCCGGGCGGGCGCTACGCCCGCTTGTTGAGCGTTATGGCGGTGGCCGAGCCCGTGGGCGCGGCGGCGGACGGCCCGTAGGTGGTGTTGCGGCCTCGCTGGGAGGCGACTTCGTCGGCGATCGCCTTCACCAGGCCCTCGGTCACGTGCTTGGCGGCGGCGAGCGCGCGGCCCTGGCGGGCCAGCACGGCGTCGAAGGCCTCCGTCGCGCGCACCAGCCGCGTGCGCTGGGGAAGGGCGGCTGCGGCGATCAGGCTCGGATCGGACCTCACCCGGGCGCTCTCGTGGCGATAGAGGTTGGCGAGGCGCGAGGCCTCCTCCAGCTGGGACGCCGCGTCCTGCGGGCGCTGCTGCTCGAAAGCCAGCGCCTGGGCGGCGACCAGCTCGGTCAGCCGCTCGGTCAGGATGATCAGCTGCTCGACCCGGTCGGCGGCGTCGTGAGCGGCCAGAGCCATCAGGTCAGCCCCTGCATCTTGAGGATTTCGCGCTGGACCGTGTCGGCCAAGCCGATGCCGCCGGACTTGGTCATCTTGTCGGCCATCGCCTCGGTCATGATCGACCGGAACATCTCCTCGCCCAGGCCGCCGCCGAAGGGACCGTCGGTCTGCACGCCGGCGAACATCTGCTGGAGCATCGAGGACAGGAACTGGGCCTCGAACTTCTGTGCCGCCTCGCGCACCTGCGCGCGCCTGGCGATGTCCGCGGCGGTCAGCTGCGGCGGGGCGGCCAACAGGCTGGGCGAGACGGCGAGAGGGCTCAGGTCCGCCATCAGAGCACCTCGATCTCGGCCTGCAAGGCGCCGGCGGCCTTGATGGTCTGCAGGATGGAGATCATGTCGCGCGGTGTTACGCCCAGGGCGTTGAGGCCGGTGACCAGGGTCTGTAGCGAGACGCCGCTCTTCAGTTGCAGGAACTGCTTGCCCTTCTCCTCCTCGACCGAGATGTCCGTCTGCGGCACGACCGTGGTCTGGCCGCCCCGGGAGAGGGGGGTCGGCTGGCTGACCGCCGGCTGCTCGCGCACCGTGATGGTCAGGTTGCCCTGCTGGATGGCCACGGTGGAGATGCGCACGGCCTCGCCCATGACGATGACGCCCGCGACCTCGTCGATGACCACCTTGGCCGGCGTGTCCGGCTCGACCGGCAGGTTCTCCACCTGGGACATGAAGGCGACCATGTTCATTCCGGCCGGGGCGCGGATGGTCACGATCGTCGGGTTTTCGGCGATGGCGCACTCCGGGAAGGCGGCGTTGATCGCCTCGGCGACCCGGCGCGCGGTGGTGAAGTCGGGGTTGCGCAGAGTGAGCCGCAGTTGCGGCATCGCGGCCAGCTGGAAGCCGGTCTCGAGTTCGATGGTGGCTCCGCCTGCGATGCGGCCGGCGGTCGGCACGCCCTTGGTCACCGTGGAGCCTGAGCCGCCCGACGCGCTGATGGATCCGGTCTGCACGGTGCCTTGGGCGACGGCGTAGGTCTGGTTGTTCGCGCCCAGCAGGGGGGTGACCAGCAGGGTGCCGCCGAGCAGGCTCTTGGCGTCCCCCATGGCCGACACCGTGGCGTCGATCTGCGAACCTGCGGCGGCGAACGGCGGCAGCTTGGCCGTGACCATCACGGCGGCCACATTCTTGGTGTTCAGGTTGGCGTCACGGGTGTTGACGCCCAGGCGTTCGAGCATCCCTTCCAGGCTCTGCTTGGTGAAGGGCGCATTTCGGAGTGCGTCGCCGGTGCCGTTCAGGCCCACCACGATGCCGTAGCCGACCAGCATGTTCTCGCGGACGCCCTCGAATTCGACGATGTCCTTGATGCGCGACTTGGCGAACGCCGGCTGGGCCAGGAGGCTCGCGGCGAGGATGAGGGCGGGGAACAGATGAAACCGACGCATGATACCTGACGTAGCTGCTACGCGGGCTTCACACGCGAGATCCGTGCCAGACAGAAAATCGAGTGAAAACAATTGAGAGAGGGTCGGCCCGGCGCTCGGCGCCTAGGCAGAAACTGCCGCTCATTAACTCTGTCGCAAGCTTGGGGGGCGAAGCTGCCCACCTGATGACGCGTCAGGCTGTCCCCTCATGAAAGTCACCGGACCCGGGGGTCTTTCTCAGGCCGGCGCGCCCAAATCGGCGCCGCGGGCCGGGGGCGAGGGCTTCCGCATCGCCACGCCGTCGAGTGTCGCGACCGCGGGCTCGGCTTCGGCCGTCGCTGGCGCCGGTGCTGTGATGGGTGTCGACGCTCTGATCGCACTACAGGACGTGGGCGGCCCGCTGGAGCGCCGCCGCCGTTCGGTGGCCCGCGCAGGCCGCATTCTCGACGTCCTCGACGGCATCCGCATCTCGCTGCTCGGCGGCGAGCTCACGGGCGCGCAGCTTGAAAATCTTTCCCGCACCGTGCGCGAGCAGCGTGCGGCGACGGACGATCCCAGGCTCGAAGGCCTGCTCGACGAGATCGAGACCCGGGCCGCGGTCGAGCTGGCGAAGCTCGAAGGTGCGACCCATGCGGCGTAATCGCCTCTTAACTGAGCCCATGTTGAAACCGTCGTTCGTTTTGCTATACAGCCGCCGCGTGTCCAAAGGGTTCCTAAGGGGCGTGAGGTTCTCATGAACGCAGCCATTGTTCTGGCTGATAGTCCTGAATACCGTCCGACCGAGGACGAGGAATTCATGAATGAGCGTCAGCTTGAGTATTTCAAGCAGAAGCTCTTGATGTGGAAAGAGGACATTCTTCGCGAATCTCGCGAGACCCTTTCGCATCTGCAGAAAGAGACCGAGAACCATCCGGACCTGGCTGACCGCGCGTCGTCCGAGACGGACCGGGCTCTCGAACTGCGCACCCGGGATCGCCAGCGTAAGCTCATTTCCAAGATCGACGAGGCGCTTCGCCGAATCGAGGACAACTCCTACGGCTTCTGCGAGGAGACCGGCGAGCCGATCGGCCTGGCCCGCCTGGAGGCCCGGCCCATTGCGACCCTTTCCCTGGAAGCCCAGGAACGCCACGAGCGCCGCGAGCGCGTCCACCGCGACGACTAGGTTCGTCATCCCACGGTCGCGGCGACGCATGCGACCCGCGGGACATGACCGACTCAGCTGGGATCCCACGGATCGACATACGTCGACCGTGGGATGACAAGGTGGCTTTTCGCGCGCTGGCACGATATATGCTCACTTTGAGCATATCTCCGGGTCGTGCGAGGAGCGTGCGTGGGCCAGTTCTATTCGATCCATAGCCACGGGCTGATCCGGGCGGCCGTCTGCACGCCGCGTGTGGCGGTGGGCGAGCCCGGCGCCAACGCCGCCGAGACGCTTCGCATGGCGCGCGAGGGGGACGCCGCCGGCTGCGACCTCATGCTGTTTCCGGAGCTCGGCCTCTCCGCCTACGCGATCGATGACCTGTTCCTGCAGGACGCGCTCCTAAAGCGCGTGGATGCGGCCATCGCCGAGATCGTTCAGGCGAGCGCGAAGCTGGCGCCCGTGCTCCTGGTGGGCGCGCCTCTCGTGCATAACGGACGTCTCTATAACTGCGCCCTGGCCATCAGCCGCGGCAAGATCCTCGGCGTCGTCCCCAAGAGCTTTCTGCCCAACTACCGGGAATATTACGAGAAACGCTGGTTCGCCCCGGGCGCGGGGATCACCGGCCTGACGATCGAGGTCGCCGGTCAGACGGCGCCCTTCGGGACCGATCTGGTGTTCGAAGCCAGTGACCTGGCGGACTTCGTCTTCCACATGGAGGTCTGCGAGGACTTCTGGGCGCCGCTGCCGCCGTCGACGGCGGGCGCCATGGCCGGCGCGCTGGTGCTCTGCAACCTCTCGGCGTCCAACATCGTGGTCGGCAAGGCCGACGACCGCGAGCTGCTCTGCGCCTCCCAGGCCATGCGATGCCAGGCCGCCTATCTCTATTCCGCCGCGGGGCCGGGTGAGAGCACGACCGACCTTGCCTGGGACGGGCAGGCTTCGATCCACGAGCCTGGCCGCCAGCTCGCCTGCACCGAGCGCTTTCCGCACGCGAGCCAGATGGCCATCGCGGACCTCGATGTGGAGCGCCTGCGCCTCGATCGCATGCGCACACCGACGTTCAACGACGCCTGCGCGGCCGCCAGCCATCCCGAACGGGCCTTCCGCCGCATCCGCTTCGAGCACAAGCCGCACTTCAAGGACGTGGGCCTGCGGCGCGCCGTCGACCGCTTCCCGTTCGTGCCGGATGACCCCGCCCGCCTCGACAAGGACTGTTACGAGGCCTTCAACATCCAGGTGCAGGGCCTGACCAAGCGCCTCGAGGCGACCCAGTCGAAGCATCTGGTGATCGGCGTGTCCGGGGGCCTCGACTCCACCCACGCCCTGATCGTCGCCGCCAAGGCGTTCGACGCGCTCGGCAAGCCGCGCAGCGACATCCTCGGCTTCACCATGCCGGGCTTCGCGACCAGCGAAGGCACCAAGTCCAACGCCTGGAAGCTGATGCAGGCGCTGGGCGTCACCGGCGAGGAGATCGACATCCGCCCGGCGGCGCGCCAGCTGCTGGCCGACATGGGCCACCCGTTCGCCGGCGGCGAGCCGGTCTACGACGTGACCTTCGAAAACGTCCAGGCCGGCCTGCGCACCGACTACCTGTTCCGCCTGGCCAATCAACGGCAGGGCTTCGTGCTCGGCACCGGCGACCTGTCGGAGCTGGCGCTGGGCTGGTGCACCTATGGCGTCGGCGACCAGATGAGCCACTACAACGTCAACGGCTCGGTGGCGAAGACCTCGATCCAGCACCTGATCCGCTGGGTCGCCAAGACTGGCCAGTTCGACGTGGCGGCGTCCGAGACGATGCTGTCGATCCTGGGCACCGAGATCTCGCCCGAGCTGGTGCCGGCCGACGCGTCTGGCGCGATCCAGAGCACCCAGGCCAAGGTCGGCCCCTACGAGCTGCAGGACTTCAACCTCTACTGGATCACCCGCTTCGGGCTCCGCCCCTCGAAGGTGGCGTTCCTCGCCTGGCACGCCTGGAAGGACCGCACGGCCGGCGCCTGGCCCCCGGGTTTCCCGGACGAGACCCGCAACGAATACGACCTGGCGGCCATCAAGCGCTGGCTTGGGGTCTTCCTGTTCCGGTTCTTCGAGATCAGCCAGTTCAAGCGCTCGGCCATGCCGAACGGCCCCAAGGTGATCAGCGGCGGAAACCTGTCGCCCCGCGGCGACTGGCGGGCCCCCTCCGACGGGACGGCGAAAGTCTGGCTGGAAGAGCTGGAGGCCAACGTCCCCTGAAAGCAAGTCCCTCCCCGCGGCCGGGGAGGGACTGGGGGCAGGCCGATGCGCCTTAGAAGCGCCAGGCGGCGGTCAGGCGGAAGTGGTTGATGTTGATGCTGTCGTCGCTGCGCGCGAAGTCCGTGCCGCCGGGGTTGCCGAGCAGGAACGGGTTCGTGGCGGCGGTCGTGCCGTTGTTGGTCGCGCGGACGCGGTACTCGTCGTCATCCAGGTTGGTGCGCAGATACTCCAGGCCCACCGTCAGATTCGGCGTGAACTTGCGTTCGACGCCGACGCCGAACTGGTAGCCGTCCACCCGGCCCCCGCCGCTACGCGGGAAGGCGTTGACGGTATTGGTGGTGCGGAACGAGTGCTTGACGATGCTGGTCGCCCAGCCGCCGGTCACGTAAACGAGGTTCTCCTCGAACGCGAAGCCGCCGCGCGCGCGCACGCCGAACAGGTCCGTCACCTTGCGGGTGAAGTTGTACCCCGCGGGCGTCGTCGAGAAGGCGGTCACTGCGTCGACGAGTTGGGTGCGGCTGTAGTCGCCCACCACGCCGATCACCCACGGACCCGAAATCTGCCAGTCCCAGCCGATGCGCAGACCGAGCTCTTCGTCGCTCTTGTCGTCCCCCCGGCACCCGCCCGGCGCCGCGTTGGTCAGGTAGGACCCGCCGCAGAAGCCGGGCGAGAAGGCGTTGGCGCCGGCCGCCGTGGTGACGGTGTCGCCGAACGAACCGTTCAGGTCGCGGTCGAACAGGATGGTCTCACTGCTCTTGTCCTGCTGACGCGTGATGCCGGCGATGACGCCGACGTAGGGCCCGGTCCACTCGGCTTCTTGCGCCTGCGCGGTTCCGGCCCCGAGGGTCAGAGCGGCGGCGACCGCCAAGATCATCTTCTTCATAGAAGCTCCCGTTTGTTGGACAGCGAGGGAGCGTGGCCGACGCTCCCAGTCCTCTCCGTACGACCGGAGAATCCTGCTGGATGCTCTATCATGCGTCGTTCTGTCGCGGTGTGTTCTCCGCCACACACCGGTCGGCGAACGCTAGCTCAGCTCGATGACGCCGGCGTCCAGCATGGGGCCACCGGGCTCCTGTGCGACGAGCGCAGGGATGATGTCCTCGACGCGGTCCACAACGCCCCATGCGCCCATGAACTCCGCGGGCGTCAGGCGCTCGTCCACCGTGTGCTGGAACAGGGCGAACAGCGGGTCCCAGAAGCCCCGCGGATTGTAGAAGACCACCGGCTTGGCGTGGAGGTCCAGTCTGCGCCACGACAGGAGCTCGACGATCTCCTCCAGGGTGCCGACGCCGCCCGGCAGGATCACGAAGCCATCCGAGCGGTCGTACATCAGCATCTTCCGCTGGTGCATGTTGTCGACGAGCACGTGCTCGACGGTCTCGAGCGCGCGCTCCTTGCCGACCAGGAAGGTCGGGATGACGCCCAGCACGTGTCCACCCGCCTCGTGCGCCGCGCGGGCGGTGGCGCCCATCAGGCCCACGCCGCCACCGCCGTAGACCAGATTCAAGCCAGCGGCCGCCAGCTCACGGCCGACCGCGGCGGCTGCGGCGAGGAACTGCGGGTCGGCGGCGTCGGAAGAGCCGCAGAATACGCAGACGGAAGTGAGGCGCTGGGCGTCTTGCGCCATGGACTGGTACTCCGAGGAAACTTTGGCTTCGCGCGCGCTTGCCAGCGCGGCGGGAAGGCCCAACTAGCTATGGCGAGGGTTAAGGAGTTTCAAGGAAGCCGTGTTCCCGCTGCCGATCACGACCTTCGCAGACGTCGCCGCGATCGCGGGCGGACGCTGAACCTTGGCCCACGTCCACGCCGCGCGTGAGCGCTTCGGCGGGATCGGCGCCGTCGCTGCGGCCGAAGCGAAGTTCGACTTCTGGGCCTCGATGGCCGACCTCGGCCGACTGGTGCTGCGCTCGGGCGCGCCTCAGTTGCGACTTCGTATCGCCGCCGCCCTGACGCTGGTCTTTGTCGGCAAGCTGGCCGGCGTGCTGGCGCCCGTGCTGCTGGGCGACGCGATCAACACCCTGGAGCCGGTGGCGCAAGGCGGCGTCATCCTCGGCGCGAGCTTCATCGGCCTGGCGGTCGGCTTCGCGGTCCTGCGGCTGGTCGCGGCCTGCGCGCCCTATGCCCGCGACGCGATCTTCACGCGCGTCTCGCAGTCGACCATGGCGCGGGCGGCCGTCGAGAGCTTCGCGCACGCCCTGTCGCTGTCGCTCGACTTCCACCAGACCAAGCAGTCCGGCGCCCTGGCGCGGATCATCGACCGCGGTGCGCGCTCCACCGACTTCCTGATCCGCAGTCTGATCTTCAGCCTGGGCCCGACGGCCCTTGAACTGGTGCTCGCCATGGCCGTGATGGTGGTGCGCCTCGACTGGCGCTTTGCGATCACCGCGTTCGCGACGCTGGTGATCTATGCCGTTGTCACCTTCAAGATCACCGACTGGCGGCTTTCGCACCGCCGCGAGTTGAACGAAGCCGAGACGCGCGCCGCCGGCCTCTCGGCCGACGCCCTGATCAACTACGAGACGTTGAAGGCCTTCGGCGCCGAGCCACGCCTGGTGGACGCCTACGAGCGGGCGATGTTCCGATACGTGGATGCGAGCTCGCAGGCCAACGGCTCCCTCAACCTGCTGAATGGGGCCCAGTCCCTGATCCTCAACGTCGGCCTGGCGGCCATGACCGTCATGGCCGGCCTCGAGGTCAGCCAGGGAACCCTGCGAATTGGCGACATCACCACCGCAATCTTCCTGCTCTCCGGGCTCTACGCGCCGCTCGGCATGCTGGGCTTTCAGTACCGGGAGATCCGCCAGGGCCTGATCGACATGGAACAGATGGTGGGGCTGTCGCAGATCCGCCCCGACATCGAGGACGCGCCCGATGCGCAGGCCTTGCCGCCGGCGAAGGGGCAGGGGGCCACCGTCGCCTTCGACCACGTCAGCTTCCGCCACGACGCCCGCTCATCAGGCCTGCTGGACGTCAGCTTCGAGGCGCGCCCCGGCCAGACCGTGGCGCTCGTCGGCCCCTCGGGCGCGGGCAAGACCACCGTGGTCCGCCTCGCCATGCGCCTGATCGACCCGCAGGAGGGCCGCGTCGCCATCGACGGCCTGGACATGCGCGAAGTCAGCCAGGCCTCGCTTCGCGGCGCGGTCGCTCTGGTGCCGCAGGACGTGGCCCTGTTCAACGACACCCTCGGCGCCAATATCGGCTTCGCCCGGCCCGAGGCCACGGCGGCCGAGGTGCGCGCCGCCGCCGATGCGGCCGAGCTGGGCCCGTTCATCGATGGGCTCCCGAACGGCCTGGAGACCCGCGTCGGCGAGCGGGGCCTCAAGCTCTCCGGCGGCGAGCGCCAGCGCGTCGGCATCGCCCGGGCGCTGCTCGCCAATCCTCGCGTGTTGATCCTCGACGAGGCTACCAGCGCGCTGGATGGTCCCACCGAAGCGGCCATCCAGGAAACCCTGCGCAAGGTCCGAGCCGGACGCACGACACTGGTGGTCGCCCACCGGCTCTCGACGATCGCCGACGCCGACCAGATCCTCGTCCTGCGCCGCGGCCGCATCGTCGAGCGTGGGACCCACGCCGAGTTGCTGGCCAACCAGGGCGAGTATGCGGCCCTCTGGCGGCGCCAGACTCGAGAAGCCTGATCTTCAGGTCGCCAGCGCGCGGCGGCGGGAGCGCGCCGCCGGCCAGGCCGAACCCTGCGATCATCAGGCCCAGGCTCCGGGCTCGGTGTGCGCGAGGCTATTCAGCGGCGCGGGGAAGATCGACTCCCGGCGAGGTCGGCCGCGTCGGACGACGCCGGCGGCCCGGCAGGTGGTCCCAGATCCACCCGAAGCGGCGCGAATAGACCATCGGTGCGGCCAGCATCACGGGCGTCAGCACCAGGGTCAGCAGGGTCGCGAACGACAGGCCCCAGACCACCGAACCCGAGAGCTGCACCCACCACTCCGAACCCGGCGCGCGATACTCGAAGTGGCCGTTGCGGAAGTTCGGGTGCAGCTGGAACATCAGCGGCAGCAGGCCCGCCACGGTCACCAGGGTGGTGAGCAGCACCGGCCTGAAACGCTGGGCGGCGGCGCGGACCGCCGCGTCGTCGGCCAGATAGCCCTGGCGGCGCAGCTGGTAGTAGGTGTCGACCAGCACGATGTTGTGGCCGACCACGACCCCGAACAGGGCCACGACGCCAGTCCCCAACATGATCACCGAGATGTAGTCGAAGGTGTGCAGGAGGTTGATCTGCACGCCGAGAAGCACGCCGGCGGTCGACAGGATCACCGCAAACAGGGTGACGGCGATGCCGTAGAAGCTGTTGAACTGCCAGAGCAGGATCACCGCCATCATGAACAGCGCGGCCAGGCTCGCCACCAGGAAGAACTGCGCGGCCTTGGCGCCCTCCTCGTCGGCGCCGACGAACTTCCAGGCCACCGCCTTGTCGATGGGAGCCTTCTGAAGCCAAGGCCGCAGCTGCGTGATCTTCTGGTTGGCGGCCACGCCCTCTACGGTGTTGCCCTGGATCACGACGAGGCGCTGGCCTTCACGACGTTGGATCTGGGTCACCTGCTGCGCGGGGATGCGCTTCAGGAAGTAGCTGGCCGGAACCGGGCCTTGGGCAGTGACGATCTTCAGCTGGTTGAATGCCGCCAAGGTGCGCGAGTCCGTCGGGAAGCGGACGCGGATATCCAGCTCGTCCTGGCTGTCGTCCGGCCGGAAACGGCCCATCAGGACGCCACCGGTCAGGAACTGAATCGTCTGACCGACGGAGAGAACGTCGACCCCGTAGCGGCCGGCCGCCTCGCGGTCGACGGCGAAGTTCCACTCGATGCCGGGCGAGGTCCGGTTGTCCTCGAGCTCGATGATCTCCGGATCCTTGGCGAGGTGGTCCTTCACCAGGTTCGCGGCGCGGTCGAGCGCGACCGGATCGTGGCTCTGCAGCTGAACCTGCACGTCCTTGCCGACCGGAGGGCCGCCCTGCGGCAGTCGCACTTCCACCTGCATGCCGGCGATGCCCTGCACCCGCTCGCGCACCTCGTCTGCGAGATCCTTGCCGCGGACGTCCAGGGCCTTGCGGCCCTCGAAGTCCACGAAGTCGACCCGCACTCGGCCCACGGTGTCGTTGGGCGCTGAGTTCGGTCCGCCGTTCGACGAGAAGCCGCCGGCGCGGACGTAGAAGGACTGGACGCCTTTCATGCCGATGAGCCGACGTTCGACCTGGGCGGTCAGCGCGTTCTGGGCCTCCGGCGAGAGGTTGCCGCGCGCCTTGACGTAGACGTCCACGAACTCCGGATCCTGGCGCAAGAAGAACTCGGTGGCGTGCGGTGTCGCGCCGAACCACACGAAGATGCCGACGACGATGGCGAGGGCGGCTCCGATGGTGCGCGTCGGCCGCCGGCCCAGTGCTTCGATGGTGCGGGCGTACCAGCCCATGAAGCCGCGCATCTCGCGCGGGTCGCCATGCTCGGACCGGACGATGTCGGCGAGGCGCTCCTGGTCCACCGCGGCCTTGCGCCCGAACACCGACCCCAGCGCCGGGGTGAAGATCAGCGCCACGAAGATCGACGCGCCCAGCACGAAGAAGAGCGTGAGCGGGATGAAGCTCATCACCTTGCCGGGGATCGAGTTCCAGAACAGGAACGGCACGAAGGCGCAGAGCGTCGTCAATGTCCCGTTCAGAACCGGGAAGAACATCCGCTTTCCGGCCGCGGCGAAGGCTTCGTCCTTGGGAAGCCCCTCGGCCATCTTGCGGTCCGCGTACTCCACCACGACGATGCCGCCGTCCACCAGGATGCCGACCGCCAGCACCATGCCGAACATCACCATCTGGTTCAGCGTGATGCCCATGCCGCTCATCATGAGCACGCCGATCATGAAGCAGCAGGGGATGGCGATGCCGACCATCAGGCCTTGGCGGATCCCGAGGCTGGCGACGATGATCATCATGACCAGAAGGCTGGCCGACAGCAGGCCGCTTTCCAGCACGATCAGAGTGCGGCCGATGAAGTCGCTCTCGTCGTAGAGGTAGTCGTGCTGGACCGTGGCCGGCCAGGCCTTGGCGTCCTGCTCGACCACCTTCTTCACCTGCGCGACGGTGTCGAGGATGTTGGAGCCGCTGCGCTTCGAGACTTCCAGGATGTAGGCCGGCTGACCGTTGAAGCGGCTGATCGAGCCAGGCTCCTTGAAGGTGCGGTGGACCTCGCCGATGTCGCCGATGGTGACCACGCGGTCGCCGTTCTTCTTGATCGGAAGGCTCAGGATGTCGGCGGCGCTCTCCACGACCCCGGGCACCTTGACCGCGAACTGGCCGCTTCCGGAGCGCAGGTTGCCGGCCGGAACCAACTGGTTGTTGCGCCCGATGACGGCGGCGAGTTCGCCCGTGGAAACGCCGTAGGCTTCCATGCGCAGCGGATCGACGTCGACCTCGAGCACCTCCTCGCGGCCGCCGCCCATGAAGACCTCGAGCACGTTCTCCGAAGCCTCGAGCCGCTCCTTCAGGTCGGTCGCGATACGGTTGAGCTCGCGCTCTGGGGCGGAGCCGAAAAGCGCAATGCCGACAACAGGTTCACCGGCGAAGTTGTTTTCTTCGATGATCGGCTCTTCGGCGTCGGGCGGGAACCGGCCACGCGCCAGGTCCACCTTGGCGCGGACGTCGGCGAGCGCCTTGTCCTTGTCGAACTTGGGCTCGAACTCGAGCGTGACGATGGCTGCGTTCTGGCGCGCCACCGAATTCATGTGGACCACGCCCTGCATGGTCTGCAGCTGGACCTCCAGCGGCTTGACCAGCAGGCGCTCGGAGTCCTCCGGCGAAACGCCGGGGTAGGGCACCACCACCGATATGTACGGCAGGTCGATGTCCGGCATCGCTTCCCGCGGCATCGTCAGGTAGGCGAAGAAGCCGAAGATCGCGGCGATGAAGGTGACGCCGAAGACGACCTTCCTGCGCTTGATGGCTCCGTCGATCAGCGGCCCGATCATCGTGCTTTCCCCATGGCGACCGGCGCTAGCGCGCCTGGGCCACCTGAACCTTCTGACCGTCGGCGACGAAGGACTGGCCGACGGTGATCACGCGAACCGGACCGGCGAGGCCGGCGACCCACAAGCCGTCAGCGGTCTCCTCCAGCACCGTGATCGGCGCGAACGCGACCCGGTTGTCCGGCAGGACGTGGCGCACGCCCTGGCGGCCGGCGGAGTCCAGCACGAGGGCGGACACAGGCACCAGATGGGAAGCCCCGACGCCCGCGCCAATGCGCAGCTCGGCGGATAGCCCGGAGCGAATGGCCGCGCCCCGGTTCGGGACCGAGACTTCGACGTGATAGGTGCGGGTCTGCGGGTCGGCGTCGTGGGCCACGTAGCGGACGCGCCCGTTGAGCACCTGGCCGGACACCAGCTTGGCGGTGGCGGGCGCACCGACGCGCAGCTTGGCGGCCTCGGTCTCCGGCACGTCGCCAACCACGAGCAGCGGGTCGAGTTCGATCATCGTGCCACAGGACTGGCCCGGGCCGAGGTAGGCGCCGACTTCGGCGTCGCGCTTGTCGAACACACCGCTGAACGGCGCCTTGATATTCACCTGCTCGAGCGCGATCTGGGCGGCGCGCACCTGGGCTTGGGCGGAATCGAGGTTGGCCTGCGATTCCAGCACCTGGGTGGGCGACCGGTAGCCCTTTTCCGCGAGCTGGCTGGCGGCCTGCCGCTGCAATTCGCGCATCTTCAGCATGGCCTTGGCCTGGTCGAGACTGGCCTGGCGGGCGTCGACGGAGAGACGGCACAACACCTGCCCGGCCTTGACGAAGGCGCCTTCCTGCGCCGGTGTCGCGGCCACCAGGCCGGCGGTCTCGGAGCGGACTTGCACGGCCCGCGTGGCTTCCGTCCGGCCCCGCATGATGACGGCGACCTGGCGCTGCACTTCCGGCGTCATCTGCACCTGCACGCTCAGGATCGGGTTGGCGACGGGCTTGGCCTGGGCCTTGGGCGCCTCGCCGCCGCCGATCAGGGAGCGCACCACCATCCAAAGGACGACGACGCCCAGGACGGCGATGATGAACATGTACTGAGGCTTCAGACGCATCGAACCCTTCCGTCCCCGGCCCGAGGTGGCCGCCAGGCCGCTCCGACCCCTTGAGCAAGATCCGCGCGTCCGCCGACGCGGGAGCTTGTGATGCCGCCGTTATGCAAGCGCAAATGAATTTGCGGTCACGTGCAGGCGACGTAGCATTCGGTCGCAAGGCCCGATGGGCGCGATTGAATCACGGCCGCGGCTCCCGCGGAACGCGAGTCATTGTCGCACACTTTACACGGTAAAGGGAAGCGCCGGTGAGATACCTCCACACCATGGTCCGGGTCCGCGACCTCGACGAATCACTCGCCTTCTACTGTGACAAGCTCGGCCTTAAGGAAGTGTCGCGCACCGACAATCCGTCCGGCCGGTTCACGCTCGTGTTTCTCTGCGCCCCGGGGGACGAGGCCGCGGCCCGGGAGAGACGCGCGCCCACGGTGGAGCTCACCTACAACTGGGATTCGGAGGACTACGGCGGCGCCCGCAACTTCGGGCATCTGGCCTATGCCGTCGATGATATCTACGCCGTCTGCCAGCGCCTCAAGGACGCCGGCGTGACGATCAATCGGCCGCCGCGTGACGGGCGCATGGCATTCGTCCGTTCACCGGACAACATCTCGATCGAACTTCTCCAAGCCGGGCCGGCGCTGCCGCCGGCCGAGCCTTGGACATCGATGCCGAACGTCGGGAGCTGGTAGCCCAGGAGGGCGCGGCTCGCCCTCCTGCGGCGGCGATCAGGCGAAATCGAAGTCCAGGGGCGAAAGTTGAAGAGGGTTGACGCCGGGCAACCAGATGTCGTCGGTCCCATCGCCCCAGGTGACCAGGGCTCCCTTGGCGCCATCGCGCGCGCTTGAAAGGATCGAGAGATCCTCGAATCGGGTCAGGCCGGTCACGCCGGTGAAGGCGATCCGATCCACCAGACGGGCGAAGTCCTGGATCACGTCGCGGCCGGAGTTGTCGCCCGCGATCACAAACCGGTCTGCGCCGACCCCGCCGATGAGCAGGTCGTCACCGTCGCCGCCGTTCAGCTCGTCGTTGCCGGCCCCGGCGTTCAGGGTGTCCTTGCCCAGGCCGCCCCAGAGGGTGTCCAGCCCGGCGCCCGACGTCAGCACGTTGGCCGCCGCGTTGCCCGTAAGCCGGTCGTTGCCCGAGCCGCTGGCGGCGTTCTCGATCGTGACTCCGTTGGCGATCGTGAAGCCGCCGTGGATGCCATAGGCGTAGGACACCCAGCCGCCGCCACCTTCCTCGTACTGCAGGGTCGCGGCGCGCAGGTCGATGCTAGCGTCGCGTGAGCCCGAATAGCGGATGGTGTCGTTTCCGGCCGCGTCCCAGATCGTGGCGTAGAACGTGCCGGCGGCGTTGACATCCTTCAACTCGTAGATGTCGTTGCCCCGGCCCGTGTCCTCGTTGACGCCGTACTTGTCCTGGATCACCGCGATGTCGAGAGCGCCCAGGGTGCCCATCCAGCCGAAGTTGTCTGCGTTCATCGCCAAGAGATCGCCGGAGCTGGGCGTGCCGTAGGGCGAGGTCTGCCAGCCGTCGTTGTACGACATGATCGTGAAGACCTGCTGGCTGAGGTCGAAGTCGGCCAGCCCGCCCCCGATCACGTTCTCCGTGGGGTCCTCGCTCTCGGAGCCGCGCATGACGCTGGAGTGGCCGCCGTTGTCGTGCGGATGGGCCATCCCGTGGCCGTGGCCCAGCTCGTGGATCAGCGTCGGGAAGTAGAAGCCGCCCTGTTGCAGCCCGGCCTCGGTCCATCGAACGTCGCCGCCGTTGAATTCCGCCTGGCCCTCGTTCTCGGTGTCGGGCGGGCTCATGCGACCGAGCAGGCTGGCGCCCGCGCCGGGGGTGCCGTTGTAGACGATGAACTTGAAGTCGGCTTCTTCGCGGCTCTGCACCTCGATGTAGACGACATCGGCGACGCTCTCGTAGAGGTCCAGCACCTGCCGGAAGGCGGTCTTCTCCCAGGCCGTCATGTTGCGCGCCTGGAGCATGGTGTCGGTGGAGCCGACGCTGACGGGATTCTCGTCGACGAACAGATCGCCCTGGCGCGCGAAGTAGTAGGTCACGACGTTCTTGCCGGTGACGCCGTAGGTGTCGTTGTGCGCCGCGCCGTAGAAGGCTGCGCCGTTGTCGCGCGGGCCGTTGTCGCCGTCAGGATTGCGCACGGTTCCGTCGACCTGCGTGCCCCAGTCGATCGAGTGGAGCGGGCTGTCCGTCGAGTAGCGCGGGTGATAGGCCGTGCGCGGGTCTCCCGAGGCGACGAAGAACTCATAGTCGCCGACGCCATCGCCGGCCGTGCCATTGACCGGGTCCTGGTCGAAGGCGCGTGCGTTGATGAAGTAGTCGCCGTCCGCCGGCGCGATGAAGCTCAGCAGCACATCGAATCCGGAATTGACGTTGTTGGGCAGTGTCGGCGCCCCGCCATCACCCGACGTCAGGAGGTCGCCGTTAGTGTCGTAGACCTCGACGAAGGCGTCGAGCAACGGAACGCCCGAGGGCCCACCGACTGCAGCATACATGCCGATGTCGTAGGATTGACCGGCCGTCAGGTGGACCTTGAAGAAGTCCCAGTCCCCGATGGCGTTGAGCGTCGAGAAGGTGTGCGGCGCGTCGACGGTGATCGCCCGGGCGGTCGCGCGGTCGTTGCCCACGTCGTCCAGCAGCGACAGAGGGTCCAGCTGCGCTGTGGTCGCGCCGATGACCATGGCTGTCGCGTAGTCGAAGCGGGTCGCGAGCTGGAAGGCCGGACCGGCGGCGGCGTCCTCGCCGATGGTGGGGTCAGAGAACAGGGACATCGTTCCTCCGCAGGGGACGAGGCGATGTTCCGCCCTGTCCCGTCAGTGCCCCGACTTGCGACGAACGTTCCACCTTGACCAAGGATGCGCGGCAGGATTTCGGCAATTTTCAGATGATTGAGGCAAACCATTCTTTTGTTGCATTCCTGACATGTAACACTGCCCGCTGCCCACGAAGCCCGCGGCTCTGGAGGCCGTTAACCACGTCGCTTCACCGGTCCCAGAGACCTGCGGCTTAGACCGGCCGCCGCCCACGCGGGCGAGGAGCGGCCGATGAATTTCCGTTTTCAGCAGTTGGTCGCGCGACCAGAGCGCGAGCCAGGCCTCGGGGACGCGTTTTTCTGGGAGAGCAAGGCCTCACCGCTGGCGTCGCCCGAAGAGGACGAGGAATCGCCGCCGGACGAGCCCACCGAGGAGTCCTCCGATCCCGACGCCGACACGCCGACCTACGATCCGGACGACGACGACTTCGAACCCGACGACGAGGACTTCGGCCTGGACGAGGGTGATTTCGATCTTCCCGACGACTTCGACTTCGGCGGGGAACACTCCGACTCTGAGGATTTCGAAGTCCCCGTCGACTTCGACCCGCCCCCGGACGAACCGATCGAGGATCCGGCGGGCGGCGGCGATGAAACGCAGCCGGGCGACGGGAGCGAAGAGCCCGAGGCGCCGCCTCAGGGGCCCATCGAGGGATCGGGCGACGAACCGCCCGTCGACGACACGCCGCAACCGGAGGCCCCCGTCGATGAGCCGCCACCGATCGTCGAACCGTCCCCTGTCGAAGACCTTGTCGCGGGATCCGAGATGCCGGCCATCACGCCCCAACCCGTCCTCTGGGCGATGTCCGGGCCGGACGTGGCGATCCCGGTGTTCGAGTGCTTCCGCTTCGAGAGCGCCCATTCCCTCTGGGTGCACCCGTTCTAGGCGCGAAGCGGCCCGAGGCCGTCCCTGACCGGGCGTAAGCGACCGTTGCGCCCGCACCACACTGGCGCACGGCTGTCTGCGTCCCCCCTTGGCGACCGTTGTTTTGTTTCGGGGCGGTGACAATCTGCCTCCGCCAGAGGAACCCGGCGCGCATCATCGACTGGGGATCCCTGGGGGAGGAAGATTCGTATGCTGAAACGCAGCTATTGGCGCGGCGCGTCCGTGCTCGCCCTGGTCCTTGCGGCTGGCGGCGGCGGGGCCGCGATGGCCCAGACCGCGGCCGCACCGACCGAGTCGACGGTCGAGGAAGTGGTGGTGACCGGCTCCTATATCGCCGGCACGCCCAAGGACACGGCCATTCCCGTCGCGGTCATCGGCCGTGACGAACTCGAGAAGCGCGGCTCGCCGTCCGTGCTCGAGATCCTCAAGCAACTGCCGATCAGCGGCCCGACGCTGGGTGATTCGAACCAGTTCTCGGTCGCGGCGCAAGGGCGCTCCGGCGGCGGCAACATCAACATCCGCGGCCTGGGCGCGCAGCGCACATTGGTGTTGCTGAACGGCCGCCGCTTCTCGGGCGGCACGGCCGACACCAACCTGTTGCCGGTCTCTGCGATCGGACGGGTGGAGATCCTGAAGGACGGCGCGGCCGCGACGTACGGCTCGGATGCGATCGGGG